>CAYOZT010000107.1:0-4288 GCA_964408545.1 uncultured Oscillospiraceae bacterium | reverse complement strand
TTTGTTTCTACCGTGGTTCGCTTCCTCTTGTCAGTGCTTCGACAATCCGGGCGGCGCCACGGGGCTGCTGGTTCACCTCCCTCTTAAAATGCCATTACCCATCTGGCCTGCTGGAAATATGCTTCGGTTGCCGCTGCAAATTCCGCAGGGGTCTGAGGTACAACGTCAATATTTTGGGTCAAATAGAAATTTCCTCCACCGGAGCGATCATTAGTCAACCCGGCACGCCACAAGCTGGCTTCTTCGGCGGTCAATACAGACTCACCACGGTGCAGCTCTGCAACATACCCATCGTACGGAACATAATTCAGACCGTTCTTGTGGGAACCGCTGGTTTCAACGGTTGCGTGTGCCGTCTTGTTGGAGAACGTTAAGCCGTCCCACCATTCTGTCACCTTTGACCACGCATCTTTCAGACCCTGCCACATCTTATCAATCAGGTTTTTACCTGCATCGTACAGGTCTTGTCCCTTTTTGGTAATAGGAGCAATAATATAATCTTGTACCCATCCAGAAGCTTCCGAATAGATTTCGGCAAATTTCTGCGCCATTGCATCAATGAATTGGCCAACAAGGTCTTTAGCCGTGTCAACCATTGTCGCAAGAAAACCGTTGATTGTATCGACAACATTTGTCACAATCGTATTGATTGCATCCCATGTGGTTTTAGCGATACTCTCAACAGATGCCCATGCTCCAGACCAGTCACCTTCAAGGACAGACGTGAATACTTCAATAATGTCCGTAACCACGTCAATGGCCGCTTGGACAACGGTTTTGATACTGTCCCATGTTTTGGTAACATAGGTATTCAGCAGCGTTCCTTCCGTGTTGATCTGTTCCACACACCACTGGAAAGCGGTGGAAATTGTGTCAAACAGTGCAGAGAAGAAATCACCCAGGGCTTGCCCTGCTTCCTGCAATCCTGTCCACACTTCATTCAGGAAGGTTCCTTCCGTCTGTGCCGATGTAACAAGTGCGGAAAAGCCGTCCCCAATGGCAAGTATAACGCCTGTAACGCCCTCTGAAAACGCCGTTGCATTTTCTTCCGTCACCCCGAAAACATCCGTCAGAATGGTTTCTACGCCGCCCATAAGGGCATTGTACAGACTGGGGATAGCCGCAACAACGCCATTCACAACCGCAGAAAGCAACGTTGCACCCGTTGAAATCAATTCTGGTAAAATGCCCTCTACCAGTTGCGGAACGGCTTCCGAAATTACGGGAGATAATTCAAGGATTGCATCTCCCACACCTTCCAGAATTTGCATAACTCGTGGAATAATGTTTTCACCGGCAATCAAAAGGCTATCAGCGAAAGAGCCAACAAGCCCAGCGATATCGGCGTTTTCGTCTGCAATTCCGGTCATGAGGTTTTGCCATGCGGCCTTTGCAGAGTTTACAGAACCTTCAATAGTTGTACTTGCTTCAAGGGCAGTCGTTCCGGTGATTCCCATTTCTGTCTGGACAACGTGAATTGCATCCACAATATCAGAGTAAGAGGAAAGATCATACTTTACCCCCGAAAGTGCTTCCGCATCCTTCAAAAGCCGCTGCATTTCCTCTTTTGTGCCGCCATAGCCCAATTTCAGGTTGTCCAGCATGGTATAGTTCTGCTTGGCAAATCCCTGGTAGGCATTTTGGATAGATGCCATATCCGTTCCCATTTTGTTAGCGTTGTCAGACATATCCGTAATAGCAAGGTTTGCTTTCTCTGCGGCCTTTGCCGTGTCACCGTCTAAGCTCTGCAACAGGGAAGCAGAAAAGCCCGTTACCGTGGACATATAATCATTTGCGGATAGGCCAGCGGTTTCATATGCTTTATTTGCATAGCCCAGCACAACGTCAGAAGATGTCTTGAAAAGCGTTTCAACGCCGCCGACAAGCTGTTCATATTCGCTATACTGTTCAATGCTTGTTTTGGTCAAAAAGCCAACGGCGGCGGATGCTGCCGTTAACGCTGCCCCGCCGATCTTCGCCGCAGTGGCAAGGCCGCTTTGTAGCTTTTCGGCGAAAGATGCAATTCCGCTTTCTGCTGCCTTGAGTTTATCGGAGAATTTTTCGGTGGATTTTCCTGCATCATCCATCCCGTCCTCAACTTCCGCAGTGCCGTTTTTTAAGGCTTCAAGCTGTTCATCTACCCTTGCCGATTCTGCCGCCGCAGTGGTCAACTGCGCCCCCAGGGACTTCACCTTTGCTTGCGCTTTGGCGAATTGGTCAGCTAATTTCTGAGTTTCCTCGGACGTTTCGCCATTAACTGCAATGGATTCATTCAGCTTTGCGGACAACTCAGACAGTTTTGTTTTTTCCTCGTCAAATCTGGCTGACAGGACTTTCACACGGCCAGCCATTGCATCGGCCATGCTTTGTAAGCTGTGCATTTGTGCTTCCATCTGTTCAGAGGAATTTTTTACACCATCTACGCCTTTTTTGTAATCACCGGTATCAAGGGTTACTTTGGCAAAAAGGTCAAATACATCCATTTACCATATTCACCTCATTTTCTTCCCGGCCTTATAACCGTCCATGTACATTTCCCGTGCAAATATGGTAATAGAATACACCTTCATACTTGCATCTTTTCCGGGAAGGCGTGGAACATTCGGAATCCTGCCATTTTTGCCATCTTCCAAACCGATCTCAAACGCTTTTAACGCCGTATCGATGGTTTTTGTAATGTATGTTTTGGCAACCTTTTTCATGTTCCGCTCATACTTCGTTTTTTCGCTCACTCTTTTTGCCCTCCCTTTCTAGCTTGATAGTCATGCGTACCATGCCAACACAAGCAAGCACGAATCCGACACCGCCGCCAGCAAGGAACAATAGCACCCCGATCACAATATTCATTTTCTCACTCTCCTTTATTTTGTGGGGTCAGTCAAACTGACCCCATCATTTTCCCTTCAATTCGTCCTGTATGATTTTTATGTATGTGCCCTGATGGTTTGCAACTGCGGGCTTGATAAACGGCTGTGGCCTGTTGCCGTGTGTTCTATGCCAGTTGCCCTTTGCATCCTGATACACCCACGGTGTAGGTCTACCGCCACCCTCTGCGTAGATACCCGTCCCTAATTCCGTATATGCCGCATACTCCACGTTACTGCCAATGTAAACCGCATTTTCGCCGGAATCTACGGCATGAGAAATACTGTTTCGGAGGTTGCCAGTATCAACAGGGCATAACTTTGCCGCATATCCTTCCCCGGTAAGTCCACACTTTTCTAACGCACGGATAACCGCCGCTTGCATTTCGGCAAGGACTTTGTCGGAATTATCTGTTAATTTGATTCCCACGTTAGAAATTCTCCAATTCAGCCTGAATATCTGCGCCGTTCCATTCTTCCTGCATGGACTGAACATACTTGATAGAATCGGGGGCATTTTTACCGCAATAGGTCTTTGCCACTGCTGCAAGGGTTTCAAACCGTTCCACCACGCTGGTGCTACCCTCCTGAGCGGCCAGCATAGCCGTTCCGATTCTCTGCCGCTCAATGGGATCATCGACCATCTGCCGTGTTTCATTTGCGTACTTGGCAATCAGCCGCAACATGGTTGCGTTGCCGCTGTAACGGTTGACCATTTCCGCATAGTCGGCGGCGGTCATAATGCCGCTTTTCAGCAGTTCCATAGCATTTGCATCAATGTCAGCAGGGTTCACGACATTTTCACTTGCGGCGGCCTTTTTCAAATCCATTGTGATACCGTCCACATCCCTGCAAAACTGGTCAAACAGTTTCCGGGCGTTCCAGCGGTGTTCCTCCTTTGCGGCTTTCAGTTTTGCAACTGCCGCTTCTTTCTGTGCTGCTTCAAGACTGCTATGGACAACAGAATAGCGGTCAACCTCTTTCTCTGCGGCGTTCAGGGTCATAACCAAATCGTTATACTCCTGCACTACATCCCGGAAAGCCTTGTCCAGTCTCCGGGCAAATTCGTTATACTTGCTCATTCTTCAAAATCCTTTCATAAATGTATTTGTTTTCCAGATAGTTGCTGATATCTTTATCAGGGGCAACAATGGAGAATAGATACCCCTGTTCTTTGGCGTTCCAGTTCTTTAGAACGCTTTCAGATTCATTCAGTGGGACATGGCGAACGGATACGATCATTACATCATTGCCCATCCTGTGCGCCCTCCGTGGCACTTTGCCGGGCGTTTGTAAAGATGGTATCCGCTATATAGTCCACTTCAAACAGGGGCGCACGGTATCCCGTAGAATCTTTGTATAGTTCCCGGTTCGCATCGTCCAGCGCATGGAACGCCGGGACGATCTGCCGCCCCCATGTCTGC
>CAYOZT010000106.1:0-4315 GCA_964408545.1 uncultured Oscillospiraceae bacterium | reverse complement strand
CATCCACGGAAACGACCCATTGTTTGCCGAACTTGCAGACATCCACACCGTTTACCAATTTTCCGTAAGTGATTGCCTTTCGCAACGTGCTTTCGTTCAGTCCCCAAAGCTCGGTGGCATCGCTGAATGCCATAAGCCCGTCAAAGGGAGTGTCCACCTGTACGCCGTGTTCCCACAACTCGTCACAGCTCAAATCCAGCTCGTCACCCCAAATAATGCCGTAGCCGCCCACATCGACGGTAACGCAGGTGAATTCTTCCGGATTTTCTTTGAGGTAGAGAAATGCGGGAATTTTCTCAAGCAGAGGGTTCACATCGTACAGCTTGGTCACGCCCTCGCTGAATTGAACACTCAGCTTAAAATCGGCAAGGGAAGATACACTTTTGACTTTGTGGAACATAAACTGCCTCCTTACTCCAACGGAGGAATTTTTTGAAACTCCTGCGTGTTCCAAATTTCCTGCAAAGTATCCTTGTGGATGGCAAGCCATTCTCGCACCATAGCCAACGCTTTCTGGGGAAGATGACCTTCAATGACCTCGCCGGTCATGAAATCGATTGCCGCAACATCCTCGTTATAAAGCGCATGGATGTGAGGTGGATTGTGCTCGCTTTGCAGGAAATACATTCTAATAATAATTCCGTAAAACCTTGATAAAACAGGCATCGTGAAATCGACCTCCTTATTCTGATGCGGTTATTATATCACGGTATCGTGATATTGTCAACAAGAAATATGGGAAGGCTCGGCCTCCCCATAATCTTACCCCGCCGCATCGAGCATATTCTCGATAAAGATCCCATACCCCGTTGTCGGATCGTTGACCAGAACGTGCGTGCCAATCGTCAAGGATGCGATGCGGGCGAGTTTGGGGAAAATTTACAGTCGATCGCATTTGTCCGTCAATCGGCATTCCGGCATTCCCGACGATCCCTACCAATAGCGTTTCGCATCGGGCGGACAGTCGCCTTCTCCATACCGTTCATCCATGGTCATCGCGGGACGCCGAGAGTGTCGTCCTCTACGGAGCGTACCGCTTGCGGACCGTCGAGAACGCAGGTCCTTACAGATTAGGATAGTCCCAGTAATTCGCTGACCGAAACTTTCAGCGCTTGGCAAAGATAAACAATCTCAATATCGGTCACAAAACGCTTTCCCGCTTCGATTCGCTGTATAGCATTCTTGTCTACATCCAGTCCCAATATCTGCAGTGCGTCGGCCAATTCTCGCTGCGACTTTCCCGACTGCTTTCTATAACGCGCGACTTGCTTTCCGCAGATGTTATTTTCGCCGTTTGCCCCCTTGTTAATAAACATAAAAATACTCCTTTTTGACATTTAATGCTTGTTAACAAGGACATAATATGATATACTTGCATCAAAGCTGACATTGCTTCAAGGAGAAAAGATAAATGGCCGGCACCGCTACACTGGATATCATTCTGACAATGCTTAAAAACTGCGAACCTCACCAAGATACCACAAGCGCTCGTCCATACTTGGTCATTCCCGAAAAGAACGGCGGGCGGACGCTCTGGAGCGCAAAATACTTGCTTGGTCAAATACTTCGGCAAGTGGATGTCCCTTCCGAGCGTAAACATCTCTCTGTCCAAGCTGCGAAAAAATGGAAAGAACTCGGTTTAGAGGAGCAAAACATTTGGCGATATCATTATCAAGACTGGATAACATGCCGTGCCCCGATCATAATCGAACGGTATACCGGGGCAAGCAGTGAGGCGGAGCCGGTCGATTTGAAAAAGAAGGGCGGCTTTGTGTTTCGAAGCGTTTTCCACGACGAACATATCGTCCCAATCAACGATGTCCTCGATGTGTTCCTGTCAATTCCCAAAGAGGAATTGACGCACGAACGAATAGCAGAGCAGCTGGACAAAATACATATTTGCAGGATGTTGAAGTCTGAAAACTTTCAAATCCGCCCTCGTTACGGCAGGGGATGTGATCAAGATTGTAAACAAATATATGAGAAATACTACAAACCTTCCAATGTGATCATTCCCGACTTTGAAAAATAAGGGGGATTGTCTCAAAATGAGAATTAAACAAGAACAGCTTCTATAAAAATTAGAATGCGCCGTGAAAATCCGAGGAACATTTGGATTTTCACGGCTTTTTTTTCCTGAATTTCAGAATGATCTATTTTGAGGCAGCCCCTCGCTTATGATGCCGCGTCGAGCATATTTTCGATGAAGATCCCATATCCGGTTGTCGGATCGTTGACCAGAACGTGCGTGACGGCGCCGATGAGTTTGCCGTTTTGGAGGATCGGGCTACCGGACATTCCCTGCACGATGCCGCCCGTGTGATCGAGCAGCCGCGCGTCGGTCACGCGCAGCAAAAGGTTTCGCCCCGTGCCGTGGTTTTTGGGATAAAGCTTGAGGATCTCCACAGAATACTCCTGCGGCGCTTCGCCGTCCACGGTGCAAAGGATGCTCGCCGCACCCGTGGTGATCTCGGCGGATGCCGCCGTTTCGACGCGGCGTCCTTCCCAGCCGTTTTCCGTCACGCCGAAGACGCCCTGCGCGCTGTTTTTATAAAGCGAGCCGACGCTTTCCGCCGCACTGACCGCGCCCTGCAGCTGTCCGGGGCGGCCGATCTGTCCGCGCGTGACCGCGACGATGCGCGAGCGGTATGCAGTGCCGACGTCCATTTCGACCAATTCGCCGCTGCCGTTATTCACGCCGTGCCCGAGCATCCCGAATTTTCCGCTGTGCGGATCGTACCACGTGACCGTGCCGATGCCCGTGACGCCCTGCTTGAGCAGCACGCCCAGACGCGGGCCGTCGGCGCTGATGTGCGGAGCGAGCTTGATCTCGCGCGTCTTTCCCTGCCGCTGCAGACGGATGCGCACCGTCCCCTTGGACACGCGAAGTGCCTGCCGCACGTCGTCGGCGCTGCGGATCTCTTTTCCGTCGATGCTGACGATGCGGTCGCCCACACAAAGCCCCGCTTTTTGTGCGGCGCTGCCGAAGGTTTCGTCAAACTCCGCGATGGTGACGCTGCCGTCCGTCAGCTCCAGCGCGACCACCTGCCCGACGGCGGTCAGCTCCAGTGCCGCAGCGGGCAGTGCCGTCGGATACAGGCAAAGGATACATAATAATATCCATAAAATGATGCGTTTTTTCATGGTCACACCCTCCTTATTTCTCTGCCCTCTTAATATGCCTAGCTTGGCGCATTGTAAACGCTGAAAAAGTCGAAAGTTTTGGGAGAAAATTCCGCCCGCTCGAAGGAATTGACGCAGCGCGCAAAGCGTGCTATAATGTATGCAGAAAAATATGCCAAAAAGAGGAAATCACGATATGAGAATGCGCAAAATGAAAAATTTGTCGCCGCGCATGGAGCGCTGCGCCGCCGTACAGATCGCCGAGCCCGCCGAAAAGCGCGGCAACTGGCGCTCGCTCAAGCCCGACGCGACGGCACTGTGGCTGGAGGTCGGCTGCGGCAAGGGAAAATTCACGGTCGAGACCGCCGCGGCCAATCCCGACGTGCTGCTCATCGCGGTGGAGAAATGCCGCGAAGCGATGGTGCACGCCATGGAAAGTGCCCTGCAGGCAGGACTGAAAAACGTCTTTTTCATCGACATGGACGTCGAAAAACTCGAAGAAGTGTTTGCCGCGGAGGAGATCGACCGCCTGTTCATCAATTTCCCCGATCCGTGGCCGCGCAAGAAAAACCGCAAACGCCGCCTGACTTACCGCAGCTTTTTGGATAAATACTGCCGCGTCGTCCGCAGCGGTGGCGAGATCCACTTCAAGACCGATAATGCGCCCCTGTTCGCGTTTTCGCTGGAGGAATTCGCCGCCTGCGGACTGGAAGTGAAAAATGTCACGCATGATCTGCACGAGCACGGCGTCGTCGGCATCATGACGGGCTACGAGGAAAAATTCCACGCGCTCGGCACGCCCATCAATCGCTGCGAGGTCGTCTGCCGTCCCTTCGTCCTTCCCGCCGAGAAAAAAGAGGACATACGCGACGAATGATCGCGGCGCGAAAGCGTCCGCCCACCGAAAGCCGTAGGGGACGACGCCCTCGGTGTCCCGCATGAAAATGTCCGTATATGCGATAGGGGCGGACGCCTCTGTCCGCCCGAAAAATCCATAACCGATCAGTAGGGCGGGGACACGTCCCCGCCGCCCCATTCCGACACCTGAGCGGTCGGATTTACGCACCGCGCCCCGATATTTGCCACGCCCTGTAGGGAAGAGGCCATGCCTCTTCCGCCCACGCGCTGCAAAGCGCGTGTCATTTCGAGCGAGCGAATGTGGTATAATAATTTTGGACAACTCATGAAATGA
>CAYOZT010000105.1:0-4421 GCA_964408545.1 uncultured Oscillospiraceae bacterium | reverse complement strand
TACACGACCCTCGCCTCCTTCGTCAAGCGAAATTTTCATTATAATAGCATATCGTCTGCTTTTTGTCAATTCTTTTTTCGCGCCCTTTCGGCACAGTCGCGCGCGGCGCGTATTTTTTCGGTGATTTTTTGTGAAAATGCGAATTTTTTGTGAAAAAGTGCTTGACTTGCCGACCGATCGGTGCTAAAATAGGACAGCCGCATCGAAGGGGCTCAAGTTGGTGCGCCCAAAGCGTGCCCGCCTTTAGAGCGAGACTACAAACATGAAGTAGGTGAAAACAAGAAATGAAAGCAGTTATCGTTACCGGTGGTAAGCAGTACGTGGTCGCCGAGGGCGACGTTCTCTTCATTGAAAAACTCAATGCAGAGGAAAACGCTACCGTCAAGTTCGAGCAGGTTCTGGCCGTGATGGACGGTGAGAACAGCGTCATCGGCGCTCCCGTTGTCGCAGGTGCCGTGGTCGAGGCCAAGGTCGTCAAGAACGGCAAGGGCAAGAAGATCGACGTCATCAAGTACAAGGCCAAGAAGGGCGAAAAGAAGCACATCGGCCATCGTCAGCCCTACACCAAGGTGGAGATCACCAAGGTCGTCCTGTAATTGAAATTATGACAAAGTGCGAATTTTTTACCGAGAATGACAGAATCACAGGATTCTCCATCTCCGGTCACAGCGGATATGCTGAGGCCGGCTCCGACATTGTCTGCGCCGCCATCTCCGCTGTCGTTACCATGGCTGAGGCTACCATCAATGATGTGTGTGGCGCAAAAGCCAAGGTCCGTGTCAAGGAGGAAGATGCTCGCATCACCCTGACACTCCCAGCTTCCTGCGATGAAGAAGAAACGGTCCAGGCGGTCCTGTCGGGCATGATGGTCACGTTGCTCTCTTTCAGGGAAGACTATCCTGATTATATCGAAGTTTTGGAGGTGTAACACCATGCTGAAGATTAGCATTCAGTTCTTCGCTCACCATAAGGGCGGCGGTTCTACCAAGAACGGTCGTGATTCCAAGGCGAAGCGTCTGGGCGTGAAGCGTGCCGACGGGCAGTTCGTTCTGGCCGGCAACATTCTGGTTCGCCAGAGAGGTACGCACATTCATCCCGGTACCAACGTCGGTATCGGCAGCGACGATACGCTGTTCGCTCTCGTGGACGGTACCGTCCGTTTCGAGCGTATGGGCAAGGATCGCCGTCAGTGCTCCGTGTACGCTGAGCAGTAAGTCACGCATACGTTTTGAGGGCTGTTGCATACCGCGACAGCCCTTTTTTCAAAAGAGGAAATGCTATGTTTGTTGATAAAGTGCGAATCACCGTTGTCGGCGGGCGCGGCGGCGACGGGGCGGTGGCCTTCCACCGCGAAAAATATATCAATGCCGGCGGCCCCGACGGCGGCGACGGCGGTCACGGCGGCAGCGTCATTCTGCGCGTGACCGACCATATGACGACGCTGCTGGACTTTCGCTACAAGCGCAAATACGCCGCGCAATCGGGCGAAAACGGCCGCGGCCGCAATATGAGCGGTAAACGCGGTGAGCCGCTCGTGATCGAAGTTCCGCGCGGTACGGTCGTTCGCGACGCCGAGACCGATCGCATCATCGTCGATATGTCCACGGACGAGGATTTCGTCATCGCCAAGGGCGGGCGCGGCGGCTGGGGCAACGCCCATTTTGCCACGCCCACGCGCCAGATCCCCCGCTTTGCCAAGGTCGGCACAAAGGGGCAGGAACGCGACATCGTGCTGGAACTCAAGCTGCTGGCCGACGTCGGTCTGGTCGGCTTCCCGAACGTCGGAAAGTCCACGCTTCTGAGCGTGACTTCCAACGCGCGGCCGAAGATCGCCAACTACCACTTCACCACCCTGTTCCCGAATCTCGGCGTTATCTACGTCGACGAAGGCGTGTCTTTCGTCATGGCGGATATCCCCGGCATCATCGAAGGCGCGTCGGAAGGCGCGGGGCTCGGGCACGATTTTCTGCGCCACATCGACCGCTGCCGACTGCTCGTGCACGTTGTGGACGTTTCGGGCAGCGAAGGACGCGATCCCGTGGAGGATTTCAACGCCATCTGCGACGAGCTGCACAGCTACAGCGTCGATCTGAGCAACCGTCCGATGATCGTCGCGGCGAACAAGATCGATCTGCTCGAGCCGGATTCGGATAATCTTACGCGGCTGCGCAAGGTCGTCGAGGCGGCAGGCTGCGAGCTGTACGAAATTTCCGCGGGCACGACACAGGGCACGCGCAAGCTCATGCAGATCGTCGCGCAAAAGCTGAGCACTTTGCCCCCCGTGACCGTGTACGAGCCCGATTTCGTCGAGGAGGCACCCGAAAATGCCGATTCGAACGAGATGCAGATCGAGCATCTCGGAAGCACGTGGGTGATCACGGGCAGTTGGCTTGAAAAACTGGTGCAAAATATCGATTTTGACGATTACGAGGCGCTCAACCATTTCGATATTTTGCTGCGCAAGAGCGGTCTGTTCACGCGGCTGGAGGAAATGGGCATTCAAGACGGCGACACCGTGGATATCTACGATTTCGAATTCGAGTATCAAAAATAAGCGCGTCTTGCCGCAAAGACAAAAATACGATCGGAGCAGAGGGTATCCCCTGCTCCGATTTTCTCATTCGTCTTCACCGCGATCCGGTCGGATGATCTCAATGCGCGTGCCGCCGTTGTTCAATTCGATCACTTGCCTTTTGCCGTCGCTGACAATGCCGTCGATGACATTGGCGCCGTCGACGCTGCCGCCGATGCTGTCGCAAGTGATGCTGCCGCCGGCGCTGACGTTTCCCGTAACGTTGTCGCAGTTGACGCTGCCTCCGGCGGTGACATTGCCGCCGACATCCTCGCAATTGGTGCTGCCGTCGGCGTACACGCTGCCCTTGACCTCTTCGCAGGATACGCTGCCCTTGGCGTGTACATCGCCCATCACATCGTTGCAGCTGAGGTTTCCTCCTGCGGTGGCGTTCCGACAGACATCGCCTTCAATGGCCAAAGATACGGCGCACTCCACATTCTGGATCACGACATCGTCCAAACGAACGGTGATCTCATCGGCTTTGGCGTAGTCGGACAGATAGCGGTGCCCTTGATACACCACGATGCGGACGGTATCGTCATTTTCCCACGGCAGGGACAGGGTATCGGCCATGCGAGCCTCCGTTCGGCCGAACAGATAGTCGAGAGAAACGCCGAACAGATCGGCGATGGCGGGCAGCAGCGCAATATCGGGACAGCTCTGCTCCGACTCCCATTTGGAAACTGCCTGATTGGTGACACCCAAGGCGTTGGCCAGCGTTTCCTGTGTCATATTCTTTTCTTTTCGCAAGACGGCGATCATATTTCCGATGGTCATAATGTAAACAACTCCCTAAATGTTTTTTGTGTGATCACGCTTCTAAAGTAGCCGAAAAGTTCAAAAAAAGCAAGCAATCAAAGGTTGAATTTCGAAAAAAGTTTTCCAACCGTCGGTTGGAAAGGACGATAAAGGAAGATCCTCCCGTTTTTCGGGGAGGATCTTCGGGCAAATCAGGCTTTTCCGGCGCAGCCGAGAACGTCGACCAGCTTGTGGCGGACGAGCTCCTTGATGTTGGCGCGGGCGGGCTTCAGGTACTCGCGCGGATCGAACTTGTCGGGATGCTCGGCAAAGAACTTGCGAATGGTGCCCGTCATGGCAAGGCGCAGATCGGAGTCGATGTTGATCTTGCAAACGGCCAGCTCCGCGGCGTGGCGCAGCTGATCTTCGGGCACGCCAATGGCGCCGGGCATGGCGCCGCCGTAGGTGTTGACCATTTCCACATACTCCTGCGGGACGGAAGAAGAACCGTGCAGCACGATGGGGAAACCGGGCAGCTTCTCGATGATCTTCTCGAGAATGTCGAAACGCAGCTGCGGATTCGTGCCGGGCTTGAACTTGTATGCGCCGTGGGAAGTACCGATGGCGATGGCGAGGCTGTCGCAGCCGGTGCGGGCAACGAATTCCTCGACCTCCTCGGGACGGGTGTAGTGCGCTCTGTCGGCTTCGACGGAAACTTCGTCTTCCACGCCTGCCAGTGCGCCGAGCTCCGCTTCGACGACGACGCCGTGGTCGTGTGCATACTCGACGACGCGCTTGGTGATCTCGATATTCTCGTCGAAGGGCTTGGAGGAAGCGTCGATCATGACGGAGGTGAAGCCGCCGTCGATGCAGGACTTACAAGTCTCAAAGCTGTCGCCGTGGTCGAGGTGCAGGGCGATGGGGATCTCGGGGCACTCGATGACGGCAGCCTCGACGAGCTTGACGAGGTAAGTGTGGTTGGCATAGGCGCGGGCGCCCTTGGAGACCTGCAGGATAACGGGAGCGTGCTCCTCCTTGCAAGCCTCGGTGATCGCCTGAACGATCTCCATGTTGTTGACGTTGAAAGCGCCGATGGCGTAGCCGCCGT
>CAYOZT010000104.1:0-4641 GCA_964408545.1 uncultured Oscillospiraceae bacterium | reverse complement strand
GTGCGTTATATCGAATCCTCATCTTTCGTTTGCCGCCGGATTTGGCACCTTGAATAAACAGGTTGCCGGGTTTCATCGGGCCGTTCCCTCCACCGCTCTTGATAAGGCTTGTATGCAGTTCGGGTATATTCTACTCGAAATTTGTAAAAAGTCAAGTGTTATTTTTCCGTTTTTTCACAATTATGCGCTAGACTTTTTCATACTTTGCTGATATAATCACTTTTACTAAGCAATGGAGATGAAGACCATGGAAAAATCGAGAAATCGCTTCGAGCGATTTTGCTTCAAACACCGCGACAAAGGCATCCCGAACCTGATGCTGTATCTGACGATCGGGCAGGCGCTGGTGTATTTGTTCACTTTTGCCAGCGGCAACGACGGACTTTACGAATTTCTGCGCTTTGACCGCGATGCGGTGCTGCACGGCGAACTTTGGCGGCTGTTTTCCTATCCGCTGACCAACCAGAGCGGCAATATCCTGCTCGTCGCCGTTTCGCTCATTTGCTATTATTCGCTCGGACGCGCGATGGAAAACGCATGGGGCACCTGCCGCTTCAATCTGTTCTACCTCGGCGGCATTTTGCTGATGGATATTTTCGCGATGGCGTTGGGCAATGTGCAATTTACCTATCAGGGTGTCCGATGGTACATGGATCCGGAGTTTTACTACGACATGGGCTCGTATCTGAATTTGAGCCTGTTCCTCGGCTATGCGACGCTGTACCCCGACACGCATTTTCTGCTCTTTTTCATCATTCCCGTCAAGGCGTGGATCTTCGCGCTGTTTTATTTGGCGATCACGTTCTATGAAGTTATTCATTATACATTCATCGTCACGGCCTTCCCGCACGGATTGTTCCCGCTCGTGGCGCTGGGCAACTATTTCCTCTTCTTCGGAAAAGATGTGCTCAATGTCATCCCGATGAGCTGGCGCGTCAACGCGCGGCGGCTGTTCCGCAAAAAGGGGAAGAAAAAGGACACGCCGAAAACGGGCACCATTCCGTTCCCGGACGCAGGCTCGTACGAGGCGAGCACCGCACAGCCGAAAACGCCCTACACGCACCGCTGCACCGTCTGCGGGCGGACGGATGTCACCAATCCCGAGCTGGAGTTTCGCTATTGCTCACGTTGCAACGGCTATCACTGCTACTGCGAAGAGCACATTTCCAACCATACCCATATCGAATGACCGATCGGGCGTGCTGTGGCACGCCCGATTTCTGCATATCAAAGAAGTAGCCGATCCTCGTGTCATTCTGAGCGAGCGAAAGCGAGTCGAAGAATCCGTACTCGAAAATGGCAGTTCTTTCCGATTTTTATCGCGGCAAAACACGAAATTCGACACGCGCTCATAGAATGTGCGGGGAGGGAACTCCCGAAAAAATGACAGGAGCGTGTTTTTATGGCAAGATTTACGAATTACGCAACGCTGTCCTACAGCGGCGGCTCGACGGATTCGAATACCGTCGTCGGTGAGCTGGTGGAAACACTGAGCGTGACGAAGGCAGTCGTCAGTGACCTGTACGAGCAGGGCGGGAAACTCAGCTATGCGATCTCCCTGACGAACACAGGTGCCTCCGCGGTCACGGGCGTGACGGTCAGCGACGATCTGGGCGGCTATGCCTTCGGCACGACGACGCTGTACCCGCTTCGCTATCGCGAGGGAACGATCCGCTATTTCGTCAACGGTACACTTTCCGCAGCACCGACGGTCACGGTGGGGCCTCCGCTAAGCTTCAGCGGGATCACCGTGCCTGCGGGCGGAAATGTCGTGATCGTGTATGAGGCGGATGTGACGAACTATGCACCCTTGGGGCAGGAGGCGAGCATCACCAACACCGCGACCGTCACCGGAGCGGGCATCACCACGCCGCTGACGGCGCAAGCGACCGTGAATAACCGCACGGCGGTCGAACTGCGCATCACGAAGGCGCTCAGCCCGACCGTAGTGCAGGAAAACGGACAGCTGACGTACACCTTCGTGATCGAAAACTACGGCTCCACGGCCGCGGCAGCAAGCGACAGCCTGCAGCTGACGGATACCTTCGACCCGCGTCTGCGCGCGATCGGCGTCAGCTTCAACGGCACGGCATGGACGGCGGGCACGAATTACACGTATAACGAAACCACGGGCGTTTTCACGACGGTCGCGGGACAGCTGACCGTGCCTGCCGCCACGTTTACGCAGAATACGGACGGCACGTATACCGTCACCCCGGGCACGGCCACACTGACCGTCACCGGCACGGTTTGACACGAAATGCGGGGCAGGGCATCCTGCCCCGCAAAAAACGGCAAAAAGCTGCAAAATTGGAAAAAATGGGAAAAATCGTTCCCCGTTTTTGGCGGAACTGATGAAAAGCGCCGACAAGGCTTGCTTCACGCCGATCACGCCTTGACAAAGGGGGGCACATTTGTGTATAATATCTGTGAATACCGTGCGCGGTATATAAAAAACAGAAAGGCGGAGATATTATGAAATTCAGCAAAAAAGCATGGACGATCATGGCGCTGCTGCTCGTGATCGTGTCCGTAACGGCACTGTTTGTCGGCTGTCAGTCGGAAAATCCGACGACTGCGTCGACGACGGCTCCGACGAACAAACCGACCGATCCCACCGATCCGACCGATCCCACCGATCCGACCGCCCCTACGGATCCGACCGATCCCACGGATCCGACCGATCCCACCGATCCCACGGATCCGACCGATCCCACCGATCCCACGGATCCGACCGATCCGACTGATCCCACCAATCCCACGGATCCCACGGATCCGACCGATCCGATGGACCCGAGCAAACCGACCGATCCGAAAGACCCGACCCAACCCGTTGAGAATGAGGATGTTTGGGGCGTCTGCGGTTCGTTCACGAATTGGGGAGAGGACGGCAAAGCGGACTATATTCTCGTGCCTAATGATGAATGGGGGCTGGCTACCCAAGGAATGCTCAATTTGAAGGCCGGCGACGAATTCAAGGTTCGTCTGAACGGCACATGGGATGTGGCGTATCCCGAGGATGGGTCCGTCGTCGTAAGTCAAGATGGTCAATTCTACATAACCTTCGATCCCGAAACACATCAGATTTTGCTTGTCGGTTACAGCGACCCGATGGCTGTGCGGGCAACATTTACCGAGGCGCAAAAAGGTACCTATATTCGCAACAACGGCGAGCAAACGATGACCATCAACGACGATGGCACCGTTGACTTGACCGGCATGTACAGTGTCGAAAAAGCCACCGTGTGGATTTGGTCAAATAACGATACCGAGTACTCCTTTGATTGTCCTATGGGCGAGCAGGGCGGAATCTTCATAAACTTCCGCTTTGTCAATGGTATGATCGTATTTACAAATGAGCAGGACGGCTGGTTCCTGCTCAAGCAGAGCGAGCTTAGCTTCGACGCCGATCAGGTCGGCATCTTCACCGCCAAGGACGAGCAGAACAGCATCGAATACAGCCTGACCATCCGCGAAAACGGCACGGTTTCCTATGGTGATGCAACGGAAGAGCTCGCTGTCAGCGAATTCGAAGGAAAGTACTATTTCCTGCACGAGGTCGAACAGAAGCTTGTCGCAGCTTGTTTCTCCTTCAACGAGGACGGCAGTGTCACCTTGGAAGATGCCATCGGCATCGACGGTACGGCAGCGAAGAGCATTGTTCTGAGCATAGTCAAAGAAGAGATCGTCTGGAGCGTCTGCGGTTCGTTCACGAACTGGGGAACAAACGGCGAAGCGGACTACATCCTTGTGCTTGATCCCAAGACGGGACTGCTGACCACCGAAGAAATGCTCGAACTGTATGTCGGCGACACATTCAAAGTGCGCAAGAACGGTGCTTGGGACGAGGCATACCCCACCGAAAACTTTGTCGTGTACGAAACCGGCTCGTTCTACATTGTCTTTGACCCCGAAACGCATGACATTCAGCTGAACGGATATCCCGTCCCGCCCGAGGAACAGGGCTGGGGCGTCTGCGGTTCGTTCACGAACTGGGGTAACGAAGGCGAAAATTATCACGAAGACTATCCCCTCGTCCTCGATCCCAAGACGGGACTGCTGACTACCGAAGAGCCGCTCGCGCTGAAGACGGGCGACGAATTCAAGGTACGCCCGAACGGTACATGGGTAACATCGTATCCCACAGCTAATTTCCGCGTGGAAGCAGACGGTACCTATTACATCACCTTTGATCCCGTAACGTGCGAGGTCGCGCTCGTCGCCGTGGAAGTTCCGCTGTTTGCAGCCGATAAGATTGGAAAATATGAGGGTGCCGGCTGGTCGGATGCCGACAAGGACATCATCGTTATCAACAGTGACGAAACGATCTGCTTCAACGGGAGCGACCCGCTGACCGTCACCCGCGACGGCGAAGTATACCGCTTCACCTGTAACGGCATTGACTACAGCTTCACATTCGTAGAGTCTGTCAGCCAGTGGGGCACACGCAACATCGGTATCGTGCTCGACCGCAGCAACGATCCCAACTTGGAAAGTGAGGCCGATAAGGAGATCACGCTTTGGAAGATCCGCTCCGTTATTTGATCGAATAACCACGGGCGCGCTGCATTTCGCAGCGCGCCCGACCAGTCTGTCAAAGAACCCCTGTTTTTGCTAGGCGAAAACAGGGGCTTTGCCATA
>CAYOZT010000103.1:0-4717 GCA_964408545.1 uncultured Oscillospiraceae bacterium | reverse complement strand
TGCTTTCCGTAGATTCGCTTGTTTCAGTTTCATCTACCCACCAGCGGAAATCAGCTGCAAGGCTTTTATTCTGGTATTCATTTCCAACGCTTGTATCAAGGTAAACATTTAAGTCGTATATAATGTTGACGGTCGTACCATCGCTTTGTGGAAGGGGATAGTCTATTGATCTGGGCATATCTCGGATAAGCCCTTCATAGAGCAAACTTCCATCTGTCATTGTAATGCGGCATTTTAATACTTCCGCCAATTTTTCAGAGCCTTCTCTTAAATCTGCATGAAAATGTACCACAACGCTTCCTTTATAAGAAACCTGTACTTCGAAAGACTCGTTTGCTTCATCTCCAGGAAACAAGTTGTTTGCATAAAATGGAGTGGAATCTTCCGCATGATTTCGATAAATCTTTAATGTTACATTTTTTCCTTTGGCTTCTTCTATGACGATAGGAGAAGCAGTTAATGCCATAGACATAGGCATCTTTTTCAAAGACAGCTTGTGCTGTCCTATAGAAGCCTGTTCCTCTTCGGTAATAATGTTATTAGGAACCGTTACCGGAGCGTTTTGACCGAAATTTGTATATTTGTAAATGATCACACCTGCTAATGCCGTACTTGTTAGAACAAGCAATATAGTCAAAATAATAATGATTTTTAAAAGACGATTTTGTTTATCGTTTAATTCCAAGATGAAATCTCCTTTTGCCCTTTTCAAAAAGTGTACTTTTTAAGAAATACTAATTCTATGTACACGCAGATAGTTTAACACCAATATGATAGATTTGCAAGTCGTATAACAAAGTATTTTTTAGAAAAAAATGATAACTGTTTTAATACTGGTACTATAAAATTTTTTTCAGCAACAATAGAACCCGTTGTTGAAAAATATTGTGTTCTATACAGGATGTATGACTATCCACAGGAAAAACCGATATGAACGTGAAAAACGTTTATATATAAATCGTCAAAATACAAAGGAGGAAAAAAACAATGACGAACCAAAAACACACAAAGAGAGCATTGTTAAGCAGCATGGTATCTCTCGTACTCTGCTTTGCAATGTTACTCGGAACCACTTTTGCGTGGTTTACAGACACTGCTTCTACAAGTGTCAACAAGATTCAGGCTGGTACACTGGATGTTGATATCGTAGATACTAACAGAGCTTCTTTACAAGGCAATTCTCTTACTTTCCAAGGAATAAATGGAGAGCAGCTCTGGGAGCCAGGTGTTACTTTTAACACAAATAAGTTCATGATTGAAAACAAAGGAAACTTAGCACTAAAATATCAGATCATTTTAAATGGTGCTAATGGAGATGCTGAACTGTTAAATGTTATTGATTTCAAAATCTGTAAAGCTGACGGCACTGCAGTTGACTTAAACAATTTTGAAGGTACATTAATTCCAGAAGCGGTTTCTGAAGCATATTACATTACAGGTACTATGAAAAAAGAAGCTGGTAACGGATATCAGGGAAAATCTTTAGATGGTATTGGTATTACTGTAGTAGCAGCTCAGTATACTTATGAATCTGATAGCAATGGCAATGATTATGATAAGGAGGCTACATATCCTACTGTAGTTGCTACAACTACCGACCTTTTCAATGCAGTTAAAAATGCAAAAGACGGTGATACAGTAGTACTTGGAGCTGATATCACTTTGGATAAAATCCTTACTGTAGACAAAACAATCACACTTGATCTCAATGGTCATACTATTACAACGGATAAAAACGCTGATGAATACGGTTGGAATGATGGAAATTGGTCTATCATCTCAGTGCGTGGCGGTGAACTTACTGTTATCGGTAACGGAACAATCCTTGGTGTAACTGGTGTTACTTACGGTGCTGATGTTCGTGACGGTGGTACACTTATCATTGAAAACGGTTCTGTTTACGGTTCATTTACTGCTGTTTATGCCCATGAAGGTTCTGTTATTATAAACGGCGGTACATTCGGTGTAACAAATCCAGAATCATCCAATGGTTCTAGATTTGTTTTAAATTGCCTAGATGCAAACTATGAAAATGGTACCGCAAAGATTGAAGTAAATGGAGGAACCTTCGTTGGTTTTAATCCTGCAAATAATAATGCAGAAGGTAATGGTACTAATTTTGTTTCCGACGGTAATCAATCCTTTACACTTAATGGTTCTTACTATGTAGTTCCAGCAGACGCTACATTGGCAGCCAACTCAACTGACCTTTCCAACGCTATTAACAATGGTGGAACTGTTATTTTAACAAATGATATTGCAGCTTCTGATGTGATTTCTATTTCTAAAGATGTTACCATTTACGGTTACGGCAATACCATTACAGCCGCTACTGATAAGAATAGAATTTTTAATGTAGAAGGTACTAGCACTGACATTTCCATCAAACTTTATGATTTAACGATGGATGCTTCTAATGTGGAAAGAGGTATTTCTTTTCACAATAACTCCGGTAACATTTCTTTAGAAATGGATGGCTGTACTGTAACGGCTGATCATTATGCAGTTAATGTAGCAAAGGAAAATAAAAATATTACAGTAAATATCAAGAACAGCAACATTACCGGATATTGTGCGGCACAGACTTACTCTGAAAATTCTAAGCTGACTTTTGAAAATTGTATTTTGACTGGTGTCAATAAATGGAGTGGTCAGAACAATGATTTTGGTACTATCAATGTAGTAGCATTCGATGAAAATACAGGGGCTACAGGCTCTATAATTACATTAAACAACTGTAACATCAATGCAGTTGAAAAAGGCGATGCAGAACAATATTTATTTAGCATTTTGGTTAATGCCAGTGTAACTGCAACAAATTGTACCTTTACACATAATGGAACTCCAGTTGCTGCAAATAATGTAACAGAACACTGCAATAATTGCGGTGAGGCTACACTTACTATAAAGTAATCTTTTTTCTTTGAAAAATAAAATATAGAATGAAAAAACAGCCTCAGAAATGATTGGTATAAACATTTCTGAGGCTGTTTTATTTTGCTCTTATGCAAGTTCATTTACACCAATCGGAATTGTTTCAGGATTCGAATATTCTATTCGGCATTCACGTACTATGCCAACCATTTTCGTGAATGTCTTTTTGCAACATGGACATTGAAACTCCCGTTCAACATAAAGCGGTGCCGAACTTAACAATAAACGTAATGTTGTTTCATTTTATGCTGCTTTTCGATATCAATCTGTTTTAACGCCCCTGATCTTGAGAATGTTCACGCTTACAGAGTTTTTTATAAGAAAAGTCTAAAATCCTTTCCTTTCGTTCCCGAAGCATCGTTTTGTAAAATTCCTTTTGTAAATCGGAAATAAAAGGTGTTTCATCTACAATCGTATAAATCTTTTTCATATCAATCTTAGGTAATATCTGCTTTAATGCCTTATTGCAATCCTTGTTCTCTAAAGAAGAAATAAACTTAAAGTATTGGATTTTCTGCCCATTGATCTTTATACCCGAAAACGGTCTTTCAAAGATACGAATTTCAAGCTCAGCGGGATCATTTAACGTCTTTTGCATAATTTCCTCATCGGCTTGAGGAAATAAACAACTGCCGCAATCATAAATAGGAGCGAGCGTAATTTCGTCAGTAACGGTATTATAAAGAAAGCCCCAGTTGCCGTTGTGTCTGTCCCAGTTCCCAATTAAAGCATCGACAATAAACATATTCCAAAACCACTCGATCAATATTTGAGGATCAATAGCAGTTTGTTCCTCTAAGGTTTTTAAAATATCACTAAGCTCTGTACCGTAACCGTTGTGAGTAGAATCAATAATTGTGTTTTTTAATGAGGCAAAGTCTTGAAGTACAAGTCCGCCTGCGGTGAAGTCCTTGCAGGCTACAACGATTTTCTGCTTTCCATTTTTGTTATAAGTTCCAAGTAGAGTCTTTTGTACTGGAATACCAATGCTTTCAAAAATATGACATCCAAGATATTCCGATACACAACCATTCGCATAACTCATTTGCTTGTTGATAGCAGGAACGGCAGGAAATTTCAGCATATACAATTCATTGTCATATAATACAGAAATCTTGCTGCCGTTTGCACCTGCATAGGTTTTATTACGAACGGGAAAATTTGTAAAGTCAATCATTGGTTAATCACCTCGTTTCATTCTTAAATAATTTTCACGCAAATACCAAGCCTGTTCCGTAGATATTTCCTGCTCAGCTTCTGCAGAGTTAATATCTGCGTTCAATTCACTCCAGTACATATCCCAATGATAATCCTTTTTTCCACTATCTACAATTTTCCAAGAATTAATCATATTTTCCAGAGAAGATTGCAGGTACGGTGGTAGATTGCATTCGAGATATTTTTTACTTTTGGGTAATCCGGTTTCCTCATCATACCCTATATCTATTGTATCCAAAGACATAATATATTCCATTGTGCAATCGAGTGCTTTTGCAAGTTGCTGCACCGTTCGAGCAGAGCATTTTTGCAAAGAGCTTTTACCGGAACAAATATCTATAACGGTTGTTTTGGGAATACCGCTGATTTGTGACAGATGGTATTTGGTAATATTTCGGCTATCAATATATTCTTTCAGGTTCATATGCACGCTCCTTCCTTAATCATATTGTATCGGTATACCGACCGTTTGTCAATGAGATTCTAATGTTTCAAAGATAGCACAACTTCATTTCTTAAAAAGTACACTTTTTTAAGAAGACGTTTCGTTGAAGTCAAACTACAT
>CAYOZT010000102.1:0-4814 GCA_964408545.1 uncultured Oscillospiraceae bacterium | reverse complement strand
ACCTTGTCCATCTTGCCGATGGCGCCGATGTCGCCGCAGGTCAGCTCCTTGACCTCGGTGGATTTCTTGCCGCACATGGCGTACAGACGGCCGAGCTTCTCGGTCTCGCCCGTGCGGGCGTTGACGAGTGTGGTGTCGGCGTTGATGGTGCCGGAGAGCACCTTGACGAAGGAATACTTGCCGTACTGGTCGGAAACGGTCTTGAATACGAATGCGGAGGGCACGCCGCCGGGAGAAACGACGAATTCCTCGACACTGCCGTCGGCCGTGGTAGCCTTATGATAGTTGCCCTCGATGGGGTTGGGGAGCAGGTCGATGATGTGATCCATCAGCATGAGAGAACCGAGGCAGTTGACGCCCGAGCCGCACAGAACGGGATACAGCGAGTGGTCGACGACGCCCTTGTGCAGACCCTTGATCATTTCGGCGTAGGTGAAATCCTCACCGCCGAAGAATTTATCCATAAATTCTTCGCTCGTCTCGGCGACGGACTCCTTGAGCGCGTCGTTGAATTCCTCGATGACGGCGAGCTTATCGTCGGGCACGGCGATCTCGACGCGCTTGAGGTTCTGCATCTCGTAGGCGCGCTTGTTGAGCACGTCGATGATGCCGGTGATCTTATGCGCGCCGTTCCAGATCGGGACGACGACGGGGGCGATCTTATTGCCGTATCTTTCGCGCAGGGCGTTGAACGTGGCATTGTAATCGGAATTGTCCTCGTCCACCTTGGAAATGTAGATGAAGCGGGGCATATTTCTCTCTTCGCAGTATTTCCACGCCTTTTCAAAGCCGACGGTGATGCCGTCCTTGGCGGAGCAGACGATGATCGCGGCGTCGGCGGCACGCAGAGCCTCGACGACGGCACCGGAGAAATCGAAGCCACCCGGGGTGTCCAGCACATTGATCTTGCAGTTATGGTAGACCAGCGGGACCAGAGAGGTGGAGATGGATACATGGCGACGAATTTCTTCGGGATCAAAATCGCAAACGGTGTTGCCGTCGGCGTTCTTGCCGATACGGTCGATGGCACCGGTCATGTAAAGCAGGCTTTCTGCCAGTGCGGATTTGCCGGAACCGGAGTGACCCAGCAGGCAGATGTTACGGATGGCGTTGGCGGTGTACATAGTATTGAATTGCTCCTTTCGGGAAGGCGTTTGCCCTCCATAGCTTCTCTCGGCGCCGAAACGCCGGAATATAGAAATTATACACGAAGATAATTGGAATTTCAACGCCTAATTTGGTAAAAAGGGTAATTTTGTCCGATTTGTCAAAAATCCTGTGCAAGTTGGATAAAAAAGCAAAGGTGTTTTTGTGGAAAACACCATAGCGCCTGCCGCGCACTGCCCGCACGACATTTTTTGAGGGGCGTCGGCAGCTAATCGGCTTTTCCCATGACGATCGTTCGCAGGGCTTTTTTGAAGAGCTGCCACCACGTCGATCTCGGGACGGCCTGTTCGGCGACCATGGGGATCTGCGCCAGAATTTGCTCGCCGCTGTAAAGCGTCAGCGTGCCGAGTTTTTGCCCGGCGCTCACGGGCGCGCAGACCGTTTCGTCCAATTCCGCGCGAAGGCGCACGTCGTTTCGCTGCGATTTATCCACCAGCAGCGCAAGCGGCTGCGCGGCCACGGCTTTGACGCACTTCGCCGTGCCGAGTTTGACGGGCACCGATTCGCTCGGAAGCGTCGGCGCGATCAGCGCGTAGTTGGCAAAACCGTAATCGAGCATGGATCTGCAGGCGGCGAAGCGTTCGTTTGAGCTGTCCGCGCCCATCACGACGGCGATCAGCTCCATCCCGTCGCGGCACGCCGAGGCCGAAAGGCAGTAACCGGCCTTGGCGGTAAAGCCCGTTTTGAGTCCCGTCGCGCCCGAGTAAAAGCGGACGAGCTTATTCGTGTTCGACAATCCGAAGCTGCCGTCGCGCACGGTGTCCATCCAAATGGTCGTATACTGCTTGATGTCGGGATGCTTTACGAGCAGTTCGCGCGACATGAGCGCGATATCGTATGCGCACGTCAGATGCTCGGCGGCGTCGGGCGCATCGTCGAGCCCCGTGCAGTTGACGAAATGCGTGTGCTCCATCCCCAGTTCCTGCGCGCGACGGTTCATCAGGCTGACGAAGGCCGCCTCCGAGCCGGCGATGTGCTCGGCCATGGCGCAGGCGCAGTCGTTTGCCGAGCTGACGGCGATGGATTTGACCATGTCGGAGACCGTCATCCGCTCGCCGACTTTCAGGTAGATCTGACTGCCGCCCTTGGCCGCGGCGGCTTCCGAGGCCGTCACGATGTCGTCCCATGCGATCTTGCCGCCGTCGATGGCCTCCATGATCAACAGCATCGTCATGACCTTCGTTACGGATGCGGGCGCGAGGGGCGCATGGGCATTGCTTTCGTAAAGGATCGTTCCCGTCGTCGCGTCCATGAGCAGTGCGCTTTTTCCGCCCACTTGCAGATCGACCGCGCCTGCGGCGATAGGCAGCGTGCCGAGCAGCAGCACCGCCGTCAATAGGATGATCGCAAAGCGTTTCATATTCGGTACCTCCCTTGTTCGTTGCTAAAGCATATGCGCCTTCGCGCCGCGGGATACGCACCGCAATGTCCATATTTTTGCCGAAATGGGACTGGATTTCAAAAGGGCGATATGCTAGAATAAAGAAAATGCATATTCGGAGGTAGCTTATGAGAGGCATTCCGTCTTTGATCACCGATATTCGCAAAAAGGTCTTTACCGAGGTCGCGCGTATGGCCTATGCGGGCAAGGATATTTCCTGTGCCGACGATCTGCCGTACCGCATCGTCCCGGGCGACCGCCCGCTGCACCGCGAGTCGATCTTCCTCGAGCGCGCCATCGCGGGCGAGCGCGTGCGTCTGGCCATGGGACTGTCGCTGCGCCCCGTGGACAGCCGTCATCTCGTCACGGAGGGCATGGATCAGGCGGCCGTTGCCGAGCAGTACTACGAGCCGCCGCTCATCAACATCATCCCCTACGCCTGCCACGCCTGTCCGACCGACCGTTATCAGGTCACGGAGCACTGTCAAAACTGCCTCGCGCGCTCGTGCGAGAAGGTCTGCCCGCGCGGCGCCATCGGCTTTCGCAACGGCAAATCCTACATCGATCGGGAAAAGTGCATCCGCTGCGGAAAATGCGCGAAGGCCTGCTCCTACCATGCCATCATCCACATGGAACGCCCCTGCCGCGCGGCCTGCGGCATGGATGCCATCGGCGCGGACGAGCAGGGACGCGCGGTCATCGATCAGGATAAGTGCGTCGCCTGTGGACAGTGTCTTGTTTCGTGCCCCTTCGGTGCGATCGTGGACAAGGGGCAGATCTATCAGGTCATCCGCTCCATCCTGCAGGGCGAGCGGGTCGTTGCGATCGTCGCACCCGCGTTCATCGGTCAGTTCGGCAAGCATTCGACCCCCGGAAAATTCATCGCGGCGATGAAGCAGCTCGGCTTCAGCCGCATCGTGGAGGTCGCGGTCGGCGCGGATATGTGCACCATCGAGGAGGCACGCGATTTTCTGGAAAAAGTCCCCGCGGAGCAGAATTATATGGCGACTTCCTGCTGCCCCGCGTGGCATTCGATGATCGAAAAGCTTTTCCCCGGCGAGGTCGGGAAAATGTCCATGACGCTGACGCCCATGGTCTACACCGCGCGGCTGATGAAACGCAAATATCCCGACTGCAAGGTCGTTTTCGTCGGCCCCTGCGCGGCCAAAAAACTCGAGGCGATCCGCGCGGATATCCGCTCGGATGTGGATTTCGTGCTGACTTTCGAGGAGCTGCAGGGTATGTTCGAGGCGAAAGACATCCGTTTTGAAAGTATCGAGCTGCTCGACGATCTGAACGAGGGCACGGCGGCAGGACGCGGCTTTGCCGTGTCGGGCGGCGTAGCCGGCGCCGTGACCGATCTCATTCACGAAACGGATCCGACGCTCGAGGTCAAAACCGCCCGCGCCGAAGGCTTGCGCGAATGCCGCAAGCTGATGACGCTTGCCAAAGCGGGAAAATACGACGGTTATCTGCTCGAGGGCATGGCCTGCCCCGGCGGCTGCATCGCGGGCGCGGGGACGCTGCTGCCGGTGGAGCTGGCCGCGGGCGTCGTCGGCCGCTACCAGAAGGAAGCCGATGCCGCTTCCCCGACCGAAAGTGCCTACCGCGACACGGCCAGAAATCTGGAATAACGATGCAAAAATCGGGGCTGTTTGCACAGTTTCTTATAAGGATATTAACTGCGTATAGGCGGTGTTCGGTATATCGGACGGACAGTTTCGGCTGTCCGTCCGATTCCGTTTTGTGGGTTTAGGCGACTTGTTCGGGTGCGCGTTTTCCGATATAGCGGAAGTAGATGTCGATCTGCTGCGAGGCGGTTTTGCTGTGCTTTGCCGTTCTTTCGCGGATAATGATTTGCTCTATGAATGTACGTAGCACTCCGGGAGTCAGCTCCCTTATCGCATCAATTATGTTTTGCTATATGCTTCCTTCAATCTATCGATCGCCATTTCGGGACTCATGGTGTGGTACATAAGATATACCACGTTCATCGTCTTTGCCGGGGCTTGTTTGTATATCTCTCGGCTGCTCTCTCCGGTGTAGAAGCGCCAATAGCGGTAAATGTAACCTGCCCAATAGAGCGTTTCTTTGTCGTAGATCTCGCCATCCTTGGTAAGCACATCTGCAAGTTCCTCTTCCATACGGGACAGGATATACGCCTTGCCGGCCCATTGCACATGGTGGAACTCTTTATCCATATCTGCCGAGACCTGCGATGTCATAAACGCCTTGATGAAGGCTTCGCTGCTATATCCGCGTTCTG
>CAYOZT010000101.1:0-4970 GCA_964408545.1 uncultured Oscillospiraceae bacterium | reverse complement strand
CCCGCGCAACCGTCGCGGGTTCCGACACCGTAAATTATAATCTCGTCGTCCGTAACTCTTATGCGCTCGACGTACGCGCGTATCAGGCGCGGCGCTCGTTCGGGCGTAATTTCCGCCGCGTCCCGTCGTAAAATCTCGATAATCTCATCACGGCTCGCCTCGGCGGGCGGTGAAGCGCGGCGTAACTCGTCAATCCGCGCGGTAAGCCGCGTTACTTCCTCCCGCAGTTGCGGGTAGTCAATCCCGTCGCGTATCGCGCGGGTACAATTTGATAACTCTCGTTCAAGCCGGCACAGCTCACCCGCTGTGGCGGCTTTGTCGTCGTGCCCGCGCCGCTCCGTCACTATCTCATCGGCTATCGCCTCAAAATCCAAGCCGCGCAAATGCTCGGCAATTTTGGCAATAACTGCCGTCTCAATTTCGTCGGCGTTGACGTTACGGGCGTGACACCCGCCGCCGCGGTGCTTGTTGCCGCACACGTAACAGCGGCTCGTGTACCCGCGGGCGTTGGTGTTGGTCTTGCCTATGAAGGGCGCACCGCACGCGCCGCACACGATAAGCCCGCTCAAAAGATAGTTATGCCTATTATTGCCATGAGTGGCAGTACTCATGCGTCGCTTCACCCGCTCCCATAAATCATTGTCAATAATCGGCGTTATCGCTCCCTCAATGCGTACCGCGTCGGGATTGAGAGCGCCGCCCGCCCACTTCGTCATATACTTCACGCGGCGCTTATGCCAGCTGTAAACGCCTATATAGCGTTCGTTGGTCAGGATTGTCCGTATCGCGGCGGCGTTAAGTTCGTGCCCGCGGCGGGAAACCGTGCCGCGCCCGCGCAAAAAGTCGATAATTTCGGCGTAACTGTCGCCGTCGGCATAGCGTTTGAAAATCGCCCGCACAATTTCGGCCTCCTGCGGTTGTACCACGTAAACGCCGTCGCGTATCTCATACCCAAGCGGCGCGAACCCGCCTAAGAAAGCGCCCTCACGCGCCTTGTTGAGTGAACCCGCCATGGATTTCTGCCGCGTTTGAAGCACCATATGCTGTCCCAGTCCGACGGTGATAAGTTCCGAAAGGAAGTCGCTCGGGTTGGTAATATCGCCCAAATGTTCCGTTGCCGACAAAACGGTTATACCACAAGCCGCCATCGCTTTGCGAAAAGCGAACCAGTCGGACACGTCGCGACTGCCGCGGGACACGTCATACACCACCACCGCCTCGAACTTGCCCGCGCGTGCGTCGCTCATCATGCGGCGGAATTCGGCGCGCTCGGTGTTGGTGGCGCTAACGGCGGCGTCGGCGTACACGTCGACAAGCTCGTGACCGCCGCGTTCCAGGTAGGCGCTTATTGCGGCAAGTTGAGTTTGAATGCTGTTGTCGGTCTGATTAAGCGTCGAATAACGCGCATATGCGGCGGCTCGCATCTAATCACCTCGTTCAATGCGCAAAGCGCATTATATAATTCGCGATTATGGAAGATTTCCGCACGGCGGAAATCAAATGTATAATATCCCCTCAGTCGCCTTACGGCGCCAGCTCCCCTTGGATACAAGGGGAGCCTTCAGAGACGGCTACCGTCGAGCGTAAGCCTCCCTTGTGTAAAGGTGGAGGTCGAAGTGTCGCGGTACGCGAACACTTCCGGAGGGATTTTTGCCTCCCTTATATAAAGCGACAATAAAAATTTGTCGAAAATTAGCAATAAATGTATATAATAAATTGTCGGTATATGGTATTATATGGAAAATTCATATAGGAGGTGAAACTATGGACACGTCAACCCGCGCCGAAAAGGCTCGCCGTGAATTGTGGGAAACGATAATCGGAGAGCTCGACGACGCTGAACGTGAACAGCTCATCGCTTACGTTGAGACCTTAAAAAGTCGACGTACTCAAGAGCCTTGCGCGTCTCCTCGGCGTTCAAATCCATAAGCGCCGAAACAAGCGCCCCGCGTTCATCGCCCCCGTCGGTATCGGCGGGGGCTTTGTCGTCCTCGCGCAAAAGGTCGTCGACGCTTACGTTCAAGGCGGCGGCGATACGCGGCAAATGGCGCATATAGGAGCGCGTCTTGCCGCGCTTCCACTCGCTCACGGCGCTGGGGGAAAGCTCGGCGCGGTTACAAAATTCGCCCTCGTTCAAGCCCGCTCGCGCCATATAGCGCAAAATGTTGTGCAAAATAGTCATAAGGCAAGCACCCAAAATGTACAGAAGATACGAAATTCCAAAAAGTTCCAAAAATGCGTTGACATTGGAAAAAATTTGAATTATAATATAACGCAGGAAATAAATGGTAATTCATAACGGAACGACACATAGATTGAAGCGTCGCTTGTATGTCGTTCCGAAACTCACGGCGCGGTCGACGGAACGACACACAGGTCGTTCCCTACCGAAACACCTCATTCGACGGCTTCGCCGCCACCTTCCCCTCAAAGGGGAAGGCTTCAACATTGAAGATTTTGCGAACGCAAAATCAACATTAACGTTCGTCGACGGCGAATATCGCATAAGTCAACTTGTTGACTTCGATTGCAGAACTGCGCATTGTCAATGTGCGAGGCACATTGACAAAGTGTCATTGTATGTCATGTTGTAACCGTGGTAATATATAGGTGCGGCAAGAACCGCGCGCCACGATAACCATATTGTAGCACATTCATAATAATTTGTCAAGGGGGTGAAGGCATGAATTACGGTCAAAATATAAAAAATATGCGCGAAAGACACGGACGCACACGCGGCTGGCTGGCGGGTGAACTTGGTATAACCTACTCCATGCTGTGCCAAATCGAACGCGGCACAAAAAGTATAACTATGCAACTTGCTAAGGAAATTGCCGACGTGTTCGGCGAAAATATACAAGAATTGTACAAATAATCTGCAAATGAGGGTTAATCATGGCGCAAAAAGTGACGCGGTTTGTGACATATTGCACAAAAGGACAAAAATTTGACAAGCGTATAACGGCGTATAATTTGATATGGGCGTTATACGGCTTGACGGTCGACGAATTCGTGCGGCGCGTCGCAAACGGCAAAATACATACGGCGGTCAAAAACGCCGAAAAACCGACGAAAAGAAAGGAAAATACGTAAAATGAGCAACAAAATCATCAAAATATCAAACATTTCGGATAAAATCATGCATTCTATCGACCAAATGGAGAACGAGCTTATCCCGCCCGAGGAAGTCGAAAACCGCCGAATGCGCCTTATACGCGCGTTTCGAACTTTGGAGCATAAAAACACAAACGCGGTCAAAAATAAGGAGTAAAAATGTATAATAATAGCCCTCTTTGCATACTCGAAGCAGAATACGACGAAAAATGTGGTACAACTTTATCAGTCGACATTGAGACGTACTCCCCCTGCGACATCGCCAAGAGCGGCCTGTACCGGTACGCCGACGACGCCGAGTTCCGCGTACTTCTCATCGCTTACGCCTTCGACGGAAAAGCCCCCGAAATATGCGACGTCGAACACGGCGAAAGCCTGCCGCCCGAAATCGCGGCGGCGCTTACGTCGGAAAAGGTTGTCAAGTACGCCTACAATGCCGTATTCGAATGGTATTGCCTGTCAAAAATGCTGTTCGGCGAACCGAACTTCGCGTGGCTGTCGCAATGGCGTTGCACCATGATTCAGGGCGCGTACCTCGGCTACCCGCTGGGCTTGGCGGCGGCGGGCGCGGCGCTGGGCATACCCGAAGACAAGGCGAAAATGGCCGAAGGACGCGCCTTAATCAGGCGCTTCTGCACGCCGCAAGGCGCCAAAACCGCCGAAAGTCCAGACAAAACCGCCGCCCGTTGGGAGCTGTTCAAGGCGTACTGCAAGCGCGACGTGGAGGCCGAAAGGGCAATTCGCGACAAACTTAAACCCTTCCCCCTGCCCGAATACGAGCGCGAAAACTGGGCGCTCGACTGCATAATCAACGCGCGCGGCGTGGCGCTTGACCGTGAACTCATATCCCGCGCGGTACTCGAATCGGAACGCGTCGGCAAGGCGGCGCTTAGCGCCGAACTGCCCGTCAACCCGCGTTCGCCCGCGCAACTCAAGGCGTACCTCGGCGTGGACGACGTGACCAAGGAGGCGGTGGAAAAGCTTCTCGCCGACCCGAATTTAAGCCCCGACAAGCGGCGCGTGTTGGAAGCGCGGCGCGAAATATCCCGCGCGGCGGTGACGAAATACCGCGCCATGCGGGACGTCGTGGGAAGCGACGGACGGGCGCGCGGGCTGTTGCAATTCTACGGAAGCCGCACGGGGCGCTGGGCGGGGCGGCACATACAGCCGCAAAATATGCCGCGCGGAAGCGTGCCGCCGAACGAACTCGAAAGCCTGCGCCGCCGCCTGAAAAGCGGGGAAAGCGGCTTCACCGCCGAAGAACTGTCCTCGCTGGTGCGCACGGCGATAGTGGCGCCCGAAGGCAAAGTGTTGTGCGACGCCGACTTCAGCGCGATAGAAGCCCGCGTGGTGGCGTGGCTGTCGGGCGAAAAGTGGCGCCTCGACGTGTTCAAAACGCACGGCAAAATCTATGAAGCCTCGGCGAGCGCCATGTTCGGCGTTCCCGTGGAAAAGATTGTCAAGGGCAATCCCGAATACGCCTACCGCGCCAAAGGCAAGGTCGCCGAGCTGGCGCTGGGCTATGCGGGCGGCGTGGCGGCGTTAAAGGCGATGGGCGCCGACAAAACGGGACTTAGCGACGCGGAGCTTGGCGACATTGTGAAGCGTTGGCGGGCGGCGAACCTCTGCGTCTGCCGCCTGTGGCACCTGTACGAGGACGCGGCGGTGAGCTGTATACGCCACGGCGGCGCGGTAAGCGCGGGCAAGGTGACGTTTCGGCGGGAAGAGAACTTCCTCACGGTGGAGTTGCCGTCGGGACGAAAGCTATTCTACCCCGAAATTCACCTGTCGCGCGACTGCTTCAACCGACTTTGCCCCGCGTATCGTTCGACGGGCGGGCACAACGAGTTCACCTA
>CAYOZT010000100.1:0-4970 GCA_964408545.1 uncultured Oscillospiraceae bacterium | reverse complement strand
TCATCACGGGGCAATTCCCCCCCTGCGGTGTTTGCCGTCAGGTCATGCGCGAATTTTGTCGGGATGATTTCCGCATCCTGATGATCGATCCGCACGGATATACGCAAGTCGAGCTGCGAGACCTCCTGCCCCACAGCTTCAGCTTAAACGACTAAGGAGGTGAATTTCATGGACACACTGAAAAAGCTCTTCCCGCAGGCCGTCAAGGTCAAGCCCGAGGATGCCGCCTCGCTCGTGATCGCGATTCTGCTGTACATCGTGTTCGGCGCGGTCGCGGGCGCGGTCATCGGCTGGCTGACCGCAATTCCCTATGTCGGATTTATCTTCGGACTGATCGGCACACTGGTCGGCATTTACTCCGTCGCGGGCATCGTGATCTCCGTTCTGGTCTTCTGCAAGGTGCTCCAATAAGCAACAAATCGAGCGTGCCCGGCGGCGCGCTCGATTTGCTTTCGGATGCTTACATCGTGCGACTTTCCGAATGCATATATTTTGCGAAAAAAATGATTGCAATTGAAAAAAGCCTGTGATAAAATACAGGCAACGAAACGGGATCGTTCGCGCAACCATGTCGTCAAGGAGGTCATTCCTATGGTAAAACGCATAAAAAAAGCACTCGCGTTGCTGCTCGTGCTGGCAACGCTCGGCACTCTGATCGTCGGCTGCGCGCCCTCGGGCGAGGCATCCTTGGAGGCGGATATCCGCTCCGTGCCCGCCGTACAGCAGCAGCTGCGCATCCGTTTTTCCGCCGAAAATGCGCGTTTTCGCAGCAAATTGAGCGCGGATAACATCACGCTCGGCGGTGCTTTCGCGCAGATGAATGCAACAGTCGAAACGGTCAAAAACGGCAGTGCGGAGCTACTGCTGCAGGGCGATATCGTCCGCAACGAGCAGCTCGGCGGCTATGAAGACGGTATCGTCTGCTTCGACGCGGGCGCGTTTTCCGACAAAACGCTCAGCCTGAGCACTTCGGTCGCGGTCATCGCGCCCGACATCGGCATGGACGAAAGTTCCCTGCGCTATGAAAATGGCGTTCTGCGCCTAACGCTCACGACCACAGGCTACCTTCTTTCCGACACGCTCGCGGCAAGCGACGTATCCGTCGAATGGTTGACCGTGCAAAGTGCGTCCGTAGGTGAAAACGATACGATCGCGCTCGCACTTTCCTGCGACGCCGCAACGCTCGACGAAGCGGTCGCACGGCTTCGCGATCGGCAGATCCGCATCCGTGCCGCCGCACTGGGCGCCAAAGAAGACGCCGTAGTGCGTGCGTCCTTGCCGTGTGCCGACTTCTTTGTCGCAAGCACCCTGCTCGACGAGGTCGACGAGGATACGCTCCGTCTGGCCTTCTCGCTTTGCGCGAACAACGGCACCTTCCGCTCCGATTTTTCCGCAGACATGATCTCTCTGTCGGGCGATCTCGAGAATGCAAACATGACCGCGGCGTATTTGCAAGACGGTGTCGCGACCGTCGAAGTGCGCTTCCCCATGTCGCAGGTCGAAGATATCGAGACGATCTCCGCGCTCGTATGCCTGTCCGAAGGCGCGCTGTATAACAGCTGGGGCACGCCCTCGGGCGAGGAAGTCTGCTACTTGAGCAACATCCTGCTCCATCCGCCGCTGAGCGGCAGCTTCCAGAGCTATTATCAGACCGCCGCGACCTTCTGCGGCAAGGTCTCCACATCCCCGCTGACCAAAGCCTTTGCCACGGTCTGCCCCGTGGCCGGTCAGGCGGTGACGCTGCTGACGGCCGGCGTTTCGGCCTCGTACGACATCTCCAAACTGTGCGGTCTGGTCGGCGGTCAGTCGGAGTTCAGCGTCATCAGTCAGAGCCTGAACGAGATCAACAGCCACCTCAACGAGCAGGATAAGCTGCTCAAAGAGATCCTTGCGGCCGTTTACGACACGCAAAACGAGCTTTTCCGCAACGAGGTCAACAATTTTAATGTCCAACTCAACGCGCTCAACGCGTATGCGCAGTCCGTTGCCACCTACATCCGGATCGCGCAGGAAAAGCTGATGACGGACTATCCCGCGCCGAACGGCTCGCTCGAGGATATTTCCGAAAAACTCCTTGCGGCCTATTCCGATGGGGTGAGCGACGAGCAGCTGCTGACGAAATTGACGGCCGACGAGCAGGAAGCCGTCACCGCGTGGAAAGAATACTACGCAGAACTGTTTGACCGCCTGACGAAGGCAGAGGCCGAGGGCGGCACGCGCGGCAATATTTACCGCGGCTATGAAGAAACACGCAAAAAGCTGTACGCGCAGATCGAGCTCGTCTGCAACGAGCTTTCGACGGGTGAAAACTCCCCGCTTTACAGCTATGACAAATTGTGTGAATTCGTCTACCTCATCGACGTGAACGCCCTGCCCGCCCGCGAAGCCTACCGCGCCTCGGCCTTGGCCGCGCTTGAGTGCGCCATGAGCATCGCAACGCTCGAAGGCACGACCGTTCGGGACAAAGACGGCAACCTCGATACGAGCATCGAATTACTGAACCTGTACAACAAGTTCTATTTCCCCGCCGTGGAGTCGCTGGAAAAGAGTGCCGCGACGCGTATGTATTCGGGCGATCGCTTCCAATTCTACGCCTCGGGCAACAACGGCAAAGCCGTCACCTTCGGGAAGATCGGCTTTGACTACACGATCAAAAAAATGAGCAAATCCGAGAAAAAGTCCCTTGAAAAGAAGGCCAAGTCCTATTTTAGCGCCCTGAAGAAAAATATGCCCATCTACGTGGGCGACCATGCGACGGAAGATATGAAAAAGCGCCTTTCTTCACTCGGCTATGATACGGACACCGACGTTTCCGCCCTCATCGCGCAGGAAGCTCTCATTGCCGAAAATTACATCGGCAAAACCTTTAACAAGTATCAGTATTTCCTTGCCGACTTTGACAGTGTCTCCTTCAAATGGGCGAAGCGGATCGTCAGGACAAATCCCGATCCGTTGAGTTTTGACTATACCACCGACGGAGATGTGTTGATCGTAGTGTTTAACAAATGTCATGTCTTAAACCTCGAAACCGGCAAATCGGCGTACTACGAGGCTCTGAATTACGACTTCTTCGGAACGAATGAAGTCCTTATGAAAGACATATTTAATCAGGATTGTCGGTACAATATGGACAGAACGTATTTGTACACGTTTTTCTACGACTTTAGCTATTGATACCAAAGTCCCCGTTTTGCGATCGGCAAAACGGGGACTTTTCTCAGCAGTAGAAATCCTTGATGCGCTTGGCGCGGCTGGGATGGCGGAGCTTGCGGATGGCCTTGTTCTCGATCTGGCGGATGCGCTCGCGCGTCACGCCGAAGATCTGGCCGACTTCCTCGAGTGTATGCGTGCGACCGTCGTACATACCGAAGCGCATACGCAGCACGTCCGCCTCGCGCTCGGTCAGCGTGTCGAGGATCTCCTTGAGTGCCTCGGCGAGCATGGCGTTGGACGTGGCGTCGGCGGGGCCGGGCGTCATATCGTCGGGCACGAACGAGCCGATGGACGTATCTTCCTCGTCACCGACGGGCGTATCGAGCGACAAGGTATCGGCGGCGGTGCGGTTGGCCTCGATGATCTTTTCGACGGGCAAATTCAGCTCCGCGGCGATCTCCTCGACGGTAGGCTCTCTGCCGAGCTCCTGCACGAGCTTGCGGTTGCAACGGGTGGCCTTGTTGATGACCTCTACCATATGCACCGGAACGCGGATGGTGCGCGCCTGATCGGCAATGGCACGGGTGATGGCCTGCCGGATCCACCAAGTGGCATATGTAGAGAATTTGTTTCCCTTTGTCCAGTCGAATTTGTCCACGGCGCGGATGAGGCCGGTGTTGCCCTCTTGGATGAGGTCGAGAATGTGCAGTCCGCGGCCGGAATACTTCTTGGCGATGGAAACCACCAGACGCAAATTCGCCTCCGTCAGCTTGTTTTTCGCTTCCTGATCGCCTTCGGCGATGCGCTTGGCCAGTTCGACCTCCTCTTCGGCGCTGAGCAGCTTGATCTGGCCGATCTCCTTGAGATACATCCGCACGGGATCGTCCAAATTGTACTCCGCGGCAAGATCGACCGGATCGATGATATCCTCTTCCTCCAAGACGGAAATATCGGGATCGTCGTCGATCAAAAGGTCGAGGTCGGGATCGTCGCCGAGGTCGAGATCGCCCGAGATGATCTGGATGTTCATGGCGTCAAAACGGTCGTAAATATCTTCTATCTTTTCGGGCGTGAGATCCATTTTCTCCAGCACGGCGTTCAGTTCGCTCGCTTGGATCATGCCGTCTTTGCGGCCCTGCGCGATGAGGCTCTGGATGGCGGATACGAATTCTTCGTTGCCGCCGGGTGTCTTTTTCATGGTGCTCATACGATCATTCCTTCTTTTTCTGGTTGATACTTCAAATATAGCGCGAAATCCCGCACACGACAAGGGGCGCGCAAAAAAATTTTTCAAAAAAGCGGCTTTGGGCGATTTTTGTCGCCCGACGAAAACAGTTTTTCCGAAAAAGACGGAAACATACGGTTTACTTTTTGGAAAAGATTCGCTATAATAGGGAAAATGAAGCTGTTATTGAGGTAATGATCCTATGACCGACCTTTCCAAGATCCGCAATTTTTCCATCATCGCCCACATCGACCACGGAAAATCCACGCTGGCCGACCGCCTCTTAGAGCAGTGCGACGCCATCGATCGGCGCATCCGCGCCGAGCAGATGCTCGATTCCATGGAGCTCGAGCGCGAGCGCGGCATCACCATCAAGGCCACCGCCGCCACGCTGCACTACCAAGCCGACGACGGCGAAGTGTACGCCCTGAATTTGATCGACACGCCCGGCCACGTCGACTTCAACTACGAAGTTTCGCGCAGCCTTGCCGCCTGTGAGGGCGCGGTGCTGGTGGTGGACGCCTCGCAGGGCGTCGAGGCGCAGACATTGGCCAACACCTACCTCGCCATCGATGCGGGGCTGGAAGTGCTG
>CAYOZT010000099.1:0-5017 GCA_964408545.1 uncultured Oscillospiraceae bacterium | reverse complement strand
CCTTATCGTCTACTAAAATGGCTCCATTAAAAGCGACAACGTGAAGGCGACCTACAACGGGTCGAAATGGACGCTGGCGGGAACGCATAAATATTCGCCGAAGTACCAGTATTTTGCATATTATCCTTATTCGACGAGCGGGCTCGGGCACGTGACGGGCACGGTGGCTTCGGGCACCACGGCGGCGACGTTCTTCGCAAGCGGCATATCGTCGTTCTCGGTGAAGACGAACCAGAGCACGGCGGCGAACATCAACGCGTCGGACCTGCAGGTCGGCAAGGCGACTATCAGCCGCACGACTGCCTCCGACATCAGCTTCGCCATGTCGCACGCCATGGGGCTGGCTTCGATCACGATAGGGAGCAAGAGCGTCTCGACCACCACGCCCACGATTACTACCACGTCGTACACTCTCGCAGAAAACCGATTAGTTGCCACATACACTTTCGATGCCAAGGTGCGGACAACGAACACGACGACATCGACGGTGACGGCGAGCACGACGTTCTCGGGCAACACGCCGTACAAGAAAAGCTCGACGCTCTACGGGTTCGTCATGAAGCCCGCCACGTCGACATCGTTCGCCGGCACGGGCACCGACAGCTGGAGCCTCTCGACGCAGGCGGCTGCCGGAGCGGTGGCTAAGAGCACGGTGCAGTCGTCGCGCACGAGCGTCACCAATGCCACGCAATACAAGACCGTGACAGGGCAGACATTCACTCTCGCCGTTGGCGACACATACTATTCCGACGGGTCGATCAGTCACCCGGGAACGCAGAACTACGGTACTACACCTATCGGCTTGGTGGTTAAAATAAGCAGTGCCAATGTAAAAAATGAAGAAAACGACTATACTGTCGAGTGTCTTCCAGGCAAGAACGAGAATATAGGCGGTCACGGTCTCGTGATGTGCCTCCGCGATTATGGTGTAACGGGCAGCAGCATAACGCCAACTACCAAGGGAACCAAACTGCAAACCAGCACCAATAACAATAATGTTTATACAGTCACTGCCGATGGAGCTTGGTCAACATATGAGATTGCAAGTAGCTACTTCAAGTGGTATTATGACATAGGGACGGTGTTAAATAATGCCAATTATCCTGCTATATATTATGCCGCACATTATTCTACCCTGACAGCTCCGTCAAAAAGCACAGGCTGGTTCCTGCCGTCAATCGGGCAGTGGCGTGTGTTATATAGCTCATCAGGCTACGCGACTGTGTCTGACCTCGACGATGCGCTCGCCACAGCCGCGCACGGCACTGGCTACACAGAACTTCACAATAGTACATACTATGCCTCTATAACCCCGCATTCAATAAACGGCAGTAAAGGATACTATGTCGCCAAATTTTACGACTCGGCAACCAATAAGTTTACAATGAGTTATACTGCTGAGTCGTATACAGAGAGTCATTATGTCCGTCCGTTCCTTGCTTTCTGAGACTGCCATGTACAGGCGTCAAAAAGTTAGTATAGTAACGTTTCAGAGTTAGTATAGTAACGTTTCAGAGTTAGTATAGTAACGTTTTAGAGTTAGTATAGTAACGCTGCGGAGTTAGTATAGTAACGTTTTGACGGTGCTATGGCATGAGGATTTCGATAGGATTTCCAATGTAGACATAAACATTAATTAAAGGCAAAATTTATGGGACAAGTTAAATTCAAAGTAGTAGAGAACAAGAAGATCGGCACGCATTCGTTCTACGCCGTGCCCGTGGTCAACGGCACGCTGTCGTTCAGCGACCTGTGCGAGGAGGCTTGCGACGGCAAGTCGGTCGAACCGTCGATAATGAAGGCGTGCGTGTCGGAGTACATGAAGACGGCGGCGAGAAACATCCTCAAGGGCTTCCGCGTGCCGCTGGGCGAGAACTTCCTCTTTCTGTACCCGAACATACAGGCTTCGGTCAAGGACGTGAAAGATTCCACAGGTACGGTCACGCGCGCCGCTACTGCCGACGACGTGGACGTGCAGAAGGGCTTGTCGCGCGTGGGGTGTACGGTCAGCCCGAAATTCTCGGAGCGGTTCGCCTCGGAGGTGAGCTGGACGCGCGTCGACCCGAAGACCGGCGAGGCGGTAAATCCAGCCGACGACGTGACCGACGGCTCCGGCTCGTCTTCCGACAGTGGCACGTCCGGCGGCGGTACATCGTCGGGCGACAGCTCCGGCAGCGGCTCGACAGGCGAGGAGGAGGGCGGCGACAATTCGTAAGACCTTTCCCGCGGGGAAAGTTACGAAGTGCAAGTTTTCATAGCTTTAAGTTAATTATGCCGCCCGACTCCTCCATTGCGGCATTGGCGGCGGCACGCCGCGCGGCTGCCGCCTTCCGCCGCATTTTGTCCCTCAAATGAAAGAATGAAGAAACGTAATAAATTGTTTGCAGATATGAGAATCTTCCGTTTTTATACTCTCGCTATCGCCGCCATGTCGCTTGCCGGTTGCTCGGAAGGCGTGGAGTCCGACGGCTTGGAGCTGTCAGACACTCCTATAACGTTCGCCGTCGGCGACGCCGCCAATGCTGACTCCGCCGAGACACGCGCCGCAGTCGCCGACCCGACCGACGGATTCCAAGAGCCACGCGAGATGAGCGGCTACACCAAGCCACTCTACCTCCACCAGCTCGTGCAACGGCTCACCACCGACGACAATACCGCCGCCGAGACACGAGGAGCGGTCACCACCACCTCAAACCTCTCCTCGTTCTACGTCACAGCCACACGCACCACCAATGACGACGACCTCGCCACCACCGCGCCGAACTTCATCAACGACGACGAAGTCACCAAGTCCAGCAACAAGTGGCAGACAGCCACCACATACCTCTGGCCAGGCAACGACGACCACCTCTCCTTCTACGCCTACTCGCCAAAGGGAACCGGCACCAACGGACCAACCCTCAAGACCGGACAGGCGGGCGACCAGGTCATATCCTACACCGTGCCAGAAGACCCCACCGAGCAGGTTGACCTCATCACAGCGTTCAACAAGAACCTCAAGAACACCGTCAAGGGCACGCAGGACGTACCCCTCACCTTCAACCACGCACTCACGGCAATCAACTTCGTCGTAGCCAAAGACCTCATACCGGGCACCATCAAGAGCGTTGCCGTATCGGGAGTGTGCATGCACGGCGAGTACACGATAGGCGCGGACGGAACTGCTGGCACGTGGGACACCACGGTCAGCAGTCCGTCGGGATTTACGGTAACCCTCGGCACCGAGTTCACTGGCGGCAGTGCGGACGACATAGCCCTGAACGCGGCGGAACAGACGTTCATGATGATACCGCAGTCGTTCGGATCCGACTCCGAGGCAAAGATAACCTTGGTCTTCAACGACGGCGAGCGGGACTACACCCTCGACGTGCCGCTGAAGAACACCAAGTGGGAGGCTGGCAAGACCGTCACCTACAAGATCTCGTCCTCCAAGATAACCACCCTCGAGCTCGGTTCCATAAACTTCGCCAACAACTCCGACTGGAACGCCGCCGCACCTAAAAGCTCGTTCGTCTCCGGCGACGCTGCCGGCATGTACGTTGTCGACCAGAACGGCAACGTCCGCAACGACAATGTCTGCCTGACCTACGACGGGACACAGTGGACGGCAAGCGAAACCGTCAACTACTCGCCGCAGTTCCAGTACTTCGCCTACTATCCGTACAGCGGTGGCGGACTCGCCCACGAAGAAGGCAGCATACAGGCTGGAACCACCGCCTCCGACTTCTTTGCAAGCGGAATATCGGCATTCTCTCCGGCTGCCGACCAGAGTACGGCTGCGAGCTTCAATGCCTCGGACTTGCAGGTGGCGAAGGCGACCGTCAACCGCACCACCGCCTCCGACATCAGCTTCGCCATGTCGCACGCCATGGGGCTGGCGTCGATAACGCTCGGCTCGAAGTCTATATCGAGCATCACGCCCGTGACGACCACCACGACATACACTGCCACGAACTTGACCACCACCAGTTATTCTCAAAACGCGACCTACGGCAATTGGACTACCACGGAGACGAAGAACGAGACCGGTACGACGACGGTGACGGCGAGCTCGACGTTCTCTGGCAACACGCCGTACAAGAAAAGCTCGACGCTCTACGGGTTCATCATGAAGCCCGCCACGGCGACATCGTTCGCCGGCACGGGCACCGACGGTTGGAGCCTCTCGACGCGCGCCGCCTCCGGAGCTGTAGCGAAGAGCACCGTGCAGTCATCACGCACGAGCGTCACCAATGCCGCGCAGACGAAGACCGCCACTGCCGACTACACCGTGAAGTTGGGCGACGTGGTCTACACCGACGGAGCCATAAGCCGCCCCACGACCACCTACAGCGGAAAGACAAAGATGGCAATGGTGGTGTATCTCAAAGAACACGAAGCCTGGGCGATGGCACTGAAGGACGACAATCTGACCAACGGAGCCAGCAGTAACAGGTATGGTGCAGCACAGACCTACACATACAACGTCTCGCTGCCAAGCGGGTACCATGTTTCCAATTGGTATACGCTTGCGTCCTATAGCTACTGGATCAGTTTCATAACTGCGTTCGGCGGCACCGCCTCCAACACTTCCCCAAGCAGTAGCGTTGCCTCTACATTGGTTGACTATGTCTTAGCCACAGATAATGATAGAGACTTCGGCGATGCCAGCGGATTGTGCAGCGCTATGGTTGCTGCTGGCGGCGATCCCCTGGTCAATGATTACTGGACGGCAACCTATGGTTATGTTGATTATAAAAATCATGCCGTGGCAATTAACCCCTCCGCACATACTCTGTACAGGCACGAGATGGTCACCTACGAGCACGTCCGCTGCGTGTACAAGATGACGATTCAGGCAGTTATGGAAAAATAACTAACATGATGCGCCGACATGGTCATTCAATAGGTAACGACTCATATATATATGCGAAGGCACGATCTCAATAGGAAAATGGTTCAATAGGAAGAGGCCTTCAGTGGAAGCCATGCGAAGATTAGTTCTGGTTAAGATGACAGGTTGACCTTTTTGGTTTCC
>CAYOZT010000098.1:0-5049 GCA_964408545.1 uncultured Oscillospiraceae bacterium | reverse complement strand
TTTGCTAATACTGTATTGTGTTAATTCGCTTTTTGCAAACTCTATTTGTTTGCCGAGTGTTTTAGAAACTTGTAAAATTTTTGAGACAGCTGGAAGGGCGCAAAACTCGTTTGGTGTTGCATAGTTTATTCCAGAATAAAGTCTTTCTGTGTTGTAGCACAACTCTATATACTCGATTATTTGTTTGCTAGTCTCACGGTATGTGAGATGGCGGATGGTTTGCGACCGACCGCATTGCGAGCGAAAAGAAAAACATCAATTGTTAACAATCGCAAAAAAGCCAAACCGTCTCAAAAATGTCTTATCAAGGAGCTGTTTATTGCATATTATGAACATAATTATTGCAAAACTGTTATTTTTGTAGCGCTTAGCACCGATTTTACTCTGCTTCGCCCCACATTGAACAAACTGCCAAATTTTGGTAAATCTTGCAAATAAATAATTACCAAGCATATGACACAACGTCATAATTTCAACAACGCAGAAAAAATTATTATAATGTTATTTTCAAAAACATGAATCCAACCATGTTATTGACGAAGCAAATAGCGGTTTCGGTTTCTACGTTTTGTAGACACTTTGGCAAAACTTACCAACAAATAGATTTCACACAAATCCGCCGCCCTTTTTCACAGCGTTTTTTCAATTTCTTTTTCAACTCACGCCGTTCAATTTCACATCAATACTAACGACCGTTCCAAAGCCCACCTGCGCACCCAGAATACGTTCGTGAAGCAGCCCCAAGACAAAAACTTCGACAGACACACGCTCATGTGACAAAACCATTTCGCTCACTTCGCCAGGCCATTGTTTTTTAACGATGTTTTTCAAAAACATTTTTAGTGATATTTTGTACCAATACATTATCTACCAGCAGCAAGCTCAATTTGCCCTACTTGAGAAATGCCCTTTTTCTTGATGGCACTCCACAGACAAAATTGCAAAACAGATTCAACCGTCCCAACAACGTAGAAAAGTTTTGTCACAGCCGTTTTTTCAAAGAAAAAAAATTTACCTCTGTTTTTTATTTGGGACCAGCCGTGCCACGTTCTCGCTCCAACTTTAGCGCCTCAAACACACATTGCCCAATTATTTCCCAACTCCTCCAAATGTCGGATTCGCAACACAAAAATTTCGCAAGTTATTTTCAAAAACATTCTTTAGATAAGTTTTCAGTCTAAAACACCACAAAATGGCCGTTTTTAGGGGCATTTTGCCTCATTTTCAAGTCGTTTTGCCACAAATTTGCCGATTATTGCCCATTTTGACCGCTCAAAGCAACTCTCAACACAGTTTGCGTTTCACGTGAAACACCGCGATTATCCACAAGCAAGCCCCTTCCTTTCGACAAAAGCAACAAATCAACAAACAAATCGCAATCAGACATGTTTTGGCACCCACAAAGCAGCAACACCGTTACACGACGCAAACAACCGGCTCGCACAAAGAAATAAACAACAAAATCATTCGCGCAAAAGTAAACATCGGCACTCAAGCCCAAAACAAAAAAATTTTATTGGTCACGAAACTTCAATGGGCGCATTTCGGGTTCAATACCCATAAAAGGCAAGAGCCGTTGCAAAACCACACCGCCACCCATCGTTGCACGCAACGCTACGCAAACTCAATGTTTCACGTGAAACAAAACACTTTTGGCAAATATAAAGCAAACACACAAGACCGACACACATTGTACAACAACGCATCAACAACCGCACAACATATCGCGACAGCCACTTCTAACAAGCAATCCAAAGCAATGCACAAGAAACCGTTTATCGTAAAAGTCAACTCTTATAACCGTTTGCACAAAAGGCAGTGCACCACGAACCATTTTTACAACAAAAATCATATTTCAGAAACCGTTTTCAAAATGATAACACTCGCTCAGTTTGCACCAAATTCAGCACGATTGACACCCAAAATACTTAAAATTGCGTAAATTTGAGCAAAAACACGGCGATTTTGCCATTTTTACGGCCAAAACACGCCAAATATACTTAATTCTACAACCCAAAGGCGCGAAAGATTGACTATAAAATTATAGGTAATTAGGCAACCGCCAGTTGTTTCACGTGAAACATTAAGGCATTCTAAAGACAAAACAAAAAAACATTGCGCGAACATCCGGACTCTAGAACACACAAAGCGACGCCATGATTGAAAGATGTGCGCAAAAGAACTAGCGCAGCAAGCACAAAAGTAACAAATACAACCTTAAACAGCCACAAAACACAATAAAAGTGGCAATATGGCGGCAAAATCCCAAAGTTGCCCACGTTATCCATTGTGCGTAAGAACAACGGCTCTTAAATGGCAAAAAAAAGCACAATAAGCCTCACGAACTCAAATAAGCAAGTTAAGCCACAAGCCAAACAAAAGCTTTCAAAATCAAAATACAACACAAAATATCAAGGTCCAAGCCCAAAATTGACATAAATTTTCACGTTTCACGCACAAAATTAACGGTATTTTGCGGAAAAACACGCTAAAACAATGAAGAATTGCCTCGTTTGGACAAATAATTACTTCGTTCATGCCACAGCAAAATGCTGTCATTCGAATCGTGTAAAAAATGTAAAATCAACAAAAAAAAACGCATAAAACGGCCAAATTTCAGCATAAAAGCAGCGCCAAGACCACCCAAACAGCAAATTGATAGATATCAAACATAGCGCTTTAAGCAAAAACTTTGCGCCGATATTACCGCAAATCGAAGCTCGCACACGAAATACGTATACGCGTGCGCCGCAAGATATCTTTAAGCGACACAAAAAAAACATTTTTCTTGCAGCAAAAGGTTCATATAACAGTTGTTTTGCACTTCCAGCACGAAAAACGCGGCCGCTCGCGTCTCTTACCAACAAAGCGCAATCCCCCATCATCATAAACGTTTTTTCACAAGAGCTCAAAGACATAAAAAAAACGACTGCGTTCGACACGGCGCAAAGATAGGAATTTGCGGCGATTTTATGCCACGATTCGGCGCAAAAATCAATGTAAAACAGCCTTGCACCGCCAACAAATTTCGATCAAAACGATTGATTAACAACAAAATTTTATAAAACTTAACGCAACACAAAATATAGCATACGCAAGAACAAACATTGGCAGAAACTACACAAGAAGATAGCACAAATAAGACATAATTGACTGGCTTGACAGTAAAATTGCAATGCTTGTGTTTATCGTTTGGTGACAAAATTGAGTTAAAGTCAAATAAAATTAACCATATTTCGCACAACAGCAGCAGCGTTGCAGTACAAAAACATGCCGGCCAGAACCACGCAAGCTGGAGCAGGAATGCCACAAAAACAGCATAAAATCGCCCTACACCACAAACAACAACTCAAAAATAGCCAAAATTCGACGCTTCACAATCGACATATTTGATATACGAAAGAATGGAAATGATACAACAATAGCAATCGATAACACCACAAGCCAGAGATCACAACACGCGCATCACCGTTTTAGCAAGGATTCTCCACGCCCCATCCCTAAGTCAATCATTACCAAGCAACAAACAAAAGCAACTTCGCCAACACAACAACATGTTCCAAAATCCAAGTCCATTGTGGCCAAACAGCAAACAAGAGCAACGTCAAAAAAGGAAAACGTCCACAGTCTTCCACTTTCAAAGACGGCCAATTTGCGCTCAAAATCACTCCACCACGGCATACCACCGCTACCAACCTCATAAATTCAAATTAATTCAAGAGTGAGCAATGTTCATTATTAAAAAACAAAAGCGAACATTTGTCGACAAATTATCGCATTTGCCACACAGAGTGCGCTTCAAAATAGTCGAAAATCTCAAAATTTTGTTTGAAAAATTCCGTCAGAACGCCTATTTTAGCCAGGAAATATAACATAATTATTCTATAATTTTAGCGCTTGTTCGCGGAAAGTATCGATGCAAAACAATCCGCAAATAACCTCCTTGTCACAAACAACAAATTTCGATAAAGTAATTATGCCAGACATACTATCTGTGAAAAATCGAGCTTTCAAACGTTCACGGACAGTCCGCGTTGCCACCTCGCAAAATAGACGCTTAACCACAACCAGCAATTCAATTCGCCAACAACTTTCTTCTATAAGACACGCAACAAAACACAAGCAGCCTTGGTGGTTACATTATACGAAATCAGCTTATTCCCGTTTCTTTGAAACGACTTTCCTGTTATTCACATAACATCATATCAGAGACAAATCGTTTCAGTCGACAGAACGTCAAACTAACACTTTACAAGAATTCGACTTCGCAAAAAAAATATTTAGCCGGGCTTGTTCCGCCATAACAACACAATCAAAATTATAGGCATAAATTTACCGACATAATTGTCGATTTTCTTTCAGATACTGTCTATGGCAAAATTTTTATACGCAATATCAACACACTAACATTGTAAAATGCGCAAATAAACACAATTAAAGACACCTTTAATTGAACACAACCCACAAAAACAAAAACGCACACAGAAAAAGACCCCAAAATCACAAAATTATCAGAGTTTCAACACAAAACAACGTAAAAGAAACGCCCCTTATAACCCAATATTAAAGAATTCCCGAAAAGATAGCGAAAACAAACATAGCGACAAGACAAATCGAACACTTTTGACCCATATTACTACCCAAAAAGTAAGCAGCAGCGACGTTTTTCATACGATGCCGACAAAATAAATCAGCATCAAACCTCAAAATTTTCAAAATTACAACACAAAATATACACCTTTTACAACCAAACATAAAGAATTCCCGAAAAGATAGCGAAAACAAACACGCCCAACAAGATCAATTAGACCGCTTGAACCATATTACCTCAAAAAAGTAAATAGTGGCGACGCATTTTGCACAAACCAGCAAAAAAAATCAACATCAAACCTCAAAATTATCAAAGCCGAAACGCAAAAAAATGCAAAAAAAACTCCATTTATCACTAAATACAAAGAATATCCACGGTAAGACAGCAAAAACCAACACAGTACCAAGACCGATTGGACATTTTGGGATCATATTTCCGCCGAAAAACAAGAAAAAAAA
>CAYOZT010000097.1:0-5133 GCA_964408545.1 uncultured Oscillospiraceae bacterium | reverse complement strand
AGGATATAGGCGATGGCTACGGCGGTGTTATTGAATTTCTTGCACAGTACGACCAATACACCGACATTGTGGCTGAACTGAAAAAAGCCGCAGCAGCTGAAATTGCCGAGGGAATTTTTGTTCCGGAACAGGTGGAAAAATCCGCAGAAGAAATTTTTGCGGAAGCAGGATTTACGGAAGAAAGCCCGTTTATTATTGCTCCGGAGGTTGAAGCAGAATTACAGGCACGGCAAATGAAACCGCCTCATGATGAGGCGGCTGGAAATTACTATTTCCCTGAAAATTTCGCATACCCGACCGGTCCGAAAGCAAAATATTCTGCAAATGTTACCGCAATAAAAACGCTGAAACAAATCGAATCAGAACACCGCCATGCGACAGCCGAGGAGCAGGAAATACTTGCTCATTACAGCGGCTGGGGCGGCATTGCGGACGCATTTGACAGCAGCAAGGAAAACTGGAGCCGCGAATATGCCGAGCTGAAAGACCTGCTCACCGACAAGGAATACAAGGCGGCGCGTGAAAGTACTCTCACGGCATTTTACACTGAGCCGTATATTATAAAGAGCATTTACACGGCGCTCGGAAACATGGGCTTTTCCGGCGGCGAGATACTCGACCCGGCAATGGGAACAGGAAATTTTTTCGGCAATATGCCGCCGGAAATGGCTCAAAACAGCCGTTTGTATGGCGTTGAATTGGACAGCCTTACTGCCAGAATTGCAAAAGAGCTTTACCCAAATGCAAAAATACAGAACCGTGGATTTGAGTACACAAAATATGAAAATAATACATTTGATGTGATTGTCGGAAATGTTCCGTTCGGGGATTTTAAGCCATACGATTCGGAATATAACGATTATTATATTCATGATTATTTCTTCGCAAAATCCATTGATAAGCTGAAATCCGGCGGAATAATGGCACTTATCACCTCTGCCGGAACTATGGATAAATATGACGATACATTTCGCCGTGAATTGTCCGGAAAAGCTGATTTTCTCGGCGGCATAAGACTTCCGGAGGACGCATTCCGTACCGCCGGAACGCAGACAGTAACGGATATTCTTTTCTTTCAGAAATCTGAATTTGAACGTAATCAAAACCCTGATTGGGTGAAATCTGAGAGAATATATGAAAATGCAAATGTGTATCAGGAAAATAATTATTTCCGGTATAATCCTGAAATGGTGCTGGGAACTCCAGAAATTGTTTCCGGAAGATTCGGAAGTACACGCACAATAAAATCTGACGGAAATACCGCTGAAAAGCTTTCTAAAGCTATTGAAAAGCTTAATGGACATTTTTCAGCTGAGCCGACAATTGACGAGGAGCTTCCGAAAGAAGAATACGGAGATATTCCGGACGGTGTGACTCCGTACACATATTATGTCAGAGATGATTCTTTGTACTATGCGGAAAACCGCATGGCGAAGCCATATTCCGGCAAATACAGCAAACGTATAAAAGCAATGTGTGCTGTGCTTGACAAGCTGAATGATGTTGTGGAAGTCCAGAAAAAAAGCTGTTCTGATGAGGAACTGAAAATATTTCAGAATAATCTCAATAACACATATGACAGCTTTGTCAAAAAATACGGATATCTCAACAGTTCATCGAATATGAGTGCATTTTCAGATGATATTCGACTTCCACGGCTGACTGCGATTGAAAATATTGAGGAACTTTCGGACGGAAAACAGAATGTAACCAAAGCGGATATATTTACTCAGCGAACAATACATATTGACAACGCTCCGGCACACGCTGATACCGCCCTTGAAGCACTTCACATTTCAATAAATCTTAAGCAGACAGTCGATCTGGAATACATTTCGCAGCTTTGCGGAAAGGAAAAGGACGAGGTGATTTTGGAGCTTGGCGACCGTATTTACCGCAATCCGGCGAAAAACACTGGCGGGAAATATTCCGGCTGGGAAACGGCAGAAGAATATCTTTCCGGACACGTCAGGTCTAAGCTTGCTCTTGCACAGGAAGCCGCCAAAACAGACCCGGATTATGAACGCAATGTCGCTGCCCTGCTGGATAATCAGCCGCCCAGAATAGGCATTGAAGATATCGGATTCCGCATCGGAACGATTTATATTGAGCCGGAGATGTTTCAAGATTTCATTTACGAAACATTTCAGACGCCGGAATGGCAGAAGCACCGCCCGAATATGCACAGCTATTCCAAAGAAATTTCTGTGAATTATTCGCCGGAGCTGAACCAATGGAAAATATCCAATTCAAGAGGAATGCCGGGTGTATTATCCACGGAAACATACGGCACAAAACGGCTTAACGCATACGAATTGACAGAGCTTCTGCTTAACCAGAAACGTGCTGAAATATATGATTACCGGGAAAATGCGGACGGCAAAAAAGAACGTATTTTCAACACAAAAGAAACCATTCTCGCACGTGAATGTCAGGACAAAATCGAGCAGGCATTTCATGACTGGGTAATGTCGGACAAAGACAGAATCCGGACGATTGAAGACCGCTTCAATTCGTTGTACAACAACATAAAGCCGAGAACTTACAACGGCGATTACATTTCAATTCCGGGAATGAATCCGAATCTTACGCTGCGTCCGCATCAGAAGAACGTTATCGCCCGAATTGCCGCTGCCGGCACCTGCATGATGGCTCATGAAGTCGGTGCAGGAAAAACAGCGGCAATGGGTGCAGCAGGAATGTACCTCAAATCCATAGGAGCCTGCACCAAGCCGATGTATGTCGTTCCAAATGCGGTTGTGGCACAGTTTGGCGAGGAATTACAGAGATTTTTTCCGGAAGCAAAAATCCTTGCAGCCACGTCCAAGGACATGGAAAAATCACAGCGTCGGCGGTTTCTTTCAAAAATATCTGTCGGTAATTATGACGCAATTATAATTCCGCAGTCACAGTTTGAATCAATGCCGCTTTCTTTAGAACGTCAGGAGGCAATGTATGACGAAAAATTGACAGAGATTACAAATGCGATAAATCACGCTAAAGCTGACAAAGGCGAACGTTTTACTGTCAAGGCTCTTGAACGTCAGCGAAAAAGCATTACACAGAAAATCGAAAAAATGCGTGCCGATTTCAAAAAAGATGATTTTATCACATTCGAGGAGCTTGGGTGTGATTTTCTTTTTGTTGACGAAGCACACAATTACAAGAATCTCGCTGTTTTTTCCAAAATGAATAATGTTGCCGGAGTGAATGCAAATGCAAATTCACAGAAAGCGTTTGATATGGAAATGAAGTGCCGTTATCTGCAGGAGCTTCATAACGGCGGCGGTGTGGTTTTCGCCACGGGTACGCCAATCAGCAATTCCATCACAGAGCTGTTTGTGTGGCAGTATCTCCTGCAAAAACAGACGCTGGACGACATGAATATCAGCTATTTTGATAACTGGGCGTCTGTTTTCGGAGTTATAAGTCAATCCATCGAAGTCAAGCCAAGCGGTGACGGATTCCGTCCGAGGACGAGATTTTCTAATTTCGTCAATTTGAACGAGCTTTGCAATCTGTTCGGAGAAGTTTTTGACATTGCGAAAACGGCAGATATGAACCTAAAACTTCCGGCAATCCAGAACGGAAAACCGGAAATGATAATCTGCGAAAAGTCCCCGGAGCAGGAGCTCCAGACAGACGAGGGAATAGAGCGAGCCAGAAGAATTGAAGCCAAAATGGTGCAGCCGGACGAGGATAATATGCTTGCTGTCTGCACTTACATGACCAAGGTTGCACTTGACGCACGGATACTGAATCCGGAAGCGGAGGAATTTGACGGCGGAAAGGTTGCACTTTGTGCCGAGAAAATAATTGAGATAAATAAGGCAAAGCTCGGCACGGCACAGGCGGTTTTCTGCGATACAAATACGCCGAAAAATGACGCATTTTCTGTGTATCAGGCTTTGAAAAACAGGCTTGTGAGGTCAGGTGAATTTGCCGAAAATGAAATTGCATTTGTGCATGACGCTGCGAATGATAAACAGCGTCTTGAACTGTTTGAAAAGGTGAATAATGCCGAAATAAAAATCATAATCGGCTCGACTGGAAAGCTTGGAACAGGTGTGAATATTCAGCGTAGGCTGTCGGCGTTGCACCACCTTGATGCTCCATATCGTCCCTCGGATATAGAACAGCGGAACGGTCGGGGAATACGTCAGGGAAATAAAAATTCCGAGGTTTTTATCGGGTATTATTCTACTAAAGGTACGTTTGATAATTACCGCTGGCAGATTCTCGAAAAGAAACAGCAGATAATTTCGCAGGTAATGTCCGGTAAGCCAGCCGCACGAACTTGTGAGGATATTGATGACACTGCGTTGACATTTGCTGAGATGAAAGCTGCCACTACCGGAAATCCTCTGATAGCCGAGAAAATGGCGGTGGACAACGAGGTGAACCGCCTTAAATTATTGCAGGCAAATTATTATCAGCAGCAGCGTTCGTTTGAATATGACATCAGCACACGATATCCGGATTTGATTTCCCGAAAGGAAAAAATGATTGAATGCACGAAAAAAGATATCGTGCTGATTTCCGCAGCACCGCCGATAACAGAAGAAAATTTCCGCATCAGACTTGGCGACAGGATTTACACAGAACGTTCCAAAGCGGGTAATGAGCTTTCAGCGTTGGTGACAAAATACATGACATCAAATGATTATCAGGAATATAAGTCAATAACAATCGGAGAATTGAATGATTTTAAGATTGTTTTGTCGCATAATGGTGCGTTTGTGTCGCTTGCACTGAAAGCAAATGGGCATTACACATGTGACTACTCAATGAGCGGACTGGGCGGTATAACCAGGCTATGCAATTTATATGAGCGTATTCCTGAGCAGATTCACGGTCTTACCGCAGAGCTGGAGCAGACTAAAAAACAGCTTGAAAATGCAAAGGAACAGTACGGCAATCCGTTCCAGTATGAGGAGCAGCTTCATGCCGGAATCGAACGGCAATCAAAAATAAACGCAGAATTAGAGTTTTCCGACAAACCGCATGATGAAGCGGTTATGGGGGATTGTTCAGATGATGAATGCGAAGAAATGGAGATGTGATTATGAGCGATGAGTTTTTCGAAATGTCAGTTATCCGACGACATGGAAATAGTTCGATAACTGTTACATT
>CAYOZT010000096.1:0-5157 GCA_964408545.1 uncultured Oscillospiraceae bacterium | reverse complement strand
AATAGCGCATTCCAGTTACTACGATATGCGCAAGCACGGGGCTCGCCGTGCGGAAGGCGGGCGGCGGGGACGTGTCCCCGCCCTACCGCGCATCGCCGAAAGGGGCGGCGGGGATCGCTCCCCGCCGTTTTATTATTCCATTCTTTGCGCGTGAGCGTGGTAAGCCTGCACGGCGGAGGCGGGGGAGAGGATGCGCATTTCTCCCGCGAACTGGAACAGCCAACCCCAGAACACGGGGCTCAGCTGCACGCGGACGGTCGCGATGCAGCGCGCACCGGCGGACATCATGTGCGTGTCCTCGCCGAAACGGTCGTACACCGCGCCGATGAGTCCGCGCTCGAACTCGAGCACCACGTCCGTCGGCTCGCCGCCGTACATTTTGAAGGCCTGCTCGGTGTATTCCGCGACCTGCTCGCGCAGTGCGATGGCTTTTTCGCTGCAATCCTCGTCGAGCAGCTGCACGCTGTCCATGCGGTCGACGCGGTAGTTGGATGTGCTGTCGTGGCGGGAACTGTAGCAGGTCAAATAGTAGTTATCCTCGTTGAACACGAGCGCGATCGGTTCGACCACATAGCGATGTCCGTCGCGGCGGTAGACGCGTTGCGCGTTCTCGTCCAGATCGAAATAACGGAAGAGGATCTTTTTGCGCTGTAAAATGGCGCTCTCCAGACTGTCGACATTGTAAAAGATCTGCTCGTTGCTGTGCTTGCGCGTATTGAAGGCGATCATGCCGCGCGTGAGCACCTCGGCGCGATGCGTGCCCGCAAGCGCGGCGATCTTTTCGATCAGCTCCCGCGATTTTTTCTCCGTGATGAAACCGGAGGCGTGCACGGCGTCGATGAGGATCTTCAGCTCCGCGACGCTGAAGCTGCGGTCATCGACATAATAGGCCTTCTCGTGGCTGAGCATGGTCGACATGATCTCGTAACCGAGCTCGTTGAGCGTGGCAATGTCCAGACTAACGGTGCGGCGGTCGCAGGGGATATCCATTGCCGCCAAGCGCTCGACGATCGCGGCCGTGGTCATAGGATGCTCCTCGTCCGTATTTTGCTGCAGCAGCTCCAAAAGCTTGAGCATTTTGATCTTGCGATAATTTTCCTGCCCCATTTTCTGCCTCCTGTGAAATCCTGCGAAGACGGCCGCCCGAAATGACTCAGCCGTTCAGATATTGCAGCTGCGCGTATACGCTGCGGTCGGTGCGGTCGAGCGTCAGGGGAGATACGGAGATCATGCGCTCGACCAGCACGGCGTCGGTGTCCAGCTCCCGGCTGCCGCTGGCGCGAAATACGTCGATGCCCTGCGGAAGGAACATATCGTTTTCCTGCGGCGCGAAGCAGTCGGAATAGTACATTCCGCCCTGCCGCGTGATGCGGTAGCCGCGCGGCTCGTCGGGAATGTTGACATTATATAGGCTGCATTTTTCCAGCAGGCGATTTTTCAAAATAAAGCCGTAGATCTCATCCATATGCTCGACAGCGCGCTCGTAATAGCTCGGTGTCGTGGAAAATGCGATGGCGGGAATGCCCAAGGCGTTCGCTTCGAAGATCGCGCCCACCGTGCCGGAATAAATGGTGTCCTGCCCGATGTTCAGCCCGCGATTGATACCCGAAAAAACCATGTCGAACTGCAGTTTCATGCCCAGAACGGCCACACGGATGCAGTCGGCGGGCGTGGAGTCGACGCTGTAGGCGTCGATGCCCGGCAAAAAGTCGACTTTTTTCACCTCGAAGGCCTTGTGTATCTCGATGCCGTGGCTTTTGCCGCTCTGCTCGAATTTCGGCGCAAAGACGGTCACATCGCCGTAGCGCTGCGCCCAACGGGCGAAGGGACGCAGGAGCTTCGCGTCGATCCCGTCGTCGTTTGTGATCAAAATTCTCATAGCCAGTTTTCGTTATTCTCCTTGTATTCTTTGACGAGCTTGTCCGCCTGCGTCAACAGCTTGCGCATTTCGCTCTTTTCCAACAGCGTTGCGCCGCTGGCCTGCGCATGGCCGCCGCCGCGGAAATTCTCGGCGATCCGATTGATCGCGACGAAGCGCGAGCGCAGACGCACGCGGATCTTGTCGTCGTCCAAGCTGTCGATGAAGGCGATCCAGCACAGGCAGCCTTTGATATCGGACAGCGCACCGACGCAGGTGCTTGCCGCCTCGGCGGTCAGGCTGAATTTTTCGATGGTCGCGCGATCGATATAGACATGGGCAACGCCGTTTTTTGTGATCTTCATTTTTTTCAGAACGTGCGCCTTGAATTTCAGCTCGTCGAAATCCTTCAGCTGCAGATGCGCGTACATCATCTCGGTGTCAAATCCGACATCCAGCAGCAACCCCGCAAGGCGCATCGTTTCGCCGGAAACCGAGGAATAACGGAACTGCCCCGAGTCCGTGACCATGCCGATGTACAGGTATTCGGCGGCGCGGGCGTTGATCTTCAGACGGTCGCGGAACGTGTCGTACAATTTGACGACCATTTCGCTCGCGGAGCTGCGCGCGGGCTCCACCCATGAAAGATCGCCGTAGGGCGCGACCTCGATGTGGTGGTCGATCTTGATGAGCTCCTTGCAAAGCGCATACTTTTGGTTGTAAATGCGGTCGGGCGTGGCGGTATCGAGCACGATGCCGAGCGCTTCGCCGTAAACTTCGTCCGCGACGGGTGCGTCCTCCTCGCCCATAAAGGCAAGATAGTCCGAGTGATCGTCGTTGATGAGATAAACGCGCTTTTCGGGGTAGGAAAGGCGCAATATTTCGCGCAGCCCCATGGTCGCGCCCTTGCAGTCGCCGTCGGGACGGAAGTGGCGGAAGAGCATGACGGTGTCGTATTGTTCGATTTTTCCCAAAATGGCAGAAAGAATGTCCATGTTTAACCTCCGATCATGTCGTCGAGATCGGCAAGCAGCTGCATCGCTACCTCGCGCGAGGCGACCGTGGCGCCGCTGGCCTTGGCGTGTCCGCCGCCGCCGTACTTGACGGCGATGGGATTGATATTGTAGCGCGACGAGCGCAGCTCGCACAAAACGCCGTTGTCCGTTTCGGTGAAATTCACCCAAATGTCCACGCCGCGAATGTCGGACATCGTGCCGACCATGCCGCGGGAAATGCCGAAGGTGTCGTTGCCGAATGCGGCAAGTTCTTCCTTGGTGGTGTAGATGTAGGCAACGTTTTTGCCCGTCAGTTGAATTTTCAGGATATAGTGCGCCTTCAGGCGGATCTTTTCCAGATCGTCTGCGTAGAGGGCGCGGTAAATGTCGTTTGTGTCAAACGGCTGCGACATCAAAAAAGCCGCCATTTCGTGCGTCTTGGCGCAGGTGGAGTCGTAACGGAAGCGACCGGAATCGGTGACCATGCCGGTGTAGAGCGCTTTGGCGGCCGTGGGCGTGAGCGCGAGCGCGCACTCCTTGGCAAAGGCCGCGATCAGGCCGCAGCAGCTTTCAAAGCTCGTGTCGGTCACTTCGGTGTCGCAAATGGTCTCGACGAAAATGTGGTGATCCATGCGCACGGTGTGCTTCGCGCTCGCATAGCGGCTGTCGCTGATGAGCTTTTTCGCGGAGGTATCCAGCACAATGGCCAGCGCGTTTTCGTAGACGGCGTCGTCGATCTCGTCCATGACGCTGCCTTCGATGAAGGCGTAGCGACCTGCGGGATCGCCGACCATGTAGACGGCTTTTTCGGGGAAGTTACGCGTTAAAATGTGCTTTAGACCGACCTGCGAGCCGATGGCGTCGCCGTCGGGCGAGCTGTGGCGGTGGATGATGACGGTATCGAATTTTTTGATCTGCTGTAAAATGGCTTCAAACATAGCTGCTTCCTCGCATTTTTTGCAATATTTTCAACACTGAATAATTATTTTATCATATTTTTTCGCATTATGCAATTGCTTTTTCCGCTTTTTGCGAAAAGCAAAAAAGAAAAAATACTGTCCGCGATGCGCGGACACGCACTTTAGCGCGTACACAGAGTTTTTGCGCGAAAGGGCGCAATTTTTGTGCATTGTGCATAAGAAAAAACGGAATAATCGGCAACTATGTCCATATTGCAAAATCAAATATTATCTGCTATAATGTTCGTTGGTGGGGTACACCCCCAAATCTGAAACATGAAGAAATTCATAAAGGAGATTATTCAAATGAATGCTTATGTGGCACGCGTGATCGAGTACGTCAAGAAAAAGCACGCAGACGAACCCGAGTTCTGTCAAACCGTGGAAGAGGTCTTCTCCTCCATCTCTCCCGTCATCGATGCTCACCCCGAGTACGAGAAGGTCGACCTGCTGACTCGTATGGTCGAGCCCGAGCGTATGTTCACTTTCCGTGTCGTTTGGTGTGACGATGCCGGCCAGTGGCACACCAACATCGGTTACCGCTGCCAGTTCAACGGCGCCATCGGACCGTACAAGGGCGGCCTGCGCTTCCAAGCGAACGTCACCCCCAGCGTCATCAAGTTCTTGGGCTTCGAGCAGACCTTTAAGAACTCCCTGACCGGTCTGCCCATGGGCGGCGGCAAGGGCGGTTCCGACTTCGATCCCGCCGGCAAGTCCGACGCCGAAGTCATGCGTTTCTGCCAGAGCTTCATGACCGCGCTGTATCGTTACATCGGACCCGATGTCGACGTTCCCGCCGGTGATATGGGTGTCGGCGGCCGCGAGATCGGCTACCTGTTCGGCCAGTACCGCCGCCTGAAGGGCGTGTGGGAGAACGGCGTTCTGACCGGCAAGGGCTTCACCTACGGCGGCTCCCTGATCCGTCCTGAGGCTACCGGCTTCGGAGCTGTTTACTACCTGCAGGAAGTCCTGAAGCATGAGAACGACACCATCGAGGGCAAGCGTATCGCTATCTCCGGCTACGGCAACGTGGGCTGGGGCATTATGAAGAAGGCCGCTGAGCTGGGCGCTAAGGTCACTTACTTCGCCGGCCCCGACGGCTACATCCACGATCCCGATGGCGTTACCGGCGAAAAGCTGAACTTCATCCTGGAGATGCGTGCAAAGGATCCTATGCACTGCAAGCCCTATGCTGATAAGTACGGCGTTGAGTTCGTGCCTGGTCAGAAGTGCTGGGGCGTTAAGGACGTTGATGTCTATATGCCCGCTGCTACTCAGAACGACGTCCGCATGGAGTCTGCTGAGAAGATCGCCGCTTCCGGTGTCAAGTACTACATCGAAGTTG
>CAYOZT010000095.1:0-5185 GCA_964408545.1 uncultured Oscillospiraceae bacterium | reverse complement strand
TGCCCTTGTAGCTCATGACGGTGCAGATGTCGTTTTCCTTGATGAACTTGAAGCTATCGTCGAGCACGTCGCGGTTGAGCGGCTCGAGCTCGAAGGTCTCCTGATCCATAAAGTAGTACAGCTCACCGTCATTGTAGGAATACTCCATCTTCTTTCTCTCGATGAAGGCGGTGGGGAATTTTGCAGAGGGGTTCAGGGATGTTTCGGTCACGCCGCCGGTGATGACGTTTCTCATCTTCACGCGCACGAAGGCCGCGCCCTTGCCGGGCTTGACGTGCTGGAATTCGATGACCTGCATGACCTTTCCGTCCATCTCAAAGGTAATGCCGTTTCTAATTTCGCCTGCAGAAATCATGGTAATGATCCTCCTAAAGTTAATGTATTCTTCTCTAGCCGATATATTCTAACCGAAAATCTTGCGTTTTGCAAGAGGGAAAACGCTTTTTTCAGAGAATTATGAGATTTTTGGGACTATGTGCCAGATTTTCGTTGCCGTCATCCCAATAAATGCAGCAATCTTCAATACGAACGCCAAATTTTCCGGGCAAATAGATGCCGGGCTCTGCCGAGCAGACGGCACGTGCGGGGATGGGCTGCTCGTTTCGGGCGTTGGGGCTGGGCTGTTCGTGGATCTCCAGACCGACGCCGTGGCCGTAACCGTGGGTGAAGTAGTCGGCGTAGCCGGCATCTGCAATGACCTTACGCGCAGCGCCGTCGACATCCTGTCCGATGACGCCCGCCTTGGAAATGGCCAGTCCTGCAAGCTGTGCCTGCAACACGGTATCGTATACCTTCTTCATTTCCTCCGTGGCGTAGCCGATGGCGACGGTACGCGTCATATCCGAGCAGTAGCCCTGATAGAGGACACCGAAGTCCATCGTCAGAAAATCGCCCGGCTGCAGCTTACGCTCGCCCGCGACACCGTGCGGCATACTGCTGTTCGGGCCGGAAACGACGATCGGATCGAACGACAAGCCCTGCGCGCCGTTTTTGTACATACAATAGATCAGCTCCGCCTGCACTTCCAGCTCCGTCATGCCGACCTTGATACGGCCGAGCACCTCGGCGAAGGCCTTGTCCGCAATGTCCTGCGCCTTGCGCAGAAGCTCGAGCTCCCAGTCCTCTTTGATATCACGGAAACCGTTGATCTGCTTGTTGAAAGGAACGAGCTTTGCGTTCAGGTTCTTTTCGTAGTAGTCAAACTCCGCGACGGTGAGATAACGCTCCTCAAAGCCGAGCGTCGTCACGCCGAAATCGGCGATGGCGTCGTTCAGGCGCTTGATATAGCTGTTGTCGCGATTGATCTCAAGCACCTCGAAGCCCTTGAGGTTGGCCTGCGCGGACTCGATGTAGCGGCCGTCGGTGTAGTAGCGGCAGCCCTTTTTCGTCACGATGGCAACGCCCTCGGCGATGTCGAACTCCGCGCCGTAATGGCGGCTGTAGCGCGAAGTCAGCAGCAAGCCGTCGACCTCGGCATCGAGCAATGTTAAGTATTTGTCCAAATTTCTCATGATTCGATCCTCCTGTTTCTGGCGATAAATATCAATGGCAATTCGAGCACGTGCCGTGCCTTCAGCCAAAAATTATGATTGTGAATGGAGCGCACCAAGATCGTGCGCAGCCCTGCGCAGTTGCCGCCCAAGGTGTCCGTATAGATCTGGTCGCCGACGAGCGCGGCGCATTCGGCGGGCAGCTCGAAACGCTGCAGGCATTGCCGAATGCCGCGCGAAAAGGGCTTTTTCGCGTGCGTGATGCAGTCGATGCCGTACTTCTCGCAAAAACGCGGGACGCGATCTTTTTTGGAATTGGAAACCACGCAAACGGAAATATCCGACGCGCGCATCGCGCGAAGCCATCGTTCGGTCTTTTCCGTGGGGATATCGGTGGTGTACGGCACGACGGTATTGTCAAAATCGAGCATCAGCAGCTTGATGCCCTGCTCGCGCAGGAAATCTGCGGAAATATCCGTCAGCCGTTCGGTTACAAAGGTGGGCAGCAGCGAAAAAGACATAGCGGAAACCCGACTTTCATATATTGATAAGGATAGTATAACACACAAGGGAGCATTTGTCTATGAAAAAAGTGCTTTATCTTGCCATGACCGCCGCAGAATTTGAGAAAAATCCGCAGCCGGACTTTCCGATGGCGTGGATGGCCTGCCATTTTTCCGCCTACGGCGACGCGCTGTCCAATCTGCCGCAGGTTTTGCCCAAGGGGAGTCTGCTGATCCTCAACGATCGTACGCCGATTTCCGGGCACGATTCCGTGCGTGTTGCGCGGCAGTTGCGGCAAACGCTCGAATCGCTGCAATGCAGCGGCATTTTGCTCGACTTGCAGCGCGCGGGCGCGCAGGAGATCGTTCGTCAGGTGGCGGCGCTTCCCTGCCCCGTCGCCGTGCCCCCGATGTATGCGGCGGATGTCGCGTGTGCCGTTTTTCTGCCGCCGCCGTCTATGACCGTGCCGCTGGAAAGGCACATCGCACCGTGGCGCGGGCGGGAGCTTTGGCTCGAAGCCGCGACGCAGCGACAGCGCATCCGCGTGAGCGCACAGGGAAGCGCCGAACTGCCGCCGGCGGAAGGCGCCTGTCCGCACGTTGATGCGCAAGTGCACTGCCGCTACGGCATAGATATCCGCGCGGAATACGTCGATTTTCACATGGAACGCGACGAACAGCAGTTGCGCGCATTATTGCGCGAGGGTGAGAGTTTGGGAATTTCCCGATTTGTCGGGCTGTATCAGCAGCTTTCTTCCTTTTCTTCCCACGCGCGGGCACAGGAAAGCGCACGCTCCCAGCCGTGAAGACGCGCGTCGCGCTCGGCGGACGCGATCTGCGGGTCAAATCGGCGGTCGATGCCCCAGTTGGCGCGGATCTCATCGAGGTCTTTCCAGTAGCCGACGGCAAGTCCGGCAAGGTAGGCTGCGCCCATGGCCGTCGTTTCGACGCAGCGAGGGCGCACGACGGGCGCGTCGGAAATGTCGGACTGCGTCTGCATCAAATAATTGTTGGCGGAAGCGCCGCCGTCGACCTTGAGCGCCTCGAGGCGCAATCCGCAGTCGGCCGCCATGGCACGCAAAACATCGTTCGTCTGGTAGGTGACGGAGTCGAGCGTCGCGCGGATGATGTGATATTTGTTGACACCGCGCGTCAATCCGACGATCGTGCCGCGCGCGTAAGCGTCCCAATAGGGCGCGCCGAGTCCCGTGAAGGCGGGCACGACATAGCAGCCGTTGGTATCCGTGACTTTTCGTGCCATGTACTCCGAGTCGGAGGCCGACTCCAAAAAGCGCAGCTCGTCACGCAGCCATTGCACCGCGGCGCCGGCCACGAAAATCGAACCTTCCAGCGCATAATTCACGCGCCCATCCAAGCCCCATGCGATCGTCGTGACAAGGCCGTTGTCGGAAAACATGGGGCGTTCGCCCGTGTTCATCAGCACGAAAGCACCCGTTCCGTAGGTGCACTTTGCCTCGCCTGCGCAAAAGCAGGCCTGACCGAACAGCGCCGCCTGCTGATCGCCCGCAGCGCCCGAAATGACGATCGGCGCGCCGAAAAACTGCGCCTCCGTCCGACCGTAAACATGGCTGCACGGCAGTGCCTCGGGGAGCATGGAAGACGGGATGCGAAGCTGACGCAGGATATCCTCGTCCCAGCGCAGGGTGTTGATATTGAAAAGCATGGTGCGTGAGGCGTTGGCGTAATCCGTTACGTGCACGCGACCGCTCGTCAACTTCCAAATAAGCCACGTTTCCACGGTGCCGAACAGCAGTTTCCCGCGCTCGGCAAGCTCGCGCGCACGGGGAACGTTTTCGAGGATCCACGCGATCTTCGTCGCGGAAAAATAGGGATCGATGACCAGTCCCGTCTTTTTGCGAATGGTATCTGTCAACCCACGGTTGCGCAACCGCTCGCAAATATCCGCCGTGCGGCGGCATTGCCAGACGATCGCACGGTAAACGGGGCGTCCCGTGTCCTTATCCCAGACGACCGTCGTTTCCCGTTGGTTCGTGATGCCGATGGCGGCAATATCTGCCGCGGTCGCGCCGATATTGCGCAGTGCCGTTTGCGCAACCTCCAGTTGCGTCGAAAAGATCTCATCCGCGTCATGCTCGACCCAACCGGGCTGCGGGAAATACTGCGTGAACTCCTTTTGCGCAACGGAGCAGACTCTGCCCTGCCGATCAAAAAGGATGCAACGATTGGAGGTCGTCCCCGCATCGAGCGCCATGATATACTGTGCCATGGAAAAACCGCTCCCTCTTTTTGTTTTTTACATCATAGCATATTCTGTCAAAAAAGGCAAGTCGCCGCGGAAAAAACGCTTGCAATTTGCCTTTCGGGACGCTACAATGCAAATGAGTTATTTCCGCATGAAGGAGGATATGCCATGAATATCTTTTTAACGCTCGCTTATCTGTTCTTCCTCGGCTCGGTGTTCGGGTGGGTGCTGGAGCTGCTGTTTCGTAACCTCGTCCACAAGAGCAAAACGTGGATCAATCCCGGTTTTTGCACGGGGCCGTATCTGCCGATCTACGGCTTTGGGCTGTGCACGCTGTATTTGCTGGCGGGACTGGAAAATCTGCAACTGATCGCCGATCCCGTGTGGAACCGCGTCGTGCTGTTCGCCGCCATGGCCGTCGGCATGACCGCGATCGAATATGTCGCGGGAATTTTCTGCCTGAAATTTTTGAAAGTGCGTCTGTGGGATTACTCCGACTGTTGGGGAAATCTCCAAGGGATCATCTGCCCGAGTTTTTCGCTGGCATGGGCGGCCCTGGGCGCGCTGTATTACTTTTTCGTCCATCCGTATATCCTCGACGGACTGCGTTGGCTGTCGGAGAATTTGGCTTTTTCCTTCTTCATCGGTGTCTTTTTCGGCGTGTTCATCGTCGATGTTGCGCACTCGGCGCAGATCGTCGGCAAGATGAAAAAATTCGCCGAGGAGCGCAAAATCGTTCTGACCTACGAGGGCATCAAGGGCTATCTGCGCGACAAGCACAAAAGCAGCGGCCGAAAATATCGCTTCTTCTCCCCTTTCCGCTCGGATTCGCCGCTGCGCGAGCATCTGAAGAACTTCGTCGAAAACATGAAAAAGAAATAATGTCGGGCGCGCTGCGAAATGCAGCGCGCCCGTGCAGTCTGTCAAAAAAGCTTCCAATTCGCCCTCATTTGTGATATAATAATCGC
>CAYOZT010000094.1:0-5188 GCA_964408545.1 uncultured Oscillospiraceae bacterium | reverse complement strand
AGCTTCAAGTTCATCAAGGAAAACGACATCTGCACCGTCATGAGCTACAAGGGCAAGGTTTTCGGCGTGGAAGTCCCCAACTTCGTTGACCTTGTCGTCACCGCCACCGATCCCGGCTTCGCCGGCAACACCGCTACCAACACCCTCAAGCCCGCCACGCTCGAGACCGGCGCCGAGGTGAAGGTACCTCTGTTTATCAACGAGGGCGACAAGATCCAGATCGACACCCGCACGGGCGAGTACCTCGGTCGTTCCAAGGCCTGAGCGCTCGATACGCGCACACTTTCGGGAGGAACAGCATGACTATTTGTGAAAAATCCGCATATCTGAAGGGCTTGATGGACGGCCTGAAGCTGAACACCGAGTCCGATGAGGGCAAAATGATCGCGGCCATCGTCGACCTTCTGGGCGACGTGACCAAGCGGCTGAAGGATGTGGAGGATACCACCATCGCCATCTCCGACGAGCTCGACGAGATCGAAGAAGATCTCGACGCCATCGAGGACTTTATCATGGATGAGGACGAAGACGACGACTACGAGGACGACGATTACGCCGACGAAGAGGACGATGACTACGAGGAAGGCTTTGATTTCGGCGACGAGGACACCACCGTCTACGAAGTGAAGTGCCCCTCTTGCGGCAATATCGTCGATTTCGACGAGGAAACGCTCGAGCAGGGAAGTATCACCTGCGACAGCTGCGGCGAAGAGCTGGAGTTCTCCTTCGAGGAAGACGAAAAGTGATCGAACCGATCGGCCGCAGCATCCGCTGCGGCCGATATTTTGGAGGTAGCCATGAAAAATAAGGAATTTTTCCGCACGATCAAATTTGCCCTCTTTTCCGCCTCGGCCGGCATCATCCAGATGGGCAGCTTCGCGCTGATGAACGAGCTGCTGCATTGGGATTACTGGCTGTCGTATCTGGTGGCGCTGGTGCTGTCCGTGCTGTGGAACTTCACGTTCAACCGCCGTTACACCTTCAAGTCCACCGAAAATCTCGGTAGGGCGATGCTGCTTGTAGCGCTGTATTACTGCGTTTTTACCCCCTTGTCGACGCTGCTGGAACACGAATTGGCGGGCAATCTCGGCTGGAACGAATATCTCGTTACGGCGATCAATATGCTCATCAACCTTGTGACAGAGTTCCTATACCAGCGCTTCGTCGTCTATCGCAAGAGCGTCGATACCAACGAATTGGCAAAATAAAAGGCGGGCGTGCGGTTGCACGCCCGATTTTTAGCGAAAAAACAGCTTCGTCGTCAAACTTGCCATGAAAAATCCGACAAAATCGGCGATCAGCGCGGAGGGAATGCAGTAGCGCGTTTTTTTGATCCCGGCGGCGCCGAAATAGACACTGACGGTGTAAAAGGTCGTCTCGGTCGAGCCGAGCATAACGGCGGCGGTTCGTCCAACGGCAGAGTCGACGCCGTAGTTTGCCATCAGGTCTGCGCCGACGGCCAGCGCGGCGCTGCCGCTGATGGGGCGGATGAGCACCAAGATCGCCGTCTCGGCGGGGATACCGAAAAAATCGAAAACAGGCGCAAAAAAGTCGCTCAGGATCTCCACGGCGCCGCTTTGCCGCAGCATCGTCACGGCGGTCAGCAGCAGAACGAGCGAGGGAACGATCGACAGCAGGATCCGCAGACCCTCCTTGCCGCCGTCAAGCAGGAGTTCGTAGGCGTTTTCCTTCTTGCGCAGCGCGACGCAGCATACAAACAGCAAAAGCGTCGGAACGATGTAGTCAATCATCTTTGCACAGCTTTCCGAACAGCAGCGCGGCTGCCACGCCCGCGCCTGCGGAGCAAAGACTCGTCAGCCAAACGGCCGGCAGGATGTCGAAGGGGGTCGCGCAGCCTAGGCTCGCGCGCACGGCGGCGACATTGGCGGGGATGAGCTGGATGGATGCCGTGTTGAGCACGATCAGGCGGCACATTTCGTGCGTGGCCGTATCGGAACGGTCGAGGCGCTTCATGCGCGTCACGGCGCGAATGCCCATGGGCGTTGCCGCGTTTCCGAGGCCGAGGAAATTGGCGCAGATATTGCCCGAAATGCTCGACGAGAGCGCCGCGTCGTTTTTCGTGGAAGGGAAGAGGCGGTGCAGCAGCGGCCGCAGCAGGCGCGAGAGCTTTGCCGTCAGGCCGATTTTCTCCATCACATTCCCGACGCCCGACCAAAGGCACAGCGACCCCGCCAGCGACAGCGCAAGCGTCACGCCTGCCTGCGCGCCCTGCGTCACGGCGGCGGAAAGCGCAGCGCCGTTTCCGAGCAGCAGCGAAAACAGCAACGAGATCAGCACGATCACCGTAAAGATCCAAGTCATGACCATCGCAAATCCCCCCGTGGACAGACTATGCGCCGCGTTTCACATTATGCGCGCATTTCGAACGCAGCGCAACAAAGAACGGGCGGCTGCATGGCAGCCGCCCGAAAAACGCTATGGATGATTTACTTTTCCTCGTTGGGGTACGGCTCGAGGAAGGCGTGGAAATGGCGCATGGGGAGCGTGCGTCCCTTGGTGATGCGGATGTTCGGGATGGACTCGCGATCCTCGTATAGCTCCTTGACAGCTGCGATGACATAGTCCATATGCTCCTGATTGAGCTGGCTGCGGTTGACCGCGAAGCGGACAACATTGCAAAGCTCTTCCTGCTGCTCGGGCGTCTTGAGGTCGTACTCCATGGAGTAGTCGCCCAGTTCCGAGGTGCGGATGCCGTAGCGGCGGATCAGCTCGATGGAGAAGCCCTGACCGGCGAAGGTGTCGTGGCCGCGCTTGCCGTCGAAGAACTCGGTCATGTTGATGTACACGCCGTGGCCGCCCGCGGGCAGGATGACGCCCTTGATACCGGCTTTGTAGAAGCCCTGCGCCAGATACTCGCACTGCTGCACACGCGCTTCCTGATAGTGGAAGTTGCACTCCTCGTACAATCCGGCAGCCAGTGCCATGATATCACGGCCGGACATTCCGCCGTAGGAGTCGTTGCCGTAGCAGGAGATCTGCTTGACCTTCAGGCGCACGCCGATGTCGTTGGTGACATTGCCGTTCTCGTCGAAGTCGGAGAACTTTCTCCAGAAACGACCCTTGTCGCGGAAGGCGAGCATACCGCCCATGTTGGCGTGGCCGTTTTTCTTGGCGGACATGGTGAAACCGTCGCAGTAAGAGAACATTTCGGTCGCGATCTCGGCGATGGACTTATCGGCATAGCCTTCCTCGTTGACCTTGATGAAGTAGCAGTTCTCCGCCCAGCGGGCAACGTCGAACATGAAGGGAATGTCGTACTTTTCGGCGATCTTGGCAGTCTCGCGGATGGAGCGCATGGAAACGGCCTGACCGCAGACGGTATTGTTGGTGATGGTGGTGTAGATCAGCGGGACGTTTTCGGGGCCGACGGCCTCAATGAGCTGCTCGAGCTTCTTGACGTCCATATCGCCCTTGAAGGGATTCTTCTCGTACTTGCCGCCCTCGGGAACTTCATACAGCAGTTCCTTATTGTACAGGTTGCGGGGAATGGAGCCCATCTGCTTGATGTTGCCTTCGGTGGTGTCGAAGTGGCCGTTGGAGGGGATGGTGAAGACCTTGCCGGGATAGCGCTCGGACATGACCTTCTTGACCATTTCGAACAGGACGGACTCAGCCGCACGACCCTGCTGGATGATGAAGGTGTTCGGACGCTCGAGCTGCTTGGAGCCGCCGTTGAACAATCCGCCCTCGTATTCGCACAGATACAGCTCGTCCATCATCTTGTCGATGTCGGTACAGTCGGTACGGATCAGGTCGATGGATTTTTTCCAGTTCTTTTCGCCGCCGCGCTCGAAAATGTCACGGAAGGCCTCGAGCAGGACGTAGTAGCCCTTGTTGCGGCCGTAAGCCTCGTCGCCGAGGAACATGGTCGCCCACTGGACGTCTGTCATGGCGGTGGTACCGGAGTCGGAGAGCATATCCACCGTCAGCATACCGGCGGGGAAGGCGAATTCGTTGTAGTGGGTGGCCTTGAGGGCGCGCTCACGCTGCTCAACCGTCACTTCGGGGATGTTCCGTGTGACATAAGTGTAGGAACGGGGAGTTTTCACATCGAGGGGATACTTGTTTGCCATAATTTTACCTCCATATTTTTTCAGAGGATACCCCGGTCGTCGAACGCTGTGCGACTGGCGGACAGTACCGTAAAGATAGTATCGCGGATCTTTCCGATCCACGATATATAATAACATTCTGACGATTATTTGTCAATCACGGAAAGTAATTTTGGCAAAATTGCCCGAAAATAGGGAAGTGGCTATTGCTTTTCGCGCGCTCCTATGGTAAAATATCCCAATCAATCATAAAATGGAGGAAAATGATCGTATGCAAGATATCGGAGTACAGTTCCACATTCGCTGCAAGCGGGGCGATGTCGGCCGTTATGTGTTTTTGCCGGGTGACCCCGGGCGCTGCGAAGCGATCGCGCAGCATTTTGACGATCCCGTTCACGTCGGCATGAACCGCGAGTTCAACATCTACACCGGCAAGCTGCTCGGACAAAAGGTGAGCGTATGCTCGACGGGCATCGGCGGACCGTCCGCGTCCATCGCCATGGAGGAATTGACCGCCATCGGCGCGGACACCTTCATCCGCGTGGGCACCTGCGGCGGTATCGCGATGGATGTGCTGCCGGGCGATGTGATCGTCGCGACCGGCTCCGTCCGATATGAGCATACCTCGCTCGAGTATGCGCCCATCGAGTTTCCCGCCGTGCCCGATTTCGATGTCGCCGCGGCGCTGAAGGCCGCGGGCGAAGATCTGGGCTATCGGGTGCACACGGGCGTCGTGCAGTGCAAGGATGCCTTCTACGGCCAGCACAGCCCCGAAAAGAGCCCCGTTTCCTACGAGCTGCTGCAAAAGTGGGACAGCTGGAAACGTCTGGGCGTCAAGGCAAGCGAAATGGAGTCGTCTGCGCTGTTCGTCGTGGCTGCGGCACTGGGCGTTCGCTGCGGTAGCTGCTTCCATGTCATCTGGAATCAGGAACGCGAGAAGGCGGGTCTGGCCATGCCCATGACGGAGGATACTTCGTCCGCTATCAAGGTCGGTATCGAGGCGATGAAGCGCCTCATCGCCGCCGATTTGAAAAAATAAGGCATCTTTTGCAAGCTTTTCGAGGCTGTTGCAAAATGCAGGTTTTGCAGCAGCCTTCTTTTATGAATTTTGTGAC
>CAYOZT010000093.1:0-5447 GCA_964408545.1 uncultured Oscillospiraceae bacterium | reverse complement strand
TGTCCAAAATTATTATACCACATTCGCTCGCTCGAAATGACAAACTTGCGTTTTTCGGGCGGACAGAGGCGCCCGCCCCTACCGCGGGGGCACAGGCGGACCGTCGGGGACGCCGATCCCTACAATATAAGCCTTACACAGGCGATCAAAAAACGATCATTCAGGAGAATCATATGGAAACGATCAAACCGCGGACTTTGTCCGGTTTTATGGAGCTTTTGCCTGCCAAGCAGGTGAAATTCGAAAAAATGGCCGAGATCCTCAGGCGTACCTACGCCTCCTACGGCTTCGCGCCGCTCGACACGCCCATCATCGAGGACGCGCAGATCCTGCTCGCCAAGGGCGGCGGCGAGACGGAAAAGCAGATCTACCGCTTTTCCAAGGGCGACAGCGACCTTGCGCTGCGCTTCGATCTGACCGTGCCGCTGGCCAAATACGTCGCGCTGCACTATAACGAATTGTCCTTCCCCTTCCGCCGCTTCCAGATCGGCAAGGTCTATCGCGGCGAGCGCGCACAGCGCGGCCGCTTCCGCGAATTCTATCAGGCGGATATCGACATCATCGGCGACGGCAAGCTCGACATCCTCAACGAGGCCGAGATCCCCGCCATCATCTACAAGGTCTTCCGCGGCTTCGGCCTGACGCGCTTTCAGATCCGCGTCAACAACCGCAAGATCCTCAACGGCTTCTACGCGATGACCGAGCTGTCCGAAAAGAGCGGCGAGATCATGCGCACCGTCGACAAGCTCGACAAGATCGGCGCCGAGAAAGTGCGCGACATCTTTGTGGACGATTGCGGCATTTCTCCCGAGAAATCGGACGAAATTTTGAAATTCATCGCCATTTCCGGTTCGAACACCGAGGTGCTGTCCGCGCTGGAAAGCTACGCCGGACGAAATGCGCTGTTCGACCAAGGCTTGGCAGAATTAAAGGCCGTGACGCAGAATTTGAACGCCTTCGGCGTGCCGGAAGAAAACTTCGCGGTCGATCTGACCATCGCGCGCGGTCTGGATTACTACACGGGCACCGTGTACGAGACGACGCTTCTCGATCACCCCGAGATCGGCTCGGTCTGCTCCGGCGGCCGTTACGACGATTTGGCCGGCTATTACATCGACAAGGCGCTTCCCGGCGTCGGCATTTCCATCGGTCTGACGCGGCTTTTCTACGTGCTCGACGAGCAGGGGCTGCTCAATCCCGCGCTCAACGCCGCACCCGCGGATGTGCTCGTTCTGCCGATGACGGACGATCTCGGCGCCGCCATCTCTCTGGCGGAGACGCTGCGCAGCAGCGGCCTTCGCGTGCAGCTGTACGGCGAGCAGAAAAAATTCAAGCAGAAAATGGCCTATGCCGACCGTCTGGGCGTGCCGTTCGCGGTGCTGCTGGGCGAGGATGAGATCGCTTCGCAGGTCTGTTCCGTCAAGGATATGCGCAGCGGCGAGCAGCAAAAACTCTCCGCGCGTGATGCCGCCGCCTTCATCCGAAACGAGCTCGAACGCGACGTGCCGCTCATTTTGGAAAATTAACGAAAGATCTCGGGAGGAATTGCGATGAAACGGCAGGATTTTATCAGCTGGGACGAGTATTTCATGGGCATTGCGATGCTTGCGGCCAAGCGCAGCAAGGATCCCAATACGCAAGTCGGCGCCTGCATCGTTTCGCAGGACAATATCATCATCTCCACCGGCTACAACGGTATGCCCAAGGGCTGCTCGGACGATGAATTTCCGTGGACGCGCGAGGGCGAACAGACCAAGTACCCCTTCGTCGTGCACGCCGAGCTCAATGCCATCCTCAATGCCAGCGGACGTGACCTGCGCGGCAGTCGGCTGTACGTGGCGCTGTTCCCGTGCAACGAGTGCGCCAAAGCCATCATCCAATGCGGTATCCGCGAGGTCATCTACCTGTCCGACAAGTATGCCGACACCATGACGAACCTTGCCTCCAAGCGGATGCTCGGCGCGGCGGGCGTCAACTATATCCGTATGCAGACGGGGCTCAAGGAGCTGACGCTCAGCTTTGTCCCGCCCGAGGAAAAATAAGGAAAATGACGATTTCTCCCGATGTTTCATGTGAAACATCGGGAGAAATTTTTGTTGTCGAATTCTGGTATGCGCGATTTATTGCGTGCTGTCGAGCTGTCTGTCAATATCCCGACCGCCGTACATAACACGGAGCACGGTAACGGTTTCGTTGCGAGGATCCGGAATGTAGAAAACCGAATAATGGTCTACCGACATCATGCGCAAATTGCGCTCGCGCCATTTTGCCTTGTCATATAGATGAAAGCGCTCCGGCATCCGTTCAAGGGATGCGATTGCTTTTTCTAAACGGTCAAGCTGCCGCGATGCATTTTGAAAGGATCGTAATTCAAACGCGATGTATCGGAATATTTCCCGCAGATCCGTCTGCGCCTGAGCGGTCAGTGTTACGCGGTAGATCATACACCGAATTCCTTGCGAATATCCGCAAATACGCGCTCCGCGGGAACGGTTCGCTCAAAGCACATATCCGCGTACCCCTTCTCCAATTGCGCATCTACCTGTGCAGCTGTCATGTGACGGATATCCGGCAGAGGATCCGGAATCTTCACCTCAAACGGGAGTCCGTTGTGGAGAATGATCTGCTTATAAAACATCGTGATCGCGTTGGATGTCGGAATGCCCAGTGTAGTCAGGATCGTTTCCGCCTGCTCTTTCACTTCGGGCTCGATCCGCGCATACAGGTTCGCCGTTTTTGCCATATCAAAAAACTCCTTTCCATGTCAGTTCGTTCATCTGCATTTCTATTATATACAATTGTGCGGACAAAAGCAAGACATTTATCGGATATTGGCAAAAAAATCGCATCATCGATCACAGCTCGTCCGTCCGGAAGTGCGCGTATCCTTCGTAATCATAGCTGCGATCGATGCCTTTCCTGTAGATCTCTCGGCTGTCGATATCGTCACTCAGCGCGGCTGCGAGAATATGCTTGATCTCCGTATCCCGGATCGGGCTGCGCTCCATGGCGAGCAGATAGTCCTGCTTATCGACCTTGCTCCAGTCGATGACCTTTCGCAGCTGCGCCTTGAGCATGAGGTCGAGCCAAATACGCATACTGCGCCCGTTGCCTTCTCGGAAAGGATGGGCGATATTCATTTCCACATATTTTTCGACGATTTCGTCAAAGTCAGACTGCGGCATTTTGTCGATGCTCTCCAAAGCCGCCTGCAAATACATTACGGGCGCAAAACGGAAATTGCCCTTGGCAATGTTGACTGTCCTCAGCTGCCCGGCAAAATCGTAGATTTCCTCAAAAAGGTAGCGGTGGATCTCCCGCAGTGCGGAAAATTTGCCCGCTTCCAAGGTTTCCGACACGCCGTCGTCAAAAAATGTGCGTGCCTTCTTCTTGCTGATGCGCTCCTCCTCGCAGGCGAGGTCTGCCGAACTCGTCAGCCCCAATTTGTTTTCCAATGCCATCGTGTACCTCCTACATTTTTCTTTCTTATCATAGCACAATACGCGCGGCAATGCAAGCATTTGCGCCGTTTTCGCGGATGAGAAAGGTCTGTTTTCTTTTTTATATTGTATATCGACAAAAAAGCCTTGTTTTTTTCGTCAAAATATGCTACAATGAGAGTATGGATATTGTGGGGGAAAGTTTGTCTTTTTTCCCGATCGAATGTGACCGAAAGGAGCCGAAATCATGTATTCATCCTCCTATGTCTGGGGCAAAGTCCTCGGCTATATGGAAGAGCAGCTCGGCGCAGTCATCGTTTCGACTTGGTTCGACGATGTCGAGGTCGTGGAGCTGACCGAAGAGCAGATGATCCTGCACACCTCCTCCGACCTCCGCCTCGACACCATCCGTCAGCGCTACTGCGACCTCATCCGCGAGGCCATGCAGAATATTTTTCATGCCGATATCAAGATCCTCGTCTACGGCGACAGCGAGTACAACAGCTATCGTTCCAAGGAGAAAAAACTCAGCTCCATGGACTTCAATCCGCAGTACAATTTCGACAATTTCGTCGTCGGTCCGTCCAACCGCTTCGCGCACGCGGCCGCCATCGCCGTGTCCAATCACCCAGGGGACGTGTATAACCCGCTGTTCATCTACGGCCCGCCCGGCGTCGGCAAAACGCACCTGCTGTACGCCATCGCCAACGGCATCCGCAAAAAAAATCCCGACGCCAAGATCGGCTATATCAAAGGCGACCAGTTCACCAACGAGCTCATCGCCGCCCTGCGTGACGGTAAGAACATCGAATTTCACAACAAATACCGCGAGGTCGACCTTTTCCTCGTCGATGACGTGCAGTTCATCGCGGGCAAGGAGCAAACGCAGGAGGAATTTTTCCACACCTTCAACGCACTATACGAAAATCACAAGCAGATCGTCATGACCTCCGACCGCAAGCCGAGCGATATGCTCACGCTGCAGGATCGTCTGAAAACGCGCTTCGAATGGGGACTTTTGGCGGATATCCAGCCGCCGGACTACGAGACCAGAATGGCCATCATCAAGAATAAGGCCGTGCAGATGGGTCTGAATTTCCCGGAAGAGGTCATCAATTTCATCGCCATCAACATCACAAACAATGTCCGTCAGATCGAAGGCACAGTCAAAAAGATCATGGCCTATCAGGAACTGAACCAAATGCCGCTGGATGTGACGAATATCTCGCACGCCATCTCCGATATGTTCAAAGTCGAAGGGAACATCGTGCCGACGCCGAGTCTGATCATTTCGCAGGTGTGCAAGTTCTATTCCGTCGACGAAATGCTGCTGCGCGGCAGCCAAAAGAGCAAGGGCATCGCCGAGCCGCGCTCCGTGGCGATGTACCTCATCCGTAAACTGACGAATTTGAGCCTGCCGGACATCGGCTGCGAATTCGCCAAGGATCATTCGACGGTGCTGTACAATATCCGCAAGGTGGAAAAAGCCCTCGCTGACGGCGACACCCGCCTGCAAAACGACATCCGCGACATTACGTCGAATATCAACTCCCTGCTGTGATCGCGTCCCCGGTAAGGATCGGCGCCCCCGACGGTTCGCTTACGCACCCCGCGGTCGGGACGGACGACCCTGTCCGCCCGCCGAAAACCGTAGGGGACGACGCCCTCGGCGTCCCGCATAAAAATGTTCGTTCACGCGGTAGGGACGGACGACCCTGTCCGCCCTTCCCATGGCGTTGCGCGGTAGGGCGGGGATATATCCCCGCCGCCCCGTACGACAATTGCGCGGTCGGACAAACGGTAAAATGTAACGATATGTCATCCTGAGCGAGCGGTAGCGAGTCGAAGGATCTATCCCCCGATTTTACAAAATATGTCCCATGAAAAAGTAGATTTCTCGACTCGCTATCGCTCGCTCGAAATGACAAATTGCGTTTTTTCAGGCGGACAGGGGCGTGTATAGTGTAGTAACATAGTCCACAAGGGTGTAAAGACATAGTCCACAGA
>CAYOZT010000092.1:0-5517 GCA_964408545.1 uncultured Oscillospiraceae bacterium | reverse complement strand
ATTTCATGAGTTGTCCAAAATTATTATACCACATTCGCTCGCTCAGGATGACATGACTTTACTTTTGGCTATTAGACCGGCTGTGCAATTGTCGTACGGGGCGGCGGGGACGTGTCCCCGCCCTACCGTGCATCGCCGGGGGGAATTCGCGCCGAACGGCGTGCAGCGCCGTGAGGTGGGCAAATGGACCGTCGGGGACGCCGGTCCCTACCGCCCACGCGCTGAAAACGTCGTTTCAAAACCGTATTTTGCAGGTGGTGTGCCTGTGGAATAAATAAAAAACCGAAAGGAAAAGAAAAAACTATGCGCAAAACCAACAAAAAGGGCTTCACCATCGTCGAGCTCGTGATCGTGATCGCCGTGATCGCGATCCTCGCCGCCGTGCTGATCCCCACCTACTCCAGCCTCGTGAAGAAGGCGAACCGCTCCGCGGACATTCAGGCCGTCCGCGAAATGAACACCGCACTGGCCGTGAATGAAGTTACCAAGGGCAAAAATGTGGATCAGGTTTATGATGCTCTCGCGGAAGTGGGCATCACTGCGAAGGACTACATTCCGTTGAGTGACGGACATTATTTCTTCTGGATTCAGGGTGAGAACCGCGTTGTGTACACCGACGATCAATACAACATTCTTTTCCCAGAAAACTACAAAGGTGACAATGTTCGCACAAAATTCCCCGGAGAACACTTCTCTCTAGGTGGCTTGATCAAAGAAGAAAAGGTCGAAGTAGGCACGGATGGAAGTGCGACCGTTACAACTGCCGGTCAGCTTTATTATCTTTCCAAGCACTCTACGGACGTAAATAAGATTACAATCAATGCAGAAGAAATCGATTTGGGCGGTGCAGAAATCGCATTCACTGTAGCGGAAAACAAGACCTTGGAGATCGTTGGTCTTAGCAATGGTACAACGCTGAAAGGCCTTGTTATGATCGAAAGCAGATATACGGATCCCGATATCGGCAAGAACTATGCCTCCGGATTGGTTGCTGAGGTTAAAAAAGGTGCTACTCTCACATTGAAAAACATCGTTATCGACCATGCAACGATCGGCGGCCTTGAGATCGGCGGCGTCGGTGCGTTGGTTGGTCGAATCAACAACGATACAACCGTTACGATCGAGGAATGTAAGGTCAACAATACCACTGTCAATGGTAAAAACAAAGTCGGTGCAATGGTCGGCTCGGTTGCAAGCTGCACGCTAACTGTAACTGATTGCGAAGTCAATGACACTACAGTCAACTGTTCCGAGGGAGAATCCGGAATTGTCATCGGCAATGTATACAACGGAGGCACGGTATCAATTGATACCGATTTTGACTGGGTGAAGAATTCGAAACTCAATTTGGTCGAAACCGAGCGCGAAACAAAGGATGTCACAAGCTTGACTTGGTATGCTTGCGAACTTAAGAAGAACGATGAGACAAAGAAAGTCGAATGGAAGAAAGCGAATCCTGAAGTAACGAGAGTATATAGCGGCTTCCAAAAGATCGTTAGAAAGTTCACGAAGGAAGGCAAACCTGAGACCGAAGACGGGTGCGATAGTTATCGAGTATTTACCTCTGACGCATTTATGACCGTCCAAAATGCAACGGTAGGCGAAACAAAGTATCAGTTTAATGATGAATACACCAATGGCGTATTCGCAAAACTGGATGAAAACACGGATATTTGCATCAATGCGCTGGTCGGTATCTTCAAAGGCACCAGTATTGTCACAGGCCAATAAAATGATAAAATAACCACCCCATGCTGTAGTCGTCTCCTTTCGGACTGCAGTTTCCTCAGCCCCTCCCGGCACACCACGGGAGGGGCTTTTGTCGTGCGCTTTTCGTAGGGATCGGCGTCCCCGACGGCCCGCTCTACGAGGAGGTACGAATAAAAACCTTGTCATCCTGAGCGAGCGCAGCAAGTCGAAGGATCCGTTCCTTTTCGCGCCGAAAGGCGCGGCGGGCGGCAGATAGTCGCCCGAAAAAACCACAATTTTGTCATTTCGAGCGAGCGATAGCGAGTCGAGAAATCTATTCATTGACGGGACGCATTTGTAAAATCGGGGGATAGATCCTTCGACTCGCTATCGCTCGCTCAGGATGACATGACTTTACTTTTGGCTATTAGACCGGCTGTGCAATTGTTGTACGGGGGCGGTGGGGCGTTTGGCGTGCATAGTTTGTCCGTGGGCTTCATAGGATGAGGCGAGGGGGGAGTGCCATGGGGCGAACGCGTTCCATTTTTTATAACGCGCTGATGCTGACGGGGGTCAATTTGCTGCTGCGGCTGGTGTCGACATCCTTTCAGGTCTTTATCTCCGGACGCATCGGCGCGGGCGGCGTGGGGCTGCTGCAGCTGGTGATGTCGGTCGGGTCGCTGGCGATGACTGCGGGCATGGCGGGCATCCGCACGAGCACGATGTATCTGACGGCGGAGGAACTCGGGAAAAATCGACGGCAAAATGTGACATGGGTCTTGTCCGGGTGTATGCTGTACAGCTTGCTCTTCAGCTTTTTTGTGGGCGGGGCGGTGTATTGTTTCGCGCCGCAGCTCGCGCGGCACTGGATCGGCGACCTGCGCGTCGTCGGCGCCATTCGGCTGTTCGCCGTTTTCCTGCCCGTCAGCTGCCTGAGCGGCATGATGAGCGGCTATTTCACCGCCGCCAACCGCATCGGCACGCTGGCCGCCGTCGAGGTCGCCGAGCAGCTTTGCTCCATGGCGGTCACGGCCTGCGCGCTCGTTTTTTGGGCGGGGGACGATATCGGCCGCGCCTGCGAGGCGGTGGTGCTCGGCGGCTGCATGGGCGCCTGCCTGACGCTCGGCTGCCTCGTGTTTTTGCGTGCGCGCGAAAAATGCGAAACGGGCAAGCGCATCGGCGTCGCGCGCCGCCTGACGGCCATCGCCCTGCCGCTGGCGCTGGCCGATGACCTCAAAGTCGGCATCACGACGACGGAAAACCTCATGGTGCCCAAACGTTTGGCACTGTTCAGCGGCGCGGAAAACGCGCTGGCACAATTCGGAACGGTCTGCGGTATGGTTTTCCCCGTACTGATGTTCCCCGCCGCGATCCTTTACGGCCTCGCGGATCTGCTCATCCCCGAGATGGCGCGCTGCAACGCCGCCGAAAGCACGCGGCGCATCCGTTATCTTGCGCGGCGCAGTCTGCGTGTGGCACTGTTTTACGGCCTTGCCTGCGGCGGAGTGCTCTTTTCGCTGGCGCGGCCGCTGTGCTTGGCACTGTACAAAAGCGAGGAGGCGGCGCGTTATCTGCGCGTTTTCGCGCTGCTTGCGCCCATGCTTTACTGCGACGCCGTGGTCGACGCGATCAACAAGGGGCTCGGAAAGCAGCGCATTTGCGTGCGTATCAACATTTTTACCTCTTTGATGGATGTCGTCGGGCTGTATTTTCTGCTGCCGACGCTCGGGATGCGGGGCTATTTTCTCAGCTTTTTGCTCTCGCACGCCGTCAATGCGGGGCTGAGCCTTGCGCTGCTGCTGAAAAATACCGCGCTGCGCATCCCGCCGCGCGTGCTGTTCGCAACCTTTGCCGCCATGGCCGGCGGCGTATGTGCAACGGCGTGGCCGGCATCACCCTGCGCGAAAGCGCTCGTGTTTCTCGCCGTATGCTTTGCACTGCTGTATGTGTGCGGCGTGGCGCAGCGCGAGGATGTGCGGTGGCTGCTTTCACTGGTAAAAACGAGAAAGACGCAAAAAGTCTGATTTTTTTGAAAATAATGTTTGACAAAACGGATATTTGCTTATATAATATCTAAGCATGACTGTGGAGAAGGGGGATACTATGCTGTTAGGACTTTCGAAGATCATAGATCGTCCCGGCGAGAGTGTTCCGTTTTCCACCGACATCGATCTTCGCGATCTTCAATACGGCACCTGTTTTCCGGTGTCCGAGCCCGTTCGGGCGGAGGGCACGGTGCGCAATACCGCGGGCGTTTTGATGATGAAGGGGGAGATATCCACCTGCATCCACGGCGTTTGCGATCGCTGCGCGTCGGAATTCAGCCGCGCGATCCGTATGCCGCTGGACGTTGTTCTGGTGACGGAGCTGGCCGACGAGGAAAACGAAGATGAATGGGTTTTCCCTTTGGAGGGAGACAGCGCCGATCTGGAGGACATCGTCCGCACGGTTTTCGTGCTGAATTTGGACTCCAAGCTGTTGTGCAGGGAGGATTGCAAGGGACTTTGCCACCGTTGCGGCAAGAACCTGAACGACGGCCCGTGCAGCTGCCGAAAGGAACCGGATCCCCGTTTTGCTGCTTTAAGGCAGCTTCTGCAAGAGTAAAAACATTATGAAAGCTGTGTTAAAAGCAGTTCTACCAAGGAGGTGTCATCCATGGCTGTCCCTAAGTGTAAAGTGTCCTCTGCTCGTCGCGATAAGCGTCGTGGCTCCAACTGGAAGCTCTCCGCTCCCGGCGTGAGCGTTTGCCCCAAGTGCGGCGAGACCGTTATGCCGCACAGAGCTTGTAAGGCTTGCGGTACCTACAACGGCCGTCAGATCTTGGCCGCCAAGGCTGACTGAGGCAGGAAAAGTAAGAGGAAGGCGCGTGCCTTCCTCTTTTTTCCGCAATTGGGAAAAAATATTGCTTTTCGGTTGCTTTTACGGGCAATTTATGGCATAATAAGAAAAACGGATATTCCGCCGGAAAGGAAGTGTTTCCATGGCAAAGCCCTTGGTGGCCATCGTCGGCCGCCCCAATGTGGGAAAGTCCATGCTTTTTAACAAATTAACGGGACATCGAACCTCTATCGTCGAGGACACGCCCGGCGTGACGCGTGACCGTATCTACGGCGAATGCGAATGGTGCGGACATTTCTTCTCCCTCGTCGACACGGGCGGCATCGAGCCGAACACGGAAAACGATATGCTCAAATTCATGCGCCGTCAGGCCGAGATCGGCATCGAGCTGGCCGACTGCGTCGTGATGGTGGTCGACGTGCGCACGGGCGTGACCGCTGCGGACGAAGACGTCGCGACCATGCTGCGCAGATCGGGCAAGCCCGTCGCCATCGCCGTCAACAAGTGTGACTCGATCGGCGCGGTCGACCCCGCCGTGTACGAATTTTACGGTCTGGGCATCGGCGACCTGTTCGAAGTCTCCGCGCTGCACGGCCACGGAACGGGCGATCTGCTCGACTGGTGCGTCGCGCAATTCCCCGATGAAAGCGAGCAGCAGGAGGAAAGCGATATCATCAAGGTCGCTATCGTCGGCAAGCCCAACGTGGGCAAATCGAGCCTGCTCAACCGCATTTTGGGCGAGGAGCGCGTGATCGTTTCCGACGTCGCGGGCACGACGCGCGACGCCATCGACTCCGATTTTGAAAACGAAACGGGCAAATACCGCTTCATCGATACCGCGGGAATGCGCCGCAAGAGCAAGGTCGACGACGCCATCGAGCGATACTCCAATATGCGCTCGATCAACGCCATCGAGCGGGCGGACGTGTGCCTGATCCTCATCGACGCCAACGACGGCGTCACCGATCAGGACACCAAGATCGCCGGTCT
>CAYOZT010000091.1:0-5543 GCA_964408545.1 uncultured Oscillospiraceae bacterium | reverse complement strand
AATTTTTGTCCAAAAAACTGTACCATTTTCAGCGATAGCGAGTCGAAGGATCCGTTCCTTTTCACGCCGAACGGCGTGCGGCGCCGTGGGGGCGTTTTTGCGGGGGGCACTTGCTATTTTCCGCGATTCGGTGTATACTAAAAGAAAAAAGAACGGAGAACGGTATGCCTTGTGATCACAATTGTGCCGCGTGCGGCGGCTGCAAGCACGGCGGCGAGCTGGAGCTGACGCGTCCCGAGATGGATTTTCTGGAGGAACTGGGGCAGTTTGCCTTTCTTCCCGTCGCGCGCCGCGCGGACGATCCCGCGCCGCTTAACCCCGACGGCGACGCCTACGGTGCCGACGAGTACAGCCTCATTTTGCAGCTTTTGGAGAAAAAGCGGCTCATCTCGATCGATTTTGACAAGCCGCTGAAAAATTTTTCTTCCGAAAAATACGCGCCCTTTTCCCTCATTGGCTCCGTAGCTCTCACCGAACGCGGGCAAAAAGTGCTCGAAATCCTGCAAATGCAGGGAATTTCCGAAGAATGTCCGCCATGTAAAAATAATGGTTGACAAATCGAGAACACGCTGCTATAATAAGCGAAAATTCTTGGAAAGGCAAGGAAGGGGAGAGTAGTCCCGCGGACGCCGTGCAGAGAGCCCCGTTTGGTGTGAAGGGGTACGGATAGGCGAGATGAACATGGCCTCGGAGCCGCGCGGGCGATAGGTAGTCCGCGACGGGTGCGCCCGTTAAAGCGCAGGAGTGTGTTGGCACTCCCGGAGGCATTTTCCGCGAGGAAAATGTAAATCAAGGTGGTAACACGGTCATTTCAGCCGTCCTTGTGCGTAAGCATGAGGACGGCTTTTGCTATGGGAGGAACGATATGGCCTTTATCGAGATCGAACATTTATCCAAGAGTTTTTCCGCGGGGGACAAGCACATCAGCGCGCTGCGCGACGTGTCGCTGCACATCGAGCGCGGGGAGTCTTTCGGCATCATCGGCCTGTCGGGCGCGGGAAAGAGCACGCTCGTGCGCTGCATGAATTTGCTCGAGCGCCCCGAGTGCGGGAAACTCCTGCTTGACGGGCAGGATCTTCTGCAGTTGAACGAAAAGCAGCTGCGAATGCAGCGACGGAAGATCGCCATGATCTTCCAGAATTTCAATCTGCTCGAGCAGCGCAGCGTGCTCGAAAACGTCCTTTTCCCGATGGAGCTCGCGGGGATCCGCCGCAAGGAAGCAAAACGGCGCGCACTGGAGCTGCTTCGGACGGTCGAGCTGCCCGACAAAGCGGATGCGTACCCGTCGCAGCTGTCGGGCGGGCAAAAACAGCGCGTGGCCATCGCCCGCGCCATCGCCTGCGAGCCGCAGGTGCTGCTGTGCGACGAAGCGACCTCCGCGCTCGATCCGCAGACGACGCAGAGCATCCTTGCCCTGCTGCGCCGTATCCGGCGCGAGCGGGGGATCACGCTCATCGTCATCACGCACCAAATGTCCGTCATCGAGCAGATCTGCGACCGCGTCGCCATTTTGGATCACGGCGAGGTGGTCGAAGAGGGAACGGTCAAGGGCGTTTTTTCCGCACCGAAAAGCGCGATCGGGCGCTGCTTGGTGTCCCTCGATCGCGCGCTGCCGCCGTCGCATCGTAAGGGCGCGACCGCGCGCATCGCTTTTGACGGCGTCCGCGTCGAGGAGCCGATCATCGCCGCGCTCGCGCTGCAAAAGAAGATCCTCGTCAGCATCCTCGGCGCGGATACGCGCGAGATCGGCGGGAAAATGTTCGGTACGATGCTCGTCGCGCTCCCGCAGGAAATCGCGCAGCGGAAGGCGGCACTGGAATTTTTCAATGGATATGACGGCGTGTGCGCCGAGGAGGTCTGAATGGAAAAGATCGTCGGATTTTTGGAAAAACTTGGCTTTACGCGTGTTCGGGAGCAACTGGATTTTCTGCTCGACCCGTCGAATTTGCTCACGGCGCTGTGGGAAACGCTGTACGCGCCCTTGACGGCGCTCGTACTGGCGTATGTGATCGGCCTGCCGCTGGGCGTACTGCTCGTGACGGGACACAAAGACGGCCTTCGGCCGATCCCGCGGCCGCTGCTGCGCCTTACGGAGCTGGCGATCAATCTGCTGCGCAGCGTTCCGTTCCTCATTTTGATGGTGATGGTGTTCCCGCTCAGCCGTCTCATTCTCGGCACGTCCATCGGCACGACCGCGACCATCGTTCCGCTGACCGTGGCGGCCGCGCCTTATGTTGCGAGAATGGTCGAAACGAGCCTGCGCGAGGTCGACCGCGGCGTCATCGAGGCGGCACGCTCCATGGGCTGCTCGACATGGCAGATCGTTACGAAAGTGATGCTCCCGGAGTGTAGGCCGAGCCTTCTGCTCGGCGCGACGAATGCGGCCATCACCGTCTTGGGCTACGGCGCGATGGCCGGCGCGATCGGCGGCGGGGGGCTCGGCGCCATCAGCTTGCTGCGCGGGCACGCACGCGGGCAAACGCTCGTGCTGTATGTGGCGGTCATCATGCTGGTCGTGCTCGTGCAGCTCATCCAAAGCATCGGAAAAAAGTTGGCAACAGCCTGCGATAAGCGGCTGCGCAAATAAAAAAAGGAGAAAAAACACATGAAAAAGCGGATTTTGATCGTATTGACACTCATTTTGGCGGCAGGCATTTTTGCCGCCTGCGCGAAGAAGGATGAAAAAGTCATCCGCGTCGGCGCGACGCCGTCGCCGCACGCCGAGATCCTCGAGATCGTCCGAAAAGAGCTGGCAGACGACGGCTGGACGCTCGAGATCGAGCAGTTCAGCGACTATGTCCTGCCGAACCTCGCCGTCGAGGAAGGGCAGCTCGATGCCAATTATTTCCAGCATATCCTGTACCTGAACGGCTTCAACGAGGAACGCGGGACACATTTGGTGTCCGTGGCGGGCGTACACTATGAGCCGATGGGCATTTACGGCGGCAAGAGCAGCAGCTTGGAAAGCCTGCCCGACGGTGCCGTCATCGCCGTGCCCAACGACGCGACCAACGAGGCACGCGCGCTCCTTTTGCTGCAGCAGGCGGGACTTTTGACGCTCCGAGAGGGCGCGGGCATTTCCGCGACGAAGGCGGATATCGCCGAAAATCCGCACGGCTATCAGCTGCGCGAAGTGGAGGCGAAGCTCATCCCAAGCGTACTGCGGGACGTGGACATCGCTGTCATCAACGGCAACTACGCCATCGACGCGGGACTGAAGCTGGACGAGGCGCTTGCGAGCGAGTCGGCGACCGATCTTGCCACCGAGTATTATCAAAACGTGCTGTGCGTCAAGGCGGGGAACGAGCAGAGCGAAAAAACGAAGGCGCTCGTTCGCGCGCTGCAAAGCGACGCCGTGCGCGAATACATCCGAAAAACCTACAACGGCGCCGTCGTCCCGCTGTTTTAAGGATGTCGTTGACAACTGCCCATTGTACAGATCGGCGTCCCGAAAGCGGTACGCCCATGTAGGGCGTAGCGTCCCGACAGTCCGCCGCGCCTGCGGCGCGGAAAAGGAACGGATTCTTCGACTCGCTCGCTCAGAATGACACGACCGGTGGCTACCTCGTTGACACGCTGAAGGCCGCCTCTTTCGAGGCGGCCTCGGCGGGACAAAGCCCTGTTTATTTTCTGCGTGCGATCTCGTTGGCGATCATGGCGAACTGCGCGATGGAGAGCGTTTCGCCGCGGGTATTTTCCGGAAGGCCGCAGGCGCGGATAACATCGGCTGCGTCCTCTTTTCCGAGGAAGGAGAAGCCGCTCGCCAAGCCGTTGCTGAGCTTTTTGCGCCGCATGGCGAAGCTCGCGCGGACGGCGCGGAAGAAAATATCTTCGCGATCGATCTGCCACGGTTTTTCCTTCCGCACTTGCAGCGTGATGACGGCGGAAGTCACTTTCGGCTGCGGCAGGAAGCAGTGCGCGGGCACGTCGAAGAGCATCTTCGGCTCGGCGTAATATTGGCAGAATACGGAAAATGCGCCGTAATCCGCGCTCCCGGGCGCGGCGGCGATGCGCTGCGCGACCTCTTTTTGCACCATGACGGTCACCGAGTCGAAGCACTCCGCTTCCAAAAGCGCCGAGAGAATGGGCGTTGTGATGTAGTAAGGCAGATTCGCACAGGCCATCGGGCGCAGATCGCCGAAGGTTTCTTTGACGAGCGCGGGAATGTCCAAATGCAGCACATCGTCCCAGACGATCGCGAGATTATGGAATTCGCCGACCGTTTGCCGCAGGATCGGCTCCAAACGCCGATCGAGCTCCACGGCGCAGACCTTTCCCGCGCGCAGACAAAGCTGCTGCGTCAGCGGGCCGACACCGGGGCCGATCTCCAGCACGCCCGCGTTTTCATCCACGCCCGCTTCGCGCGTGATGGACTCGGGCACCCACGGCGCGATGAGGAAATTCTGCCCCTTCGCCTTGGAAAAATGAAATCCGTGCTCGGCCAGCAGCGGCTTCATCACTTGAATGTCACAAACGTTGATCATGGTCAAATCCGCCTTTCTTTGCCGCCATTATAACAGGGAAATTTCGATTTTTCAATGGTCGGGCATTGACAAATCGCTTTTTTTGTGCTAAATTTGCATCGAGAAAAGGCTGTGACAAAGACACGCGCGTCGGGTAAGCTTCTCAGAGAGGGTGCTGCTTGCTGAAAAGCATCCGTAACACTGCCCATCGCGTCACCACTTTTGAGCCGTGAGTGCGGAAATGCCTCGCCGGGTGCGCCCGTTATCGCGTCAACGAGTGGCGGCTCTTGCCGCAACCAGGGTGGAACCGTGGAATACAGCTGTATCCCACCCCTGACTGCTTCAGGGGATGGGTATTTTTATACCTTTCTCCCAAAAATCTTAAGGAGGAAACCATCATGTCCGAAGAAAATCTGTACACGTTTGAAAACCCCGAATATCGCAAGACCTATTGGCACACCTGCGCGCACATCATGGCGCAGGCCGTCAAGCGTCTGTGGCCGGAAGTGCAGCTGGCCATCGGCCCGTCCATCGACGAGGGCTGGTATTACGATTTCGACGCGCCCTTCACCTTCGGCCCCGAGCATCTGGAAAAGATCGAGGGCGAAATGAAGAAGATCTGCAAGGAGCGGCTGCATCTCGAGCGCAGCGTCAAGCCCCGCGAGGAGGCTCTGGCATGGGCGGATGCACGCAACGAGCCGTATAAGCGCGAGCTGATCGAGGATCTGCCCGTCGACGCGGAGCTGTCGTTCTACACGCAGGGCGAATTCACCGATCTGTGCGCCGGCCCGCATCTTGATCACACCGGCCGCGTCAAGCACAACGGCTTCAAGCTGACCACCTCCTGCGGCGCGTACTGGCGCGGCGACTCCAAGCGCAAAATGCTGCAGCGTATCTACGGCGTCGCGTATCCGACCAAGGAAGAACTCGACGCATATCTGACCCGCATCGAGGAAGCGAAAAAGCGCGACCACCGCAAGCTCGGCAAGGAGCTCGGGCTGTTCATGCTGCGCGACGAGGGTCCGGGCTTCCCCTTCTTCCTGCCCAAGGGCATGGTGCTGCGCAATACGCTGATCGATT
>CAYOZT010000090.1:0-5633 GCA_964408545.1 uncultured Oscillospiraceae bacterium | reverse complement strand
AAAATTCATAAAAGAAGGCTGCTGCAAAACCTGCATTTTGCAACAGCCTCTTTTTTATGCGACTTTATGCTTTTGCAGCTTGGGTTTCCAGTAGGAACGGCCGAAGGCGAGAACCTCGGCGGCAAGGCACACGGGAATGGCGAGCACGACATCGATCACGGCGTGCTGCTTGACGAACAATACCGACGCACACACGATCACACAGAACAGCACGACGAATACCTGCGTGCCCTTCGCAGCCGCGCGATCTTTGAGCCATGTCGAAGCAATGCCGACGGAATAGGCTACGTGCAGCGAGGGACAGACGCCCGTGGGCGTATCGGCGGTGTAGATGATGTTCAGGATCCATGTCGCGAAATTCTCGCGGGGAAACACGGCGGGGCGCAGATCCTGATACGAGGGATAGACGATGTAGCAGATCATGGCGATGACCTGCGTCACGATGATGAATTTCTGCAAGCCCTTGAAATATTCCACATCATACAAAAGGAAATATCCCAGCGACCAGACGATCAGCACATACCAGCCGATGTAGGCGAATACGAACCACTCGCAAAACGGGATGCGGTAGTCGATCGGAAGTGTGACCAAATGGCAGACGCTTTCGGGAATGAGATTTTCCGTCAGTACGTACATCAAAAAGTAGCCCGCCCAGCCGAGCAGCCAGAACAGGTGACGAAACTCGGGGGAACGCAGGTTGGACGGCCGCAATCGACGGTAATCCCGTACGGGTTTTCTCATGAGACATCCTCCTTGGGATGGTTGCTCGGATAATCGCGCTTCGGAATGTTGGGGTAGGGGATGACGGTGTGCGCGGGAAGGGAGTCGGCGATATCCGTGATGGCATCCATCAGATACTTGGCGATGCGCTCGCGCTCCTGCTCGATGGGATTTTCCGGACAGTAGCGGATCGCCTTACCAATATACACCTTTTTTAAGCGCGGCGCAATATAAATCGGGACAAAATTCAAAATTTTCCCCGTGCGCTTGTAATAAAGGCGTGCCGTGTCGATGAACTTATCCTGAAATTGATAGACGATATGATTGTACGGCTCGTAGCACTCGGGGAAGATGACGACGTCTTTGCCCTCGTCGAGCGACTGCATGGTCAGCTTGAAGGTGCGCAGCAGACGCGTATCGCGATAGACGGGAATGGTCTTGGCCTCGTTGAACAGGCAGGCCGACAGCGGTGCGATGAGATAAGACAGCAGCTTATAAAACGGATGCGTCCAACGCGGCTTTTTGCTCCAGAAATCTTGGAAGGCGTAGGCGGGGACCTCGCGCAGCTCCATCATCTGATGGGCGCACCACGTGACATTGTCCCGCGGATAGAAAAGCTCCGCGCAGATCGGACCGTTCATCTGCGTGTGGTTGCCGACGATCACGGCACTCTCCTCGGGCAGATTTTCCGCACCCTCGATATGTATTTTCGGATAAAAGAGCAGCACCAAACGGCGGATCACACGAAACACGCCGCGGGAAAACCAATTGGACTTTTTTTCCATATTTTTACCTCAAGAGTCGGAGCGCCCCGTGAGCATTTTGAAATTTCGGATCGCGTAACCGACGGCGGAAATGAGCATCATGCCCGTGCACACGCCGATCAGCAGCACCGATACGGTCTGCGGGATGTTGTACCACAGCAGATGCACGGCCATGGTCGTATACAGCAGCGCCGTCGTGACCTTGCCGTGCCAGACGGCACCTTCGACATGACCCGTTTTGCGGATGGCCAGTATGCTGCAAAGTCCCGTGAACAGCTCTTTGATGACCAGCACGATCCACGGCAGCAACATCAGCGGAAAACGCACGATCAGGCAGAACATCATGGCGATCTGCGTCAGCTTGTCGGCGACGGGATCGAAAGCCTTGCCGAAATCGCTGACCATGCAATAATGACGGGCAATGAAACCGTCGAGAATGTCGGTCAGCGCGGAGGCCAGCAGCACCAGCGTGGTCGCAGCGTAGTTCTCGCGTCCGATGTACAGCCAGATCATCAGCGGGATCATCAAAAGTCGCAGCAGTGACAGCAGATTCGGAACGGTGAGTATCTTATCTTTATATTTAGACTCCTTCATGTGCGCATACGCTCCCGATTATCATAGATCGCTCAAATTATAACCGAGAAAAATAAACTGTCTTTCAATTCAGTTTCAACTTTTGTTGATAATCGGGCGCTTTATCTCGTGCGACGGCGATCGTACAATCGGGCAAGCCCGCCTTCGCCCGTTTCGCGGAAGCGGCGGTTCATGTTGATGCCCGTTTCGTACATGGCGCGGCAGACCATATCGTAGCTGATGTTGCGCGAGCCGGTGAGGAAGAAACTCATGTTGCACGCGTTCATGGCGCGGATGGCCGCGACGGCGTTGCGCTCGATGCAGGGGATCTGCACAAGACCGCAGATCGGATCGCAGGTCAGCCCCAGATGGTGCTCCATGGCGACCTCGGCGGCGTATTCGACCTGATCGATGTTCTGCAAATACAGTTCCGCCAGCGCGGCGGCGGCCATGGAGCAGGCCGTGCCGATCTCCGCCTGACAGCCGCACTCGGCGCCGGAGATGGAGGCGTTGGTCTTGGTCAGATTGCCGATGAGTCCCGCCGTGCCCAGCACGCGCACGATCTGCTCGTCGGAGTAGCCGCCCGTCTCCTGCGCGTAGCGCAGTACGGCGGGGAGGACACCGCAGGCGCCGCAGGTCGGCGCGGTGACGATGGTGCCGTTGTCGGCGTTCTGCTCGGCGACGGCAAAGGCGTATGCGGCGATCTTCTGGAACTCCAGCAGCGCGGGGGAGGCGTTTTCGACCTTTTGCGCGTGCAGCTCCTTGGCCTTGCGGCGGACATTCAGGCCGCCCGGGAGGGTGCCTTCGGCGTTCAAGCCGTCGTCGATGGAGCGTTTCATCGTCTGCCAGACATCGGACAGAAAATCCCAAATCTCAACGCCCTCGTTCAGCTCGACATAGTCGGAAAGGCGGGAAATGTAGCGCCATTTGCAAAAATCGGTGATCTCGGCGAAGGATTTTTCGATATAGATGTTCTCGTCCTCCGCGCTTTTCTCGCCGACGATGCGGATATCCCCGCCGCCGACGGACTCGACGCGCAAAGAATTAACGATCCGATCGCCCTTCAGCGCGAACAGATCGAGCGTGTTCGGATGCGACTGCGGCAAAATTTCGTCGGAAAAAATGATCTGCGTCGGGCATTCGCCGAAAACTTCGCGCAGGACGCGATCCGTGCCGTGCCCGATACCGGTCTTGCTCAGCGAGCCGTAGAGAACGACGCGAAAGGCGTCGGCGTCGGGACAGCGGGAAAGAAACAGCTTCGCCGCGCGCTCCGGCCCCATGGTGTGCGAGGAGGAAGGCCCCTTGCCGATTTTATAAATATCACGAATAGATTTCATATGCAGGCCCCTTTCATTTGACATCCAGTATAGCAAAAATGCGCGAAAAATACAATGGCGGAAAGCCGCCGCGTCGCATTTTCGTAGATATTGCCATTTTCTGCGGCACGGCGAGGGGCTTTGTTCGCCAAAATGACAATAGCCGATCGAAAAAAACACAAATTTTTCCAGATCGGGCAAAAACTGCGTGCCAATGCTTGACAGGCGTGATACAATAAATGGGTAAAAATGAAAGCGCGGAGGTCGTTTGTTATGGCGAAAGAGAAAAAGGTAGAGCAGATCACCGATATGGAGGTCGATTTTGCGCAGTGGTTCACGGATGTGTGCAAGAAGGCGCAGCTGATCGACTATTCGTCCATCAAGGGCGTGTTCGTCTACCGTCCCTACGGCTATGCCATATGGGAGAATATCCAGCATATCATGGATAAAATGTTCAAGCAGCAGGGCGTCGAGAACGTCTATATGCCCATGCTCATCCCCGAGAGCCTGCTGCAGAAGGAAAAGGATCACGTCGAGGGCTTTGCGCCCGAGTGCGCGTGGGTGACCATCGGCGGCGGTGAGCCGCTCGAGGAGCGCTACGCCATTCGCCCGACCTCGGAGACGCTGTTCTGCGAGCATTTTGCCAACGTTTTGCAGTCGCATCGCGATCTGCCGATGAAATACAACCAGTGGTGCTCCGTCATGCGCTGGGAGAAGACATCGCGCCCCTTCCTGCGGCACAGGGAGTTTTTGTGGCAGGAAGGACACACCATCCATGCCACCGCACAGGAGGCCAGCGACTTTACGCAGACCATGCTCAATGTCTACGCCGATTTCTGCGAGAAGGTGCTGGCCATGCCCGTCACGCGCGGCCAAAAGACCGATAAGGAAAAATTCAACGGCGCGGAAGCGACCTACACCATCGAGTGCATGATGCACGACCGCAAGGCGCTGCAGGCGGGCACCTCGCACTACTTCGGCGACGGTTTTGCCAAGGCCTTCGGCATCGAGTTCACCGACAGCAATAACCGCAAGGTCAATCCCTTCGAAACATCGTGGGGCGCGTCCACGCGCCTGATCGGCGGCATTATCATGACGCACGGCGACAATAACGGTCTCGTCCTGCCGCCGCTCGTTGCGCCCGTGCAGGTGGTCATTTTGCCCGTGGCGCATCATAAAGAGGGCGTTTTGGACGCGGCGCGTGCGCTGCAGGAGCGTCTGAGCGCCGCAGGCTACCGCTGCAAGATCGACGAAAGCGACAATTCTATGGGCTGGAAGTGCGCCGAATACGAAATGAAGGGCGTCCCGCTGCGCGTCGAGTGCGGCCCGCGCGATCTGGAAAACGGCGAGTGCGTGCTCGTGCGCCGTACCGATCGGGAGAAGGTCGTCGTCAAGCTTGAGCAGCTCGAGCAGGCCGTCATGCAGCAGCTGCAGCTCGTGCAGCAGCAGATGTACGACAAGGCCAAGAAAAATCTGGACGAGCATATCTATGAAGCCCATTCTCTCGAGGAGGCCAAGCGCCTGCAGGAGGAAAACGGCGGCTATATCAAGACCATGTGGTGCGGCGATCTGTCCTGCGAACTGGCGATGAAGGAGAAGGCGGGTATGTCCTCGCGCTGCATCCCCTTCGCGCAGGAGAAACTCGACGATGTATGCGCCTGCTGCGGCAAGCCCGCCAAAAAAATGGTCTACTGGGGCGTCGCGTACTGAAGATCATATTTCGAAAACCGAAGCGGTGTCGTGATTTCCACGGCACCGCTTCGTGCGTGCTCACATCAGCTCCACGGCCGATCCCTTGAAGGAGCGGCGCGATTTGACGGCGATATAGTTGCGGGGGATGGGAACGGTGGTCGCGCCCAGACCGATGGGCGTGTACAGCTCCCCGTCAATGCGGTAGGCACTGGACGCGCCGACCTCACGGTCGAGCACCATCACCGTATACTCTCTCAAAACCTGAAATTCATCGACTACGCGTGCAAACATAACTTTTCCCTCCGTGTGTTTTCTTATGTCCCTATGATAACACAAGAAAACACAAAAAGCGACAATTATTTTTGCGAAAAAGAAAAGAGTCGAGAAAACACGACTCTTTTCTTTTACCCCACCCCACGGCGACGCGCGGTAGGGACCGACATCCCCGACGGTTCGCATCGCTCTCCGCAACCGGTAGGGGCGGACGCCTCTGCCCGCCCGCCGAAAACCACCAGTTTGTCATTTCGAGCGAGCGAATGTGGTATAATAATTTTGGACAACTCATGAA
>CAYOZT010000089.1:0-5653 GCA_964408545.1 uncultured Oscillospiraceae bacterium | reverse complement strand
CTTTTTCATACTTAATCCGCTCACTTGCAGAGTGTCCATAAATTTATGTTACTGTGTCGACGTAATAGCCCTTACACCAAAATTCGCGGTTTCGGTATGCGAATTTCATATTCCCCCATTTTTGGTATATCATCAAGCTACTCTTTCCTTTTAGATACCCCATAAAACCCGAAACGCTAATTTTAGGCGGAATACTAACCAGCATATGTACATGATCCGGACATACTTCCGCTTCAATTATTTCTACGCCTTTCCACGCGCACAGTGTTCGTAATATTTTTCCGACTTCTGCTCGTTTCTCATTGTAAAATATTTTTCGGCGATATTTGGGGGCAAATACTATGTGATACTTGCAATTCCATTTTGTATGTGCTAAAATATTTTCGACGTTATTTGATTCTTTTGTCATTTTGATGTCCTCCGATTGTGTTTTTATCCTTGACTGCCAGGTCATATCTTTATTATACACAATCGGAGTTGTTTTGACAATTTCATCGGTTAACCTTTTTTGAACCACGCGACTATCGCGTGGTTTTCGTATACCAAAAACGCGGCGGTTATTTTTTAATCGCCGCGGTTATTTTCTCGGTTAAAACACTGCTGCCGTTAAAGCTCGATTGTTCGATTTTTCAATAGCGAAAACTCGCGTAACCGCCGAAAAAACACCTCGATAATGGGCTTATAGGCAGGTTTTTATGATTTTATCGATAGCTAAAAAACTTTCCGCCGCCGAAACCCGACAACGGAAAGTTTTTAGTAAAAGTTTATTATAAATCAATAAACTTAATTTTTAGTTGTTATGCGACAAGCGCCAAAATATTTTCGGGGACCGTCTGTGACGCGCTGAGATCCGAATAGAATCCGTCCACGCCGCAGAAAATATAACTTATCGACGCGGGTTCGGCAACTTTTTCGTTGACGTTGGCATTTCCGGCAACAGTATGGTTAACAAACTTTGTCCAAGTCGTACCGCCGTCGATAGACCAGAAGGCGTAAAGATCGCCTTCGATTATCGCAACCGAAATTTTAACGCCTTTAGACCAATCGGTAAAGTAACTCAAATTCTCAAGTCCGGAACTCATCCAGTTCCACATCTTGTCGTTGGTACCGGTACCGCTTTGAGCAGTCTGTTGCCAAGCAAGCAAATATCCCAAATTACCGTAATGCCAAGAACCGAAACCGTACATTTCGTTTCCGTCCTTATCGGCTATTCCCAACTGAATACCTATCGTATGATTGCTCCAACTGTTCGTAACCATATTGCCGTAAGGTTCGTAAATGGTTACTTCGGCGTACTGCGCGTTAGCGTATTCTGCGTTAATATCGGAAAGTTGCGTTTTGGTACCTGCTTTCATTATGGTTTTGCCGTCAGCCAAATCGTTTATGAATTTTTGATAATTCGCACCGTCGGAACTTTCGAATACTACGTTACCGAACTTCCACGTAGCGCCGCCTTCGGCGCCGATAATCAAGTCGTTCCAATTAGCCAAACCTTGACTGTTGTCCATCGAGCCCATTGTAAGCGTCAACTTATCGTTTACGTATAAGAACATTTTTGCACTGCTTGCCACTATTTTTACGGTAAAGGAAGCCGCGCCGTCCGTTAATTCTAAATTGGAGCCGTCAATTTTACCATAACCGAATTTATGAACGGTCAAATCGGCTTGATTCGAGTTACTCCAAACAACGGTATTTTCGAACTTAACCGAGCAACCCTCGGTACCGATCTTTAACATATTGTAAGTCGGCAACTGAGAGAATAATCTTTCGAGTTTTCCGTTTACGAACAAGTACGCATTGTTGTTATAAACCAAAATATCGACGGAAGCCGTTTTCGTACCGTTTGCAACGTCCAAATAATCGATCGACGTACTTTGATAACCACCGCAAGCGCCGCCGTAATAGAACTTACCGTCATTTTTGCTGTTCCAGATCAACAATCTGTTTTCGTCGTTAGAAAACGGTATCGTTATGTGCGCGTTGTTTTCGTACGATAAAACGGTAATATCGGTATGAAGTAAATAGTTACCCGTCGTCAAAGGCATAGTCCTTGCCGCAGCGGCTTTATCGGACTGTGCAGTCGTCCAAGTTTTTATCTCGGCAACGCCGTGCGCCGAGGGGCTATCTGTAATCTCGAGCCCCGCGTCGTAGGTAAGACCTATAAGTTTATCGTAGCCTACAGGGCACGCGGGGTGAACGCTGTCGCCGTACAAACTCGAATCGGGATCGCCGTTCGTCTTAGACATAGCCGTGTAAGTATCGACGACTTTAAGCCAATCTTTGTCTTTCGCGTATTTTTTAACATTGGTGTTGATTTCTTGGATTTTATCGTTCCAGGACGATTGACCTATTCTTTGTTCGATAGTCCACCAATAAATTTCCGTTTCGGGCATATTGTCGTGGGACATGGCAAGTAAAGTTTTTACGCTGTTAAATACCGAATCCGCCGAACGTCCTCCGTCGAACAAATCGTTGGTACCGATATGTAAAACGATTGCCTTGGGGCTGTATTTATAGAAGTTTTGCATCATATAAATCCACGCCGAAGCCCTTGAAGAACTTATACCTACCGTGTAAGCGTTTTTGGTTGCGAACCTTGTGGTGTAAAAGTCGGTTATAAACCATCTTTCGTCCATAAAGCTGTCACCTGCGAAGAGTACGAGTTCGCCTTCCGTATAAGCGAAAGATTCGAGTCCGCTCATAACCGATTTAAGACGATCGTTTTCGGTCGCCAAAGTACGAGTGTTACCTTCGTCGGTACCCATATCGTGAGATCTTACTTCGACGGTAACCTCTTTAGATACGGTGCCGTTAGAAACGGTAACCTTCGCCGTGCCTTTTTTAAGACCTTTGACGTTATTGCCGTCAATCGAGATAAGATCCGTGTTTTCGGTGGTTAAAGTTACGTTTTCGTCGCCGTAAACGTTGGGATATAAGGTAATCATATAATCGGTGAAAACAATCGCTTTGTCCGTATCTATTATATCGCTTACGGTTACGTTAAATTTTACGTTGAAGTTCGTGCTTTTCGCCGTAACGACGGTCGAGCCCGCCTTCGTCGCGGTAATAACGCCGTCTTCTATCGAAACAACGCCTTTTACCTGAGGAACGTAAGTGATTTCTTCGGAATATCCATCCTTTGAAAATTTAGGTGTTATCGTGTACGACGAGTTAACGTACATATAAACGTCGTCTATGGTAAGCGTACCGACGTCGGTTACCGTAACGGTAAACGTTGCCGTGTAATTTTCGCTTGTAGCGGTTACCGTTAAAGTACCTTCCTTTAAGCCCTTCAAAACGCCGTCGGTTATCGAAATCGCGTCGCCTTCGAAAGCGTAAGTAACCGTTTCGTTTACGCTCGGTTTTGAAAATTTAGGTCTTAACTTTCTCTGTTCGCCGACTTTAAGTTCCAAGTCTTCGAAAGTAAGCGTACCCAAACCTTCGACGGTTACTTTGAAAGTCGTTTCGTACAACCCGTCGGCGGTGGTTGCTGTAACCGTAGTTACCGTTCCACCCTTAACGCCGCTTACCTTTCCGTTTTCGATAACGATATCGTTACCTTGAAAAGCGTAAGTGATTTCTTGTTCGTCAAGATTAACAAAGTTAACCTTAATTTCCTTTTCATCGCCTTCGGCGAGCGTTAAATCGTCTATCGAAATAGAAGATTCTTTTGGTGACGGCGTAGGCGTACCGGTGCCGATTTCACAAGCACTAAATCCGATTGCGGCACACAAAATGCATACCGCGAGCAATAAATTACCGATAATTTTTTTCATGATGTGTAAATTTCCTCCTTACATCTATTTTATTTTTCAATTATCTTTTCCATTATCTAAACGCTACTTAAATATAGATATCGTACGCGCGACGCGCACAACTATATTAAGTCAAGTCCTTTTCAAAAACAAACTACCCCCCCCCGAAAAATTTAAAACCTTCGGAGGAGGGTAGTAATCATTTAACGCTTTTGCGTTTTCATTATTAAATTTAAGCCTTGAAGCCTTCTTCTACGGCAACGGCAACTGCAACGGTAGCGCCTACCATCGGGTTGTTACCCATACCGATTAAGCCCATCATTTCGACGTGAGCAGGAACGGAAGAAGAACCTGCAAATTGCGCGTCGCTATGCATTCTTCCCATAGTATCGGTCATACCGTAGCTGGAAGGACCTGCCGCCATGTTGTCGGGGTGGAGAGTTCTTCCGGTACCACCGCCCGAAGCGACCGAGAAATATTTAACGCCGTTTTCGTTACACCATTTTTTATAGGTACCGGCAACGGGGTGTTGGAACCTTGTGGGGTTAGTGGAGTTGCCCGTAATGGAAACGCCGACGTTTTCCATTCTCATAATGGCAACGCCTTCGGGTACGTTATCCGCACCGTAACATTTAACCTTTGCACGAGGACCGTCGGAATACGGCTTTTCGTAAACGACCTTAACGGTTTCGGTGTAAGGATCGAATTCGGTTTCGACATAAGTGAAGCCGTTGATACGTGAAATAATCATAGCGGCGTCTTTACCCAAACCGTTTAAGATAACGCGTAATTCCTTACCGCGAACTTTGTTTGCGTTCATAGCGATGGAAATAGCGCCTTCCGCCGCGGCGAAAGATTCGTGACCTGCCAAGAAACAGAAGCAATCGGTATTATCGTTCAAAAGCATTGCGGCAAGGTTGCCGTGGCCCAAACCGACTTTTCTGTTTTCGGCAACGGAACCGGGAATACAGAAAGATTGTAAACCGATACCGATAGCGGCAGCGGCGTCGGAAGCCTTTTTAGAGCCTTTCTTTATTGCGATTGCGGCGCCTACGTAGTAAGCCCATACTGCGTTTTCGAAGCAGATAGGTTGAGTGCCTCTTACGATTTTGTCGCAGTCAACGCCCTTATTTAGGCATATTTCTTTACATTCTTCGACCGAGTTAATGCCGTATTCTTTAAGGACGGCGTTAATTTTGTCTATTCTTCTTTCATAACCTTCAAATAAAGCCATAATTTGCCTCCTTATTCCTTACGGGGATCGATATATTTAAAAGCGTTGTCAAATCTTCCGTAATGTCCGGTCGCTTTTTGATACGCTTCGTTAGGTTCTAAACCCTTCTTGATAAAGTCCGTCATCTTGCCGAGCGATACGAATTCGTAACCGATAATCTGCATATCCTCGTCGAGCGCAAGCCTCGTAACGTAGCCCTCTGCCATTTCGAGATAACGCGCGCCTTTAGCCTTGGTACCGTACATGGTACCGACTTGAGAGCGCAAACCTTTACCTAAATCTTCCAAACCGGCACCTACGACCAAACCGTCGTCGGAGAACGCCGATTGACTTCTTCCGTATACTATTTGTAAGAAAAGTTCCCTCATAGCGGTGTTGATGGCGTCGCAAACAAGGTCGGTATTTAAAGCCTCTAAAATAGTCTTACCGGGAAGAATCTCGGACGCCATAGCGGCGGAGTGAGTCATACCGGAACAACCGATGGTTTCGACCAACGCTTCTTCGATGATACCTTGTTTAACGTTCAAGGAAAGCTTACAAGCACCTTGTTGAGGCGCGCACCAACCTATACCGTGCGTAAAACCGGAAATATCTTTGATTTCCTTTGCAAACACCCATTTACCTTCTTCGGGAATAGGTGCGGGATTGTGTTTAGGTCCCTTTG
>CAYOZT010000088.1:0-5657 GCA_964408545.1 uncultured Oscillospiraceae bacterium | reverse complement strand
TTCGGCCATTGTGAAATTTTCTGCTTGCGCAGAAAGTGAAATGAAATAAATCCACTCACGCCCGCAGGCATTTCACACGCCGCAGGCGTATTTCACGCACGAAGTGCATTTCACAAATCCGACAGGATTTATTTCGTTGAAAAAAGCACGCCGAAGCGTGCTTTTTTCATGTGTGTGGACGATAAAAAAGATATTTTTCGTCATTTGTGTTAGAGATTTGAACCTTGGCGTTACTTAATTCCCTTTGCTGTATTGAGTGAAGCGATCAGCATTCGCTTAATTTCCTCAGCGGTAGTGAGAAGCTTTTCAAAATCATATTCTATCAAATTCGTTCTATTCAGCAATGTGAGCCAATAGATGCTCTCGCCGGTTTCTTTTAGTGCAATGTGCAGTTTGGATATAAAATCCGCTTTGCTGTTGCCATAAACAGCTTCGTTTATATTTGCGCCGATACTGGTAGCGGAGCGAAGAAGTTGCTTTGCAATGGTCGTATCTTTCTTCGTCTTGGAGAATTCTTCATAGAACAGAACGATTTCTGTGGCAAAAGTAAGAGATTTTTCGAGTAAAGGACTATTCATTTGTCAACGCCACATAAGGAAGTTTTTTATTAATGGTACGGTGTAATCCGGTAAAATGGGTTACACCGTATCCTTTTGTCTTTTTTTATGCTACAAAGCGGAAGTCCTGCGGGTTGTTCCGGATTTCTTCCATCATAGCGAGGATTTCCTGTTCGGTCGGAATATCTATCATTCCCACCGCAGTAAAATAAATATCCACTTTTACATAACAATGACCGCTTGACTTGTCGTTGTTATGCACCTCAATTCGCTCTATCAGCGAGTTTACAAGTGTCGGGGTAAGTTCCTTTATCTCCGTCATTTCTCGCAGTGTACGGAGTAAAAGTCTTAAATCCGTTACCTTTTGATTGGCATTTTCAAGTGTCTGCTGACTGTCGGCAACTTCTTTCAAAAGGTCTTTTTGTTCCTTTTCGTAATTCCGAACCATTTTTGCGAAGCGTTCATCCGAAAGAAGTCCGGTTGCGTTCTGTTCAAACACCTTTTCAATCAGTCTGTCAATTTCGGCTATTCTCCGGTTGCCCTGTTCCACCGTCTGCTGAAGTTTCCTGTATTCTTTTTGTCGCATAGCATTATTCTTTCTTGCCAGCATATATAAGAATACGGTTTCGTGGCATTTTACAAATTCGGCTAAACCGCAGATGGCTTCAAACACGATTTTTTCAAGCACAACATCACGAATATAGTGTACGGTACATTCACCACGTCCGGATTTGTAATTGGCACAGCGAAAGTGTTCCTGATTTCGTGTCATACTTTTCGCCGCACAGAAGTGTAACTTTGCTCCGCAATCGTAACAGTAAACCAATCCCGAAAACAGACTTGTTCTGCCTGTCGCAGTCGGTCTGCGTCGGTGCTGACGGAGTTCCTGTACCCGAAGCCAATCCTCTTCGGAGATTATCGGTTCCTGCATATTGGGTATAACTTGGTACTCCTCAACCGGATTGTGAATCTTCTTATGCACCTTGTAACTGACAGTCGTGCTTTTGAAGTTGACTGCACAACCGGTATATTGTCTGTTTTCGAGGATATGCACAACGGTTTTTTGATCCCATTTACAATAATTACTCGGCACTTTTTGAGCGTGTTTTCGTCCGATGCTTTCGTAATAAGCGGACGGTATTAAAATCTTTTCTTCCTCTAACTGTCTTGCTATCTGTAAAGGACCTCGCCCCGCAAGACACAGAGCAAAGATTTTTCGTACCACCTCAGCCGCCGGTTCGTCTATGAGCCACTTTTCTTTGTCATCCGGGTCTTTCATATATCCGTAGGGAACAGCAGCAGACACACGCTTTCCATTATCCGCTTTGGACTGCCATACCGCACGGATTTTCTTGGAAGTCTGTGCAGCGTACCATTCGTTGAAGATATTATAAAACGGAAGCATTTCCATACCTTCTCCGGTGGTGCTGTTTACATTTTCCTGTATGGATATAAAGGTGATACCAAGTGACGGATAAACTATCTGTGTTAGCCTTCCGGCTTCCACCTGTTCACGACCGAAACGGGATAAATCTTTTACGATTATCCTGCAAATCTTTCCTTCCTCTGCCATTTTCTGCATACGCTGAAAATCACTGCGGTCAAAACTGGTGCCGGATATTCCGTCATCCACGAAAAACAAGGTATTTTTGTAGCCTTTCTTTTTACAGTAGTCCAGTAAAATCTGTTTTTGATTGGATATGGAATTCGATTCATCCTCGCCGGATTTCCTGCCGTCTTTCATATCCTCTACGGACAGTCTGCAATATAACGCCGTAATCAGTTCATCATTTTCTGCCTGCCCGTTTAATTTCTTTTCTGTTGTCATCATTCATTTCTCCTTTCCGACAACAGGGCATAGCAAAGGCAAGTCTATTTTACAATGCCCCGTTGTCATTTTCGATTGTGCGATTATCAAATCAGTTTCTCGGACAGTATCAGTGCCTTAAACTGTTCCATTACACACTGTCTGCCTTTTGGGTTAAAGTGTGTGGATACCTCATAGGTTGTACCGCCGATTTTAAGACTAAATTTATCCTCTCCGTAATGACGGACTTTTTCATAATCAAATCCTGCGTTTTTATCGTTTGGAAAAAGATAATCTATGACACAGGTTTTATCCGCCGGTTCAGACGGAAATGCTTGTATCGTTTTATGATTCATATTGTTCACCTTACCTTTCCTCACGTGAGTTTCGTTTTCGTTCCATTTTCTTGCTGTAATCGAAAAGCAGTTTTAAGATGGTATCCGTCATCTGCTTTTCGGTGTAATTCTTCGGGAAAAATCCTCTTAAATCCTGCACCTTAAAACGGATATGCTCGGTCTGATTGGCTTTTTCTTCCGACAGTATTTCATAAATACCGTCCGAAGATAATCTTCCTTGCTGTGCCGCCTTTTTCAGCCGGATACTCTGTGCGTGAGAGGGCGTACAGGCATTCAGTTCCATTGCATCAAGCAGTACCTTTTGCTGTTTTTCGGATAAGTAAGAAAGTTCCACCGCAGGACTTAGTGCAATCTCTCCGTCATCCACTTTTTGCAGAAGTTCCGGTATAAGGTTCGTCAGACGGATATAGCGGAACACCTGGTCTCGGCTTTCATTCTGTGCTTTTCCGATTTCGGCTGCGGTATCCGACTTTGTCGCAACTTGCGACAAAGTTAAATCATTTCGTTTGCCCTGTGTCTTTAAGGCTTCCATTTTCATTTTGTAGGAAAATGCTTTTTCGCTCGGCAGTATCCGTTCTCTGTGAATATTACTGTCCACAACCGCAATGACCGCTTCGTTTCGGTCAAGGGGATAGATTAAAGCCGGAACTTCCGTAAGTCCCGCTTTTACGGAAGCGTGTAATCGTCGGTGTCCGGATATGACCTCAAATTCATCGGGATTGTTATCCAACGGTCGCACAATCAAGGGAGACAGTATTCCTTGTTCTTTTATGCTTTCGGTAAGCAGTTCCATTTCCTCATTGTCAAGCACCTTGAACGGGTGTCCCTCAAAGGTATGAAGTTTTGTTACCGGTATATTTGCCGCTTTTTTCTTCGGCTTGTTTAATATTTTATTTTCCGTTATTTCTGTATGGTTCATCGTTCAACACCTCTTTCTTTGATTTTGTATATAACGGATAATTCCGTCTTTCTTTCGGTTTCCAGCAGTTCCTTGAATTTCGGTATTTTTTCAAGAACCGCTTTGGCTGTGGCAAGTTCCTCACGCAGAGGTTTTATCTTTGCGGAGATTTCTCTTGCCTGTTTGTTTAATTCTTCACTCTTTTTATGCCGGTTGCGGTTGTAAACCGACTGCCTTTCCTTTTCCAAAGCTCCGATTTGTTCCCGCTTTTGCTCAATAAAATCAACCAGTTCCGCAGGAGAATCAATCCGGTTATCACACAAAAATTTGTATTCTTTCAGCGTTCTGTCCAGTTTTACAACTTCCTGCCGCATTTCCGGTGACAACGGTCTCGGTGCATTTGGTGTGAGATTGTTTCCGGTAATCAGTTTGCACAGTTCGATTACAAGGGCGAACACCACCTGTATTCCGTCCATATTTCTTGTTTTCCGGTATTCTGTTTCAAACAGAATCAGCGGTGCATATTTCGGCTTATGGAACGGAAGATAACCGATATGCTTTTGATTGTTAAGTAACCGTTCACGAATGGCGGCGGGAGTATATTCTTTACCGAGACTTTCCAATCGGACAGCCCTCTGCCAGGTCGGTGCTTTTACGGAATAATGGGTATAGTTCATATCACGCTGTATGAGGTATCCCATATCTTTTAAGCGGATTTCAAAGGCTTTGAAATTGGTGGACTCTGCAAGAGCGGTATCTATATCCGACTTCAAAAGTTCTCTGTGCGTCATATTGCCTTTCTTTTTCAGCCAGTATTCTTTTTTATCTCCGCCGTAAAAGGAAGCGTCTTTTAAGATGCTTTTTCCGTATTCCATACATACGGCATCGGAAATTTCCCGTAGTCTGTAATGGTCGGAGATGTGATTTTCAAACTTTCTTCCCGTTCGGAAAGAAACGGAGTTTACAACAAAATGATTATGGAGATTATCCGTATTAAGATGTGTGGTAACAACGATTTCGTAATCTTTTCCCCACATACGCTTTGCGGTTTCCAAACCGATTTTGTGTGCTTCCTCCGGTGTAACCTCATCCGTCCGAAAACTCTGGTATCCGTGATAAGCAACATTTCCGTCGGTTTTGCCGAAACGCTTCTTGGTTGCAGTCATACGCTCATAGGCTCGTTTTACATTGCAGTTAATACCCGAAACATACATCCGTTCATCTGTTTTTCTCTCGTTTGATACATACTGCAAAGCTGCGTAAAGGTCGCTGTCCACATACTTTTTATCGATTGTCTTATCCGGATTTTCCGCATAGTCAATCACTTCTTTGAGCCTGCTTTTGACAGGCCAAAATCCGGTAGTAGCCACGTCGCATCACATCCTTTCCTTTTCAGGCAGTATCAATTCTTCGGTAATGCCGTCAATAAGAGTAATGATTTTCCGTTCCGTATCCGGTGAGATTTTGCCGGTACAGGAGATACACAGTTCATCTAACTTTTCGCTGAAAGAGAAAAACACTTCCGGCAGAACAGCCCTCGGCATATATCCCAACGCACGCTGACGGAGATATTCCGATACCGAAAGTCCGCATTTACCGGCGTTGCGTTCAATGAGGTTTTTTTCTTTTTCGCTCACACGGATAAACAGATTTTTATTTTTAATTTCATTCATAACATCAGTCCTTTCTTTGATTTTCAGAGGTCTTAGGATACTTCCTAAAGAACAATCGACACCCGCTGTCGATTTAAGCGGAAACTGTCAATACAGTTTCCCTGCTCGTTACGGTATACGACGCGTCCTCACAAACTTCATATCATTCGTTTCCGTGTAAAACACGAAAAACTCATTCATTCCGTTGCTCGTCCTTTCCCCAAAAAGTCTATTGACTTTTCGGGGACCCCATAATTAATTTTTGCCGTTCTACCCGAATGTTGTTTTTCTATCCCTAAAGTTACAGCCTTCACTGTAACGCCCCGGAGTTCCACCGCAGCGTTGTTTCGCTCTTCGTCATCAGACGGTCATCGCAAAATCATATCC
>CAYOZT010000087.1:0-5678 GCA_964408545.1 uncultured Oscillospiraceae bacterium | reverse complement strand
CGAGCATCACGATCCCGGACAGCGTGACAAGCATAGGCTATCATGCGTTCTACGACTGCGACAGCCTGAAGAATATTTACTTCGAAGGAACCAAAGAACAGTGGCAGGCTATCATCGAAAATAGAAATTTGTACGCCGGCGCAGGCGACTGCACCATCCACTGCAGTGATGGCGACATCTAAATAGACAAATGCGGCCGACGAGGGACTCTCGTCGGCCGCATTCGGTCTGCTCCAAAGCCCTTTCCTCTGAGGAGAGGGCGCCCCGCAGGGCGGGTGTGGTGGAATAAAAGAAAATTTTTCTGCTTTTTACCCTACATCAGTCAAAAATCGAAGATTTTTGAGCGCGTCTTCCCAAGAAGAAGCCTTTTCTCGATGGTCTTGTGCGGTAAAAGCACTCCTTTGTGATATCGCAGCTACAGATAGCTTTTGACGGTGGAGATGAGGATATCGCCCGCGACGACGCGATCCTCGGCGGCAAAGCCTTCGGCGAAATTATCGGAATAGATGACCTGCGCATTGGGCGGGAACTCGTCGTCGCCCTCCCAGACCATCAGCTGCATCCGATAGCCGCCGATGAGGTCAAACTGAAATCCCGCGTCGCCGTGCGGCAGCGCGATCGCGCCCATTTTTTCGCACGCGGCACGGAAAGCCGCCACGCGTGTGCCGAAACTGTACGCCGCGCGCGTCAGCACGCGCCCGGTGTAGGGCTTGATATACATCTCGCCCCACGGCATTTCGCGGAACGTTTTCCATCCGCCGCTCCATGCAACATCGCGGCTTTCGAGCAGGTAGCGCAGCAAAAAAGTTTGCGTCGGCAGGGGAGGCACGGCGCCGCCGTCACAGGCGCGAATGGCGTAATTCGGGTGGGAGATCAGAAAGTCCCGACCCAGAAGGCGCACGCGGAAGGCTTCGCCGTCCCACGCGACATCCGACAGCCGCGCGGTCACATCCGCGGGCGACAGCGCACGGAATTTTTCCTCATAATAAGCAAAAGGGACTTCCTCTTTGCGATTTTCGACTTGCATACGATCTCCTCTTATTCGTGGATTTCCAGCGACAGCCCGTCGGGGTCGCGGAAGAAGGTCAAAAAGCCGCCGTTATACTTGTCCTCGCGGACGGGCTCGGTCTCGATGCCGAGAGAATTGAGCCACGCGGCGGTCTTGTGTGCGTTTTCGACACGGAAGGCCAAATGCCGCAGCCCGAGCTGCGTTTCTTTCGGACGCTGCGCGGCGTCGGGATCGACAAAAAGTTCCAGCGTCACATCGCCGCAGCGGAGCATGGTCAGATAGTCCTGCTTGTCCTCGCGCCACGCGCGAAGAACAACGCCGAAGCCCAATTTTTCGTAAAACGCCAAACTGCGCTCGTAATTCGAGCAGGTGATGGCGACATGGTGCATTTGTCCGAGCATATCAAACCTCCTGCACACTGTGCGGGAACAGACTGCGGTCGGTGTGCGGCAGGAAGCAGGCCGCGACGAACGAATCCATATAGCCCGGGTACGTGGAAAGCTCCAGATAGGTCATGTTCGCGGCGACTTCGGCGCATTTTTCCTCGGCCGCGTCGCCGAGCACCATGGCGTAGGCGCCCGTGAGAGAGGAATTGCCGATATAGTGGAATTTTTCAAGCGCCACATCGGGGAACATACCGATGTTGACGGCGTTTTTCATGTTGATGCCGCTGCCGATGCCGCCGGCAACATAGACGTTGTCGATAGCGTCGATAGACATATCCACGCTTTGCAGCAGCGTGGCGATGGCGGAGAAAATGGCACCCTTGGCGCGGATGAAATTATCGATGTCCACCTCGTTCAGGGAAACTTCGCGACCCGTCTCCGACTCTTCGGCGAACGCGAGCACATAGCGCCCCATGCCGTGATGATCGCGCTTGACGCGCGCGCCCTCGCGCACGAAAAGTCCCTTGGCGTTGATAATGCCGCAGCGGAACAGTTCCGAGATCATGTCGATGATGCCGCTGCCGCAGATACCGACGACTTTTTGACCCTCGTCGCCGATGATGCCGAGCGTCGGTTCCATGCTCGCGCAGTCGATGACGGCGGATTCGACCGCACCGTCGGTCGCGCGCATACCGCAGGAAATGTCGCCGCCTTCGAAGGCGGGGCCTGCCGAGCAGGCGCAGCTCATGAGAAAATCGCGGTTGCCGAAAACGATCTCGCCGTTCGTGCCGAGGTCGATGAACAGGCTCATCTCGTCCTTGTCCCACAATCCTGCGGCCAAGGTGCCCGCGGTGATGTCGCCGCCGACGTAAGAGCCGATGTTCGGCGCGATCAGGACGTTCGCCAAGGGATTCGCGGGCAGCTTCAGGTCGCCCGCGAGCAGCCCCTTCCAGCCGAAGAAGCTGGGGATGTACGGCTCCATGCGCACGGGCGAGGCGTCCACGCCGACGAACAGGTGGTTCATGGTCGTGTTCGCTGCGACGCACAGCTGCAGGATGCTGCGCGCGTTGATGTGGGCGCTACGGCAGAGGTTGGCGATGATGGGATTGAGCGTTTCTTTCACGATGGCGTCCTGCAGTTTTTTCCTGCCGCCGTCCTTGCCCTGCTGGATGATGCGGTTGATGACGTCCGCGCCGTAGCGGATCTGACCGTTGCCGGAGGAGCCTTTGGCGAGGATCTTGCCGTTTTCGAGATCGACCAGCACCATGGTGACGGTGGTCGTGCCGATGTCGATGGCGCAGCCGACGATGGCGGTATCGTCCGCGGCGCAAATTTCCATGCAGCGGAAGCTGTTTTCACACAGTTGACCCTTGACGCAGACGCGGAAATCGTTTTCGCGCAGCGTGGACGCGAGCTTGACCATCACGGGGAAGGGGATATCCGCTTTTTCGACGCCGAGCTGCTCGCAGATCGCCCAGTGGAGGCGCTCGATATCGGGCATGGTGTCGTCGAGCGAGGGCTGCGGCAGCGTCAGGACGAGGCTGCGGAAACGGTTTTCGAAGGAAATGCCGCTGCGGCGCAGATTTTGCTGACACTCTTCGAAGATTGCGACTTCCTTGGGACTGCTCAGGTCGGCGGTCTTCATGCGGCTTTGATAGGCGGAAGCGATGTCGGGCACGAAGACGGTGCTGTCGCCGTGGACGCGGCAGTTGCAGCTCAGGCGCCAGCCGGCGTCAAATTCTTCGTCCGAAATGTGGCGGCTGGGGGTGGTGTCGAGCAGGCCTTCGACGAGGCGGACGCGGCATTTGCCGCAGGAGCCGTTACCGGAGCAGGGCGCGTCGATGGCAACGTTTGCGCGGCGCGCCAGCTCCAGAAGATTGTCGCCGTCGCGCGCGTCGACTTCGACGGCTGCGGCGCCTTCGATCTGGAATATGATTTTCGGCATGGGAAACCTCCATACGGTGTTCTTATGCTGCCATTATAGCACACAAATCGATAAATGTCTACGGAAATAACGCCCAATCGGCGGCAATATTTGCGCTCCCACGCGGTAGGTGCGGACGAAGGCGTCCGCCCGCCGAAAGCCGTAGGGGACGACGCCCTCGGCGTCCCGCTTGTGCTCCCCCGCGGTAGGGGCGGACGCCTCTGTCCGCCCGAAAAAACGCAAGTTTGTCATTTCGAGCGAGCGACAGCGAGTCGAAGGATCCGCCTTATTCATATATTTTTGTGCAATTTTATCAATATTTGTGAAAAAATGTTTCTCCCGATGGGCTTCTTTTGGGAAAAGTGACAAACTTTGCCGAAAAGAGCAGAAAAAGCTTGACTTTATATATATATATATATATAATTGCTTTTGCCCGCGGGCGGTGTGGCACGTGAGGTAAAAAACAAAAGGAGAAACAAAAAATGCGCAAAATGAACAAAAAGGGCTTCACCATCGTCGAGCTCGTGATCGTGATCGCCGTGATCGCGATCCTCGCCGCCGTGCTGATCCCCACCTACTCCAGCCTTGTCAAGAAGGCGAATGAGTCTGCGGACATTCAGGCAGTTCGTCAGATGAACACCATCCTCGCGACCTACACCGACGGTTCTATTGAGAATGTTAGGGACGCGATCGAAGCACTTGACGAAGAGAACATCGATCTGGAAAACTACACACCCATGACGAAGGATACTTATTTCTATTTTTACATTGAAAATGGTACACCTAAGATCGTCTACATGGATAAAGCCGGTAAGGCAATTTATCCCACTGACGCAAACACGAGCAATATGCAGCTGATGAGTCTCTCGGGAGATACGCCTGTTGATAGCAGCTGGTACGACAAAAAAGAAGTAGAAGGCAATACGGTAAAAGTCAGCATCGCCAATGGTGCACAGATGGCTGACCTGATGAACAATATCAGCAAGCTTACGGCAAACACCCAAATTACAAAAATCGAGATCACTCTCACGGACGATATCGACATGATGGGTTCGAGCGCTTCTTTTGGCGATGTTGAGAAAAACATTGTTCTAGATGGCGGCGATCATACGATTTCCGGTCTGCGCGTGGACAGAAATTCCGTCAATGGTTCGTGGAATGGTGATCCCAGAAAGCAAGGTTTTGCACTGTTTAATAAAGTAAGCAACGCAAGCGTTGATGTAAAGAATCTCAAGATTAAAGATTTTGTCGTTGGAAATACCGACGAAAGCGGAATTATGAGCGGTCACTGTGCGGTGCTTTTTGGAAATATCACTAAGGCAACAGTAACAGTGGAAGATGTTACCATTGATAATTGCATAGTGGTAGGAAACGGTAAAGTCGGATCTATTATTGGATATGTCAGTAACGATAGTGAGACAAAAGTTTCGCTGAAAAATGTTACCGTTACAAATACCGCTCTATATGGGTCCTCGTTTATAGCGAAAGCAATTGGTTTTGTTGCATGTGATAGTGAAAAAACAAATTGCACGGTAACATTTGAATCATGTGGTTTTAATGATGTATCGGTTGGTATTAACGAGACAGACTGGAGACTGGGTTGGGAAACTGATGGCAAACCAGATAAAAACTGGGAGGACAAGGCGGTAATACCTGCCGATATTATTACACATAGTAACGGCGATAAATTTGTTCCATATATGAATGGTAAAAATGAAGATATTATGGGTGCTACCACGGATAATTGGTATTGGACAGGTATTAGATCGACAGTCAAAGTTGAGGACAAAAAAGTTAAGCTTAACGACTCTGGCAGCGCCAATATAACTCCCGACACCTAATATGCTACACGGTCGATAACTGTTGAAACAAATGCGGTTATCACTGACCATGTCCCGGACTCCGCAGTCCATAATAAGCCCTTCCCGGACACACCACGGGAGGGGCTTTTGCTATGTTCGATCAAATCCCGCAGGGAAGAGGCCATGCCTCTTCCGCCCGAAAAAACGCAAGTTTGTCATTTCGAGCGAGCGATAGCGAGTCGAGAAATCTACTTTCTGACGGGATATTTTTGTAAAATCGGGGGACGGATCCTTCGACTCGCTTCGCTCGCTCAGGATGACATGACTTGACTTTTTGCTATTGTCCGGCGGCACTATCATCGTACGGGGGCGGCGGGGACGTGTCCCCGCCCTACCGCGCGTCGCCGTGGGGTGGGCGGACGCCTCTGCCCGCCCGAAAAAACGCAAGTTTGTCATTTCGAGCGAGCGATAGCGAGTCGAGAAATCTACTTTTTGACGGGACATTTTTCGTAAAATCGGGGGATAGATCCTTCGACTCGCTTCGCTCGCTCAGGATG
>CAYOZT010000086.1:0-5696 GCA_964408545.1 uncultured Oscillospiraceae bacterium | reverse complement strand
TAGCTTAAGTTGATGACATTGCCCCTAAGGGGAAGGCAGCGCGCCTTCGGCGCGAAAAGGAACGGATCTTTCGACTCGCTGTCCCTCGCTCGAAATGACAAACCTATGGTTTTTTCGGGCGGACAGGCTCGTCCGCCCCCACCGCGGCGCGGCGCCGCAGAAAATCGTTGACCCAATAGTTCGTGTAATCGTACAGATCGTCGAGCGTCTTCTGCGAATAGCCGCGGCAGAGCTTGACGTATTCGCACATCAGCCCCTCGAGAAAGATCACCAGCTCCGTTTCGATATAGCTGCGATCGACGATGCGCGCGTCCTGCAGGCAAAGCTCGAGCAGTTTTTTCGACGCGATCGCGGAAAGCTTCTTCGCGGCGAAGAGAAATTCGTTCGACTCGCACAGCAGCCGATAATTTTCGTTATTTTGGCGGATAAACTCGAAGATCGAGTCGATAAAATGCGAAATATCCTGCGTTCCGAGCAGCCGTGCGGTGTCGAAAAATGCGTCGATCAGCTCGTTTTCGTAATCCTCCGCGACGGCGTAGATGTCGTCGTAATGCGAATAAAAGGTGCCGCGGCTGATCTCCGCGCGCTTGCACAGCTCGCTGACAGCGATCTTATTGAGTTCTTTTTTCTCCCCGAGCATTTCGGCGAAGATGCGCTTGATGCGTATTTTCGTCTTGCGCGAGGAGTTGTTTTTGTTTTTGACCTTCATACGACGCCTCCGAATCGAACACATTTTCCGACAGTGTCTATATTTGAACAGTGAGTAGAAAATTGCTCTTTCCATTATCTTGCCTTCATTATAAAATAACGCCACCAAAATGTCAACACTGTTCAAGAAAGGAGTAAACATCTCTATGACAAACGAAACGCACATCATCGAGGTGTCGCATCTGACCAAGGATTACGGCTTTGGGCGCGGCGTTTTCGATGTCAGCGTGCACGTCGACGACGGCGAGGTCTTCGGCTTCCTCGGACCGAACGGCGCGGGAAAATCCACGACCATCCGTCATTTGATGGGCTTTTCCAAGCCGCAAAGCGGCAGCACGAAGATCCTCGGGCTCGAGACCTTTTCCCATTACGACCGCGTGCTGCGCCACGTCGGCTACATCCCCGGCGAGATCGCGCTGCCCGCGGGCTTGACCGGCTGGGAATTCATCCGCATGATGCAGTCCATGCAGGGCGTACACAACGAGCAAAGGCTGCACAGGATGCTGCAGTTGTTCGAGCTGGAGGACAATGTCCTGCGCGGCGAAACGAAGCGCATGAGCCTCGGCGTCAAGCGAAAGCTTGCCGTCGTCAGCGCATTCATGTCCGATCCGCGCGTGCTCATCCTCGACGAGCCGACGAGCGGACTCGATCCGGTCATGCAGGAGACCTTTATCCGCTTTATCCACGAAGAAAAGCAGCGCGGCAAGACCATTTTGCTTTCCAGCCACATCTTTTCCGAGATCGACTCGACCTGCGACCGCATCGCCATCATCAAAGACGGCGAGATCGTGTCGGAATTCGTTGCGGACGAACTGAAGCACGCGTCGCGAAAATTCTATACCGTCGTCTTCCGCGACGCAAGCGAGAAGGAAAAATTCCTGCAATTTTCGACCGAGCTTTCGACGCTGCAGCTACTGTCGCAAACTCCCGACGGCGTATACGTCGGCGTGGACGATCGCGATCTGAATGCGCTCGTGCAATTGCTGAGCCGGCTCGGCGTGCGCTCGTTCAGCAATCGCAAGGAAAGTTTGGAGGATCATTTTATGAAGTTCTACAAAGAGGACAAGCAGTTCGGAGGTGCATTGCGGTGAGCGTGATCGAAATTTCGCATTTGACCAAGGATTACGGCAACGGCCGCGGCGTGTTCGATCTCGAGCTTTCCGTCGCGGAGGGCGAAATGATCGGCTATGTCGGCACGAACGGCAGCGGAAAAACGACGACCATCCGTCATATCATGGGCTTTTTGCGGCCGACGAGCGGCTGCGTGCGCGTCAACGGGCTTTCCGCGTGGGAGCACTCGCACGAGATCGTGCGGCAGATCGGCTATGTGCCCGGCGAGATCGCCTTCCCCGACCTCAAAACGGGCACGGAGTTTTTGAAATGTCAGGCGGACTTTCTCGGACTGCACGATATGTCCTACGCCAACGAGCTGATCGAACGATTGCAGCTCGACCCGCGTGCGAATTTGAAGCGCATGAGCAAGGGCATGAAGCAAAAGACCGCGCTCGTGGCGGCGCTGATGAACGACGCGCCCATCATCGTGCTCGACGAGCCGACGACGGGGCTCGATCCTTTGATGCGCGCGACTTTCCTCGACATCATCCGCAGCGAGCATCGCAAGGGAAAGACCATCTTCATGAGCAGCCACAGCTTTGACGAGATGGAAAAAACCTGCGACAAGGTCGCACTCATCAACGACGGCCGCCTGATCGACCTGTGCGACATGGATTCGATCCGAAATCGCCCCATCCGCGATTTCAAGATCGAGTTTCGCTCGGCGGCGGATCTGAAGCGCTTTCGCGCGGAGGGCTACGAGGCCGTCCGCGTGCAGGAGCAGTACAACCAGATCACCATCCGCATCCGCGCGGACGAAACGGCGCTGCTGCTGGGCACGCTGAAAAATTATGACGTGAAATTCATCTCGGAGCTGCCGTATACGCTGGAAATGCACTTTAAGGAAGCTCTGTTCGCCAATCGTGAAAAAGGAGTGTAAACTATGTTCAGCAAGGCTTTGTTCAAGCAATCGTGCAAGGCAAACGGGACGATGTGGGCGATCATCACCTTTGCCGTATGCTTTATGCTCTCGTGCGTGATGCTGATCTCGGGCAACGGCAGCATCGGCGAGGCAAAAAACGCCATTCAGGACACCATCATCACCAAAGAGATCGACGCGCAGATGGAAAAACGCGCGCTGTCGTATTATCGCAGCGCCGAGGAGGGCTTGGCGCGCTTCGATGCGCTGTTCGCGCAGGCCATGCGGCAAAATCCGCCCCTTTCTCGGGACGCGATCGCGGCGGATTACGCGAGCGCGGTCGAGCAGCTGCGCACGGCGCTCATCGAGCAGGCCGCGCAGGCGGGCTACGCAAGCGACTCCGCCGAAGCGCAGGAGCTGCTCGGCAGCGTGCTGTATACGCTCAATCCGAACGGTATGTTTGACGATTTTTATACCCAAAACGGGGAAACGGCGCCGGAAAGTTACGACGTGCTCTCCCTCATCGCGCATTTTGCCAATATCGACGAATACCTTCTTTCCGACGAGCGCGCCGAGTATCGCCAAGCGCGTGCGCAAAACGGCGCGGCGATCTTCCTCGCGGGCAATATGACATCGGATGATGCGGTCGACACGCTGCTCGATGCGCTCGGCGCCTACGGCGTGACGCGGGAAAAATATCTGTCTTTCGGCTATGAATACGCTGCCGTCAAGCACATGGCGCACACTGCCGTGGCGACCTATCGCGGAAGACTTTCCTACGAACTGGAAACGCTGCGCGCGCAGTATCCCGACGACGCGGCCTATGAAAGCGCCGCAAAAGCAAAACAGGAAGAACTTGCCGCGCAGATCTCCACGAGCTTCCTTTCGACCTTGCCCGCGGCCGTGTCCGACGCGCTCGAGGAGATCGGACAGGCAGACCTGTACTCGTTGATCGTCGGCTCGATCTTCTATAAGCTGGCAGGACTGCTGCTGCCCATCATTTACATGATCATGGCATCGAATAACCTCATCGCCGGGCAGGTCGACAGCGGCTCGATGGCCTATGTGCTCTCGACCTCGACCAAGCGCAGCACGGTCGTGTTCACGCAGGCGGCGTATCTGCTGGGCTCTCTGTTGGCCATGTTCGCGTTGACGACGGCGACGGGCTGCGTGTGCCTGTCGCTCGTGACGCAGGAGGTGGAACTGAGCTACGGCAAGCTGATCCTTTTGAATGTCGGCGCGTTTTTGGTGCTGCTGGCGCTTTCGGGACTGTGCTTTTGCACCTCCTGCGTGTTCGACCGCAGTAAGCGCTCCATGGCGCTCGGCGGCGGACTATCGATCTTCGCGCTGGTGGCGGCGATGCTCGGACTGTTCGGCAGCCCCGTCATTCCCTCGGTCGTGCGTCTGGAGTCGCTGAATTACTTCAATTACGCGACCGTCATTTCCCTGTTTGACGTCGTGTCCATCATCGACGGCACGAAGGACTATCTGTGGAAATTCGCCGTTTTGGGCGTCGCGGGCATCGTCGGCTACCTCGCAGGCTCCGCCCGCTTCATCAAAAAAGACCTGCCGCTGTAAAAAACCGCGGCCTCCGAAGCACCTCGGAGGCCGCGTTTGTATTCTTATTTTTCAATGTCGCCGTCACTGCAGTGGACGGTGTAATCGCCAATATTATAATCCCATTCATCACCTTTGTCGATTGACAACCACCGCGCTTTTGCGCCTTCAAAGTAAATATCTGTCAAAGAACTGCAGTAACCGAACGCATATTCACCGATTTTCACTATGCCATCCGAAATTGTAACGCTCGTCAGGCTACTACAATCTTTGAACGCACCGGCCGCGATGCACTTTGTTCCCTTTCTGATCGTATACGCGCCTAAAAGACTGTCTTCTGCTTCTATTAGTTGGTTGTTTATGTACAGCACGCCATTGACCCATTTGTCTTCATTGTTGTAGTATGCTGTTCCATAGAACGCCCGTGCACCAATGTAGGTCACGCTGTCCGAAATCGTAATGTTTGTCAAACTACTGCAGTAGTAAAAAGCGCCTTCGCCGATACTTGTTACGCTGTCCGGGATTGTGATGCTTCTTAGACCACTGCAGCCGGAGAACGCCAAAATACCGATGCTAATGACACTGTTCGGAATTATGATATTCGTCAGACTGCTGCAATCCCCAAACGCCGCATCTAACAAAACCCTCTAAATGATACAAGCATACTTTTCGTTTCTACCACCACACTTTTACTTACTACGAACACACTTTTACATAAAAACAGCGACCTAACTCGTAATTGAGCTAAGTCGCTTTTCTATTTGCTATTCAAATATGTTTTATATCCTCATCATCCTTCTCTCAAATGCAAGCAAAAAAGTTTAAAATATAAGGGTAAAAAACACTAAATATCATAATTTGAGGTGAAGATATGATCTATGGATATACAAGAGTAAGTACAAGGAAACAGGTTGATGGATACGGTTTAGAAGTTCAACGAAATGAAATTTTAAACAAGTACCCTACTGCTAACATTATTGAAGAACAATATACAGGAACAAAACTTGATAGACCTGTATTTAATGCTCTTCTTGATAAATTAGAAGCTGATGACATATTAGTTGTTTCAAAACTAGATAGGTTCGCAAGAAATACCGTTGAAGGAATAAAGGTCGTGGAACACCTATTTTCGAAGAAGGTCGCAATACATATACTGAATATTGGTTTGTTGGAAGATACACCAATGGGACGATTCTTTTTAACTACAATGCTAGCTGTTGCAGAGTTAGAAAGGAACATGATTGTTGAGAGAACTCAAACAGGCAAAGAACTCGCACGCCTTCGATGTGACTATAAGGAAGGACGACCACGAAAATATACCGATGAGGACTTAACTAATGCTGTTGCTCTTCTTTCTTATCATTCTTATCGTGAAGTTATAGCTATAACAGGAATAAGCAAATCTACCCTCGTAAGAGCAAAAAAAACTCTAAAAAACAGCTAGTACCAAAAGTTACAA
>CAYOZT010000085.1:0-5715 GCA_964408545.1 uncultured Oscillospiraceae bacterium | reverse complement strand
TTCGGAGCTGACCGATGTGTTTTTTTATTGGGCGCATTTTGCAACGCGCCCATTTCGTGCGATCGTATGGGTCGAAAAAGGGGTGCGGGTGTCAGAATTTTTCCCGAATGCGGGCGTTTCCGCGCAGGACACACGCCTGCGGCACGCACTTGGCCAACCAAACTTCCTCCGTCTCGGCGCCGTGCGGGACGCTCCACGCGCCGGCGTCGCTGCCGCAGGCGACGAGGCCGCCCATGGCGGCAAAATCGCGCAGGGCATCCATGCTGCTTTGCAGGATTTTCGCGACGGCAGCGTCATCGTAGCGCCCCGTGCCGAGCAAATTGCCGATGGCGGACAGCGTGGGCACCCAAACCGTCCCGCTGTCGCGCATGGCCTGAAGCGCCTGCGTGTCCGAATACGCGCCGTGCTCGATGCTGTCGACCCCGGCGCACGCCGCCGCCTCGACGGTGCGCGCGCCGTTGGCGTGCGCCATGACGGAAAAGCCTTCCTCATGCGCGATGTGCACGAGTGCACGGATCTGATCGGGCGGCAGCCCCGACTCGGACAGGACGCCGAAACGGTCGAAATCCATCAGCCCCGAGATCATGATCTTGATAAAATCCGCGCCGTTTTCACGGCGTTTTTTCACGATCTCGGCGTATTGCGACAAGCTGTCGTAGCATTCGCCGATGAACGCGCCGTAATGCCCGCGCCTGCACAGCGGCGCGAGCGGCGTGCGATAGCAAATGCCGTACGCTTCCGACAGCCGTTTCGCGCGCAGGCCGACGCCCCAACGGTCGCCGCCGTCGCGCAGATAGGAATATCCCGCGTCGCGATACGCTTCGAGCATGCGGCGGATGTACGCGTCGTTCGGCGCGGCGCGGTGCCGCGCGATGGCGGCCTTCCAGTCCGCGCCGTCGAGCAGCATATGGATGTGACAGTCCTGTTTCATAAAAACCTCATTTGCGCAAAAATCGGGGCAGGCTGCGCTTGCAACCTGCCCCGAGATGTTTTTCGGAATCACTTACCGGCGTTGGCGATCTGCGCGGCGACCTCTTCGGCGAAGTTCTCTTCCTTCTTCTCAATGCCCTCACCCTTGACATAGTGGATGGCGTTGACGAAGGTGGCCTTGCCGCCGAGCTTCTTGGAAGCGTCGGCAATGTAGCCGGCGACGTCGCCCTGATACAGGTCGGCGCGGACGAAGTCCTGCTGCAGCAGGCAGATCTCCTTGAAGAAGGCGTTGATCTTGCCCTGCGCGATCTTCTCGCGGATCTGCGCGGGCTTGCCCTGCATCTTCGGATCGTTGTCCATCAGCGCCAGCTGCACGGACATCTCGTGATCGACGTCCGCCTGCGGAACGAGGGACTTATCCCAGTACTTCGCGCCCATGGCGGCGATCTGCATGGCAACGTTTTTGCCGATCTCGGTCACATCGATGCCGCCCTCGACGGCCAGATTGACCAGAACGCCGTGCGTGCCGCCCATGTGGACGTACGCGACGGAGGTATTCTCGGCGAAGCGGTCGAAGCGGCGGATCTGCATATTCTCGCCGATGGACATGACCTTCTCCTGCATGACCTCGGTCACGGTCAGGTTGGTGCCGGGGTAGGTGCAGACCTTCAGAGCCTCCACATCGGCGGGAGCGTCCTTGGCGACGATCACGGCCAGATTCTTCACCAGATCGACGAAAGCCTCGGTCTTGGAGGCGAAGTCGGTCTCGGCGTTGACCTCAATGATGACGCCCACACCGTCGATGACGGTGGCGTAAGCCATACCTTCGGCGGCGACGCGGCCGGCCTTCTTGGCGGCCTTGGCCAGTCCCTTTTCGCGCAGCCAGTCGACTGCCTTATCCATATCGCCGTCGGTGGCGGCAAGTGCGTTCTTGCAGTCCATCATGCCGACGTTGGTCATTTCACGCAGTTTTTTCACATCTTGAGCAGTAAATGCCATTTTCGTTTCCTCCTATATCGTTCGTGCGGCGATCGGAAATGATCGCAGATTATCTGAAATTATTCGGCAGCGGGAGCTTCCGCGGCTTCGGCGGGAGCGGCCTCGGCATCGACGCCCTGACGACCCTCGATGGCGGCACTGGCCATGGCGGAGGCGATCAGGCGGATGGCGCGGATGGCGTCATCGTTGCCGGGGATGACATAGTCGATCTCGTCGGGATCGCAGTTGGTGTCGACGATGGCGACGATCGGGATGTTCAACTTCTTGGCCTCGGCAATGGCGTTGCGCTCCTTGCGGGGGTCGACGATGAACATGGCGGCGGGGATCTTCTTCATTTCCTTGACGCCGCCGAGATACTTCTCGAGCTTTTCGATCTCGGCCTGATGCTTGATGACTTCCTTCTTCGGCAGCATGGCGAAGGTGCCGTCCTCTTCCATCTTGCGCAGCTGAGCCAGACGGTCGATACGGGTACGCATGGTGCGGAAGTTGGTCAGCATACCGCCGAGCCAGCGGGCGTTGACGTAGTAACCGCCGCAGCGGGCAGCCTCTTCACGGATGGCATCCTGCGCCTGCTTCTTGGTGCCGACGAACAGGATGTTGCCGCCGTTGGCGGAAATGTCGCGCACGAAATTGTACGCCTCGTCGAGCTTTTTCACGGTCTTCTGCAGGTCGATGATGTAGATACCGTTACGCTCGGTGTAAATGTAGGGAGCCATTTTGGGGTTCCAACGACGGGTCTGGTGACCGAAGTGAACACCGGCCTCCAGCAGTTGCTTCATAGATACGACAGCCATTTTGATTTTCTCCTTTTGTTTGTTCCTCCACCCCGATCATCCGAGCCGCCCGTCATTGCTGACACGGGAGCGACGCGTCCCCGGGTGTGTGGTGTAAAAATAGTGTCACGGGAAATTCCCATGCCGAACCATTATAGCGGAAGTTTCAAAAGAATGCAAGTACTTTTTTCGAAAAAATCCCGTTTCCGTGCAAAATTTTCGGATTTTTTCTCGCGCCGACAAACGGGACGTCCCGTTTCGCCGTTTTTCGCGCGCTCAGAACCATCCGCCGCGAAAACGCGGGCGGCGGCATTCGTCGGGGCGGACGTCAACGAGGATGATGTCCGGGCCGACACGCTGGATGGCGCACCACGGGATGACGAACTCGTCTTTGCGGCCGAACAGACCCAGAAAACGGCAGGGGCCGGGCACGATCAGGCTTTTGACGCAGCCGTCGGGCACGTCGAGCTCCAGATCGCCCACAAATCCCAAACGCTGTCCGTCCGCCAGACAGATCACTTCTTTGCAGCGCAGTTGCGACATTTTCATCAGCATCCGCATTCCTCCCCAAGCTTATGATATTGCAGACTATGCGCATGGAGCGGACGGTATGACGCGGACACTATGCATTCGGCGGCATTTCGTGCGGCGGGACGGCGGCCATGGTCAAAATACCCAAATTGTCGGCATATATTTCGTCAAATTGCGCAAGCGGCAGCGGATTTTCGCCTTCACCGACCTCAATGGTGAAGCCCGGGCGGCGAAAATCCTGTATGAACCAGTCCTTGTAGCCCGCGTAGGACGAATTTTCGGGCACCGCATCGAGCGCATAGCCGCTGCTGCGGGCAAATTCCCGTGCCAGTTCCTGCGCGCCCGGCACTTCGTAGTCGCCGAACTGCCAGTAAATGACCCTGCCCTGCGTATGATAGGCCAGAACGAGCTGCGGATCGAGCTGCCGCGTCAGCTCGGCGATCGCGCGGCTTTCCAACTGCGTCAGCGGCGCGCGTCCGACGAAATCGCGCGGGCCCGGTCGGGTGTATCCCTGCGCGAATTTGATGCTGCGCGCACGCTGCCATTCGGCGGGGTACTGCAAATTCAGGTCGACGCCCAGAAGATTGGCCTTCCAGCCGTCGGGGAAGGGGATGTCGGGATAATTGTCGGATAGACCCTGCGCGAGCGCGTATTCGAGCGTCCCGGGCGCGATGGCGCCCGTCACGAGGTCGACGCCGTCGGCATCGACGAGCGGGACGAGCGTCACGGTGGCGTTTTCGGCGATGACGCTCGCGGGTATGCCGTAGATGCTGCCGCCCTCGGCGATCGCGCGGGCGAGATCTTCGGCAAATTTCAGCAGCACATAGGCCGTGATCCATTCGTTGGCATGGTGGGCGGCGCTGTAGAGCACTTTGCGCGCGCCGCTGCCGATCTCGATCGCCCAAAGCGGGCGGCCGAAGGCGGTCAGGGCGAAGCGGCGTGTGCGGATAAAGGGATAGGCGTCCGAGAGCGCCCCGATCAATGCCGTGTTGCGCGCGGCGCTGATGGGGATATCCGTCGTTACGATGGGCATAGAAAATCACCTCCGTGCAGTCTATGCCGCTTTTCGTGATCTCGTGCGCCCGACAAAATGCCGCCCGCCTTTACGAGACGCTGACGCAGCGGCGCAAGGTGCTGATGGCACCTTTTTCCAAGCGCGAGACCTGCGCCTGCGAAATGCCGAGCACCCCCGCGACCTCCATCTGCGTGCGTCCGTCGTAAAAGCGCAGCGACAAGATCTGCTTTTCGCGTTTTCCGAGTGTGCGGAAGGCATTGCGCAGGTCGATGTGCTCGAGCCAGACCGCCTCGGTGTTTTTCGTGTCGCTGACCTGATCCATCACCGTCAGCGGATCGCCGCCGTCGGAATAGATCGGATCGTACAAACTGACGGGGGCACTGATGGCGTCGAGTGCGCGGCTGACCTGCTCGGTCTCGAGCGATAATTCCCGCGCGATCTCGTCGAGCGTCGGCTCGCGCCCCATGCGCAGCGAAAGCGTTTCCTTGCACTGCATCACGCGGTAGGCCGTGTCGCGCAGCGAGCGCGAAACGCGAATGGCACTGTTGTCGCGCAGATAGCGGCGCACTTCGCCTGCGATCATGGGCACGCCGTAGGTGGAAAAACGGACACATTTATCCGGGTCGAAATTGGCAATGGCCTTCATCAGACCGATGCAGCCGACCTGAAACAGGTCGTCCGCGCTTTCACCGCGGCGGTCGAAACGCCCGATGACGCTCAACACGAGGCGCAGATTTCCTTCGATCAGCTGCCGCCGCGCCTCCGCATCACCGCCGCGTGCGCGGCGCAGCAGCGGCTCCATCTGCTCCGCGGTCAACGTTTTCAGCCGTGCGGTGTTCACACCGCAGATCTCTACCTTTCCGGGCATGGTGTTCCTCCTGTAAACGTGGATGCAAGCAGTATTTCCATTTCTCGGCGAAAGATACCACGCTCGGAAAATTTGGCATATTTTCACAAATTTTTCGACCGAAATCGACAGCCACGCCTCCGCGTTCCTCGTGCAAAACCGAAAAATCGCAACCTTTTTCGACAAAAAATGCAATCTCTTTTGACGGCTGCGACGGTAACATAACAGCGTTTTCGCATCCGCACGGGGGCGTTTATGCGAAAAAATATGCAGCCGCCCGATCGTGCCGCAGCGGGCGGGCACGGGGGCTGTAGCTGTGGAAAAACCGAACTTTTCCACAATTTCCACAGGTTTTTCCACAGGCTGTTTTCACAGGATGCGATTTTTGCATATACATTTTCGGTTCACATAACGTTTTTGTCAAGCGCTTTGGAGAGGCTGAACTTTTGCCGCCTCCGTAATTTTGACAAGGGCAAAAAAAGTGCACAAAAATTGCCTCTTGACAAGCGATTTTTGCCCCCGAACGCAACGCGGCGCGATGCTCCGACAGGGAGCATCGCGCCGACAGTCTGTCAAAAAAGCTTCCAATTCGCCCTCATTTGTGATATAATAATCGCAGA
>CAYOZT010000084.1:0-5789 GCA_964408545.1 uncultured Oscillospiraceae bacterium | reverse complement strand
GACGTATGGTACGATTACCGTACTCGCCTTTCGGCAGAAGGCTTCGCATTTGAATACTCCGCAACCTTCAAACAGGCGCTAAATGCCAATGCCACCGGCAATACTCAGAAAGCAAAGGATGAGCGCGCGCTGATGGAGGAATACGGAAAATCCATTATTATGGACTATTCCTATAAGTATTTCTATAACGACGGTTACGGAAAAGACTACCGCATTTACAATTTGCAGAAAAGCATCGTTGATGAACAGCGACATTTGTATCTGGTGGGATGTCTGTTGTCGTTCTATCAGCAAATGAAGGTGTTCGAAACCAAAGCAGACGAGTTGCGTGAATTCCACATTGAAAAGCCGTTGTTGGTGTTCGTAGGCAACCGCGTTACAGCACCGGTAAAGAGCAGCAATTTGACACAGGCAGAAAAAGACTTGCTCACCGACGTGGAAGAAGTGCTTGTTTTCCTCAATACTTTCCTGAGCAACCGTGCCAAAGCCATCGAAAACATTCGCGCTGTATTGAATGAGGACACAGGCTTGTACGATGGTTCAGGCAAGGACTTGTTCTATGGAGACTTCTCTGCACTACAGGACATCTTTGGCCATGATATTGATCCAGCAGTAGTGTTCGCAGACATCCTGCACATCGTTTTCAATACCGATGGTAATGCAGATGAGCCGCGCTTGAGACTTGAAAACATCCGACAGGTGTCGGGTGAAATTGGTATGAAGGTTGGCGAATACGGCGATTACTTTGGCGTGATTAACATCGGTGACACTTCGGGCTTGCTGAAAAACTGCGAGCAAAAGGGTATCGTCGTCAGTACCGAGGAATTCGTTTCCGACTCCTTGTTCCGCAGTATCAACGCACAGAATTCCAAAATCAAAATGCTGATCGGATCCCGTAAGTTTACCGAAGGCTGGAACAGCTGGCGTGTATCCACCATGGGGCTGATCAATTTTGCCAAAGGTGAAGGATCGCAAGCAATTCAGCTATTCGGACGCGGCGTTCGATTGAAGGGCTATGAAGGTTGCTTGAAACGTTCCCGCAAGCTGGACGCAGGTGTGAGACCGCCCAAGCATATTGAGCTTCTTGAAACGCTGACGATTTTCGGCGTGAAGGCACAGTATATGGAGGATTTCAAGAGCTATCTCGAACAGGAAGGCACAGCCACCAACGAAACAGTTCATGAATTCCGCTTGCCTGTAATCAGCCGATTCAACGAAGTGCAGGACAAGAAACTTCATGTAATCAAGGTGAAGGATGGTGCCAATTTTAAGCAGCAGGCGCGCAGATTGATTTTAGACAAACCCGATCAGGGATTTTTAAGGTATCTGCTCAAGAGCAAAACCGCCATTGATTGCCGCAGCAAAATTCAGTCTATCGATTCTACGTTCAGTTTCAAAATGGAAGCTATGCCCGAGGAACACGTACTCCCCGCTGAAGTTTTGCCGCTTTTGGATATGCAGCGCATTTTTGAAGAATTGCAGCAGTACAAGAGCGAAAAGCGGTACTTTAATATCAGTATCGTCGCAGACAAGTTGCCGGGGATTCTCCGGACAGAAGGCTGGTATGTGCTGTTGATTCCGAAGCACCATTTGGAAATCAACACTCTCGCCAAACTGGAAGCAGCGACGGACTATGCGATTATGGCGTTGAGATCCTATATGGATAAGTTTTTCAAATACGAGAAGGAACGCTGGGAAGCCCCAATGCTGGAGTATGCGATACTGGATGCTGATGACAGCAACGTTGTGGACGAATACACCATTACCTACGCACAGCAGCATCCGCTTGATACAACGAGCGATGAGCTGGAAACCTTCCTTTCTGAGATTTCCACGATCCTGCAGGCTAATGATGGTTTGGATGTTTACAAGAAGGATTCCTTCCATGGCAGGATGGTGATGTTCGACTTCAGATCACACCTGTACGCGCCTCTGATTTGTTTGGAAAAGAGCAATCTGAAAATACAGGTTTCGCCCGTTGCGCTCAACAGCGGCGAAATGATCTTCGTCGATTACCTCAAGGATTATGTTGAAAGCCACAGTAGTGAGCTGAAAGGCAAATCTTTGTACCTACTCCGCAACAAGAGCAAGGTCGGTATGGGCTTCTTTGAAGCAGGCAATTTCTATCCCGACTACATTCTGTGGATCGACACCGAAGATAAACAGTACATTTCCTTCATCGATCCGAAGGGATTGATGCACATCAGACCGGATGATCCGAAGGTGAAATTCTATAAAACCATCAAGGAGCTGGAGGCACGTTTGGCACCGTCGGCAGATGGCAAAACTGTCATTCTGAATTCCTTCATCATGTCCGGCTCAAAATCCTCGGAATTGAGACTGTGGTGGAGCACACCTGAGGTGGATGCAGATCGTGCATATCGTGAAGCGCGAAATGTTTATACTCTGGATAACACCGGGTGCGTCGAATTGATGATCGCAAAAATCTTACAGCAATAAACAAAGCGACACCGTGGCAGAAACGCTCCGGTGTCGCTTTATGTTTTGTTTGTTAATTGTGATTGTTAGGCAATCTTGCGTTTTGCAGCTGCAGTAGCCTAACGGATATTTACTTTGAAGGAACAAAAGAACAGTGGCAAGCAATCAGCAAGGGGCTCTATTGGGACAGAAATATCGGCGAATATATCGTCCACTGCAGTGACGGCGACATCGAAAAATAAAAACCAGGGCGGCCGACGAGAGTTCTCGTCGGCCGCGCGTTTTGACAGCCATGTTATTTCTTTTCGGGGTAGGTCAAAACTTCCTTGGCGATATACACGGGGCGGTTTTTGCTCTGCTCGAAAGTGCGGCCGACATATTCGCCGATGATGCCGATGCACAGCAGCTGAATGCCGCCGAGCAGCAAAATGAGCACGATGATGGTTGCGTAGCCGGGCACGGCGATGCCCCACACGAGCTTTTGCAAGATCACGACGAGCAGGTACACGGCCGAGGCCATCGCCGTCAGCACGCCCAGATACGTCGCAAGGCGCAGCGGCGCGGTGGAAAAGCCAATGATACCGTCGATGGCGTAGTTCGCGAGCTTGCGGAAGCTCCATTTCGTCGTGCCTGCGTTGCGCTCACACGCGGTGTAGGGGATGAACTCCGTATCGTAGCCCACCCACGAGAAAATGCCCTTGCTGAAGCGGTGGTATTCATGCAGCTCGAGGATGCTGTCGCGCACGCTGCGGCGGAAGGTGCGAAAATCGCTGGCGTCGGAATGGAGTTTGACGGTTGACAGACGGTTGATGATGGAGTAAAATGACTTTTTGAAGAAGGACAGCACCTTGCCCTCGCCGCGGCGATCCTGATAGGCGGCGACCACGTCGATCTCGGGCTTTTCGTCGAGAATGCGCACCATATCGCGCACGATCTCGGGGCGCTGCTGCAGATCGGCGTCGATGAGGCTGATGTATTCGCCGTCGGCGTGCTCCAGCCCGGCAAACAGCCCCGCTTCCTTGCCGAAATTGCGCGAGAAGGAGACGACTTTGGTCGGGCAGTCCTGTGCGGCGTGGAGCTTTTTCAAATTGTGCAGCGTGGCGTCACGGCTACCGTCGTTGATAAAGACGATCTCGTAGTCGTAGCCGCAGCCGTCGAAGGCGGAGATGACGGCCGCTTGGAAGGCGGCGACGTTTTCCGCCTCGTTATAGCAGGGGACGATCAGGGAAAGTTTCATAAAACTGTGACTCCTGTCCATGGATTTGTTCTTATTATAGCACGTTTTTTTCAATCGTCAAGTTTATTTCACGGAGAGACAGAAATGTTTAAGATCGAGACACACTTACACACCCTTTACACCAGCGCCTGCGCCATCATTTCCGCGCAGCAGATCGTCGACGGCTACTTATCCGCCGGATACGACGCCGTGATCGTCACCGACCACTTCAGCCGCGACACCTTCCGCCACCTCGGCACGGATACCGCCGCGGGGCAGGACAAAGTCGACGCGTTCCTGCGCGGCTACCGCGAGGTGAAGCGCGAGGGAGAAAGACGCGGCCTGCGCGTCTACCGCGGGGCGGAGGTGCGCTTTGACGGAAGCTGGAACGACTACCTCCTGTACGGCTTTTCGGACGCGCTGCTGCGCGATCCGGAGGCGGTGTTCACCATGGGCGTCGAGGCTTTTTACGAAAAATGCAGGGAAGACGGGGCGCTGCTGATCCACGCGCATCCCTATCGTAACGGCGGCACGCCGACGACGCCTGCGGCGCTCGACGGCGTCGAAGTCTGCAACGCCAACTACGATCACGACGAGCGAAACGATCTCGCGCTTGCCTTTGCACAAAAATACGGCCTGCTGCAGACTGCGGGATCGGATTGCCACGGCCCGAAGCAGGTCGGAAACGCGGGCATCGAAACGGCGTATCTGCCGCGCGACGAGCGGGAGCTGGTCGCGCTGTTGCGCAGCGGGGAATATCACATTTTCGAAAACGAGGCAAAATATGTTTAAGATCGAAACACATCTGCATACCGTCTATTGCAGCGCCTGCGGCGAAATGAGCGCACAGCAGATCGTCGAAGGCTACCGCCAAGCCGGATATGCCGCGCTGATCGTCACGGATCACTTCAATCGCGACACGTTTCGTATGCTGCAGCGCGACACGCGCGAAAAAGGGGAGCATCTGCACGCCTTTTTGGAGGGCTATCGACGCGTACGGGAAGCGGCAGAGCCTTATGGTATACGCGTCTACCGCGGGGCGGAGGTCCGCTTCGACGGAAGATGCAACGATTATCTCGTCTACGGCTTTTCGGATGAACTGCTGCGTGACCCCGAGGCGGTATTCACCATGGGCGCGGAGGCCTTTTACGAAAAATGCAAGCAAGACGGGGCGCTGCTGATCCACGCGCATCCTTACCGCGACGGCGGCACGCCGACGAGCGCGGCGGCCTTAGACGGCGCGGAGGTCGCCAATATGCACCCCGGGCACAAAAATCGCAACGCGCTCGCACTGGCCTTTGCGGAGGAAAACGGCCTCATAAAACTCGCGGGCTCGGATTGTCACGAACCGTGCCACCTCGGCCGCGGCGGCATTTTGGTCGACGCGCTTCCGCGTGACGAACGAGACTTGGTCGAGCTGCTGCGCAGCGGAAATTATGCGCTTTTTGAAAAATCGACTTGACATTCGGCGCAAAATATGCTAAGTTATTTGCATAAAATGCGAAGAAGGGGAGGTTTTTCGTTGTGCCCTTGCAGAGAGTGGACGGTCGGTGCAAGTCCACATCGGCAGACGAAAATGGTCGCCCCGGAGCACGCTTCCCGAAAAAGCGGTAGGGAAGCGCGGGTATGCCCGTTACAGCTACGGAGTGTCCCGCAAGGGAAATTCAGGTGGTACCACGGAAAATGTCTATTTTTCGCCCTGAGAGTGCAATGCTCTCGGGGCGTTTTTCAATTTAGGAGGAAATCATGAAGGAATTACCGAAAATCTATGAGCCACAGCAGGTGGAGAGCGAGATCTACCGTATGTGGGAGGAAGGCGGCTATTTTAAGCCGCAGGGAAAAGAGGGTGCAAAGCCCTTTACCATCGTCATGCCGCCCCCGAACGTCACCGGTCAGCTGCACATGGGTCATGCGATGGACGCAACGCTGCAAGATACCCTCATCCGCTTTAAGCGTATGCAGGGCTACGACGCACTGTGGGTGCCCGGTGTCGATCACGCGGGCATTGCCACACAGATCAAAGTCGAAGAAGAACTGCGCGTGAAGGAGGGACTGAGCCGTTACGATCTCGGCCGCGAAAAGTTCCTCGAGCGCGTGTGGGACTGGAAACACAAGTACGGCAACCGCATCGTCG
>CAYOZT010000083.1:0-5851 GCA_964408545.1 uncultured Oscillospiraceae bacterium | reverse complement strand
GCCAGCAGCGTCTTGCCCGTACCGGGCGAGCCGACCAGCAGCGCGCCCTTGGGGAGTTTCGCGCCGATCTCGGCGTATTTTTGCGGATTGTGCAAAAAGTCGATGATCTCCTGCAGGCTTTCCTTGGCCTCGTCCTGACCGGCCACGTCCTTGAAGGTGACGCCGGTCGTTTTTTCCATGTAGACCTTGGCCTTGCTGTCGCCCATATTTCCCATGCCGCCGCCCATCTTGCGGGTGATGAGGCTCATCACGAGCATCAATCCGCCGATCATCAGCGCGTAGTACAGCAGCATCGTCACGGTGGAGTTGTCCTCCACGATCGGCGTGTCGACTATTACGCCCATGGCGTCCAGCTCCTCGGCCAGTGCGAGCTTGTCGCTGTTGGTGGGCAGGCCGCAGTAATAGGCCTGACGCTCCGACGCGGGCTTAGCCGCCTCGTCGCGCGTCAAATAGACGATGCGGTCGTATTTGATCAGAGCCTCTTCGATATTGTCCGCATTTTTCGCCTGCATGAATTCGGAGAAGGTTTTTTCTTCGTATTGGCTATTGTTGATGGCACGGTAAATGCCGGTGATGAGCAGCACCACCGCCACAGCGATGACCAGCATTGGCAGCAGCCGCATTTTCGGCTTTTTATCGTCGGGTTTGTTTTTGCCTGTGTTATTATTATTGCGCTCGGGTTCCACGGAACACTCGCCTCCTTGCTGCAAACTTGCTACACTTCAGTATACCACAAATCGAAAACGCTTGCAACGGAAGTTTTTCGGAAAATGCGTAAACAAACTGTAAATTCCCCCATCAAATGACAAAAAAACAGGTGCGATGCGAAAGCACCGCGCCTGTTTTGTCAGCCTTTGAGAAGCTGCTGCTTGTTGAATTGCAGGGTATACAGGTCGTAATAGCGTCCTTTTTTCGCCAGCAGCTGCTGGTGGTTGCCCTGCTCCAAGATCTGTCCGTGCGAGAGGAGGATGATGTTGTCCGAGTGCTGGATGGTGGAAAGACGGTGCGCGACGATGAGCATCGTGCCGATGTTCTTCATCTTTTCCAGAGAATCCTGAATGAGCACCTCCGTCTCGGTGTCGATGTTGGCGGTGGCTTCGTCGAGGATCATGACACTCGGCTTGTGGATGATGGTGCGCGCAAAACTCAAAAGCTGCCGCTGACCGGCGGAGAAGTTGTTGCCGCGCTCACGCACGGGCTCGTCGAGCCCTTTTTCGAGCTTGTTGATGAAGCTGTCCGCGTTGACGTAGCGGCAGGCTTCCATCACTTCCTCGTCGGATACACCGTCCATGCGCAGCAAGATATTGCTGCGAATGTCGCCCGAGAAGAGGAAGACGTCCTGCAGCATCTGGCCGAAGTGGCGGCGCAGGGAGGAGATCTTGATGTGGCGGATGTCGATGCCGTCGATCAAAATCTGTCCCTTTTGAATGTCGTAATTGCGGCAGATGAGGCTCAGGATGGTCGTCTTGCCGGAGCCCGTGGAGCCGACGAAGGCAACGGTCTGACGCGGATAAACGTGGAAGGACACGCCCTGCAGCACCCATTCGCCCGGATTGTAGGCAAACCAGACATCCTTGAATTCGATCTCGCCCTTGATCTCGTCGAGCTCGATGGCGTCCGGCTCGTCGACGACCTGCGGCTCCATGTCCGTGATGGTGAAGATCTTCTCGGCGGAGGCGAAGGACTGCTCAAGCATATCGAACTGCTCGGCGAGCGTCTGGATGGGGTTGAAGAAACGGGAAATATACATATAGAAGGCAACGACCGTCTTCGAAGTGATGATCGTTCCGAGGAAGCCCGTATCCTGAATGGCGCCCTTGCAGGCGAAGTGGAACAAGAATAGGTTCGAGCTGACATAGAGCATATACACCATCGGGCGGAAAATGCCGAACACGTACATACGGTTCATTTTCGCCTTCTGCATTTTGCGGCTGCGCTCGTTGAACGCGTCGTTTTTCTGCGCCTCGCGGTTGAAGACCTGTGTGATCTTCATGCCCGAGAGATTTTCCGACAGGAAGGTGTTCAGATCGGTGCGCGTATTGGTCACCTGACGGTGCACGTGGCGGGAGAACTTCTGGAAAATGAGCGTAAAGACGATGAGGAAGGGCACGAAGCACAGCACCATCAGCGTCAGCGCCCAGTTGATCATCAGCATCGCGCCCAGAACGCCCACGATGACCATGGAGTTTTTCACCAAGGTGACGAGGATGTTCGTGAACAGGTAGCTGATGGAGTTCGGGTCGTTGCTCACGCGCGTGACGAGCTTTCCGACGGGGATATTGTTGAGCTGCTCGTGGGACAGCTGCTCGATGCGGGTGAAGGTGTCCAGTCGGATCTGCGAGAGGATCTTTTGACCGATCTTTTGCAGGATGATCGTTTGGAAATAGGTGCAGACCATGCTCACCACGAGGATGCTCGCGTACACGCCGACGTAAACGAAGAGGTTACGCAGGTCAAAGCCCTCGGCCGCGCCGATCATGGCTTCGATCTCGGATATGAGCAAGGGAGAGATGATGTCGTACACGATGGAGAAGATCATGATCAAAAAGATGACGATAAACTCCTTTTTGTAGGGCTTGGCGTAACGTACCAGACGGCGGATGAGCTCCTTGTCGGAAATGTGGCGGTCACCGTGGTCGTGCTCGAAACGCCCCTTCAGCGCGAAATAGGCGACGGCGAAGATGATGGCGAAGGCGCCGATGATCGCGCCGCAGATGATCAGAGGCAGGTATTCACGCATTTTGTTGACCTCCTTCCTCCTCAAGCTTTTGCAGATCGACCATTTTGCGGTAATCTGCATTGCTTTCGTACAGATGCTCGTGTGTGCCGAAGGCGACGACCTTGCCGTCGTCCATAAAGAGGATCTTGTCCATCTTTTCGATGGTCGAGATACGATGGGCGATCAGGATGGTGGTCTTGCCGAGGCGCGTCCGGCGCAGGTTTTGCAGGATGGTCGTCTCGGTCTTGGTGTCGACGGCGGAAACGCTGTCGTCCAAGATCAGGATGGGCGCATCCTTCATCAGCGCGCGGGCGATGGAGATACGCTGCTTTTGGCCGCCCGAGACGGTGACGCCGCGCTCGCCCAAGATCGTGCCGTATCCCTTCTGGAACTCGGAGATGTTCGAGTGAATGTCCGCCATCTGCGCGGCTTTGATGACGGAGCAACGGTCGAGCTCGTCCACGCCGAAGCCGATATTGTTCTCGATCGTGTCGGAGAACAGGAAATTGTCCTGCGGGACATAGGCGCAGCCGTCGCGCACGGAGCGGATGGTGACATCGTTGACGTCGTGCCCGTCGATGAACAGCGTCCCGTCGGGCACATTGTAAGTACGCAGGATCAGGTCGACCAGCGTCGTCTTGCCGCAGCCGGTCTTGCCGACGAGACCGACATTTTCGCCCGCTTGGATGGTAAACGACACATTTTGCAGGGCGTCGAACTCACCGTCGGGGTAGCGGAAGGTCAGATCGCGGAATTCGATGCTGCCGTGCACGGTCTCCAGCGGGACGGCGCCTTCGCGGTCGCGCACGTCGACGGGGGCGTCGAGCAGCTCACTGATACGCTTGAGCGAGGCTTTGCCGCGCGAATGCATATCGATCAGCTCGGACACGGCCATGATCGGCCAAACGATCGCGTTGAAATAGCCGATGAACTCCATCAGCTGACCGGCGTTGAAGGTGCCCTTGTGCACGAGATAGCCGCCGTAGCCGAGGATGACGCAGATGACGCTTTCGACAAAGCTCGTCACGAGGATGCGCATCAGCACGCTCGTTTTGGTGTAATCGATATTCGCGTCCTCGTTTTCGACGTTCAGCTTCTTGAAGGCGACCAGCTCCTTCGTCTCCTTGACGAAGGCCTTGATGACCGCGATGCCCGAGAAGCTCTCCTGCGAGAAGTCGGACAGTTGCGAGAAGCATTCCTGCCGCTTGTCCCATTTTTTCGTCATGACCGAGCCGACGACGGAGGCGCTGGCAAACAGCAGACCCATCGGGATGAGCGACAGCACGGTCAGCAGGTGATCCATCTGCCACATCTCACGCACGGCGAGCGTGCCGAGGATGATGGCGTCGAAAAACTGCATGAAACCCCAGCCGTAGCACTCCTGTACGGTGTCGAGGTCGTTGGTATACAGGCTCATCAGGTCACCGACCTTGTTGAGCTGGTAGTACTCACGGCTCAAGCGCTCGGAGTGGGCGAACATCCTGCTGCGCAGGTCGTTTTCCATGCGGGTGGCTGCGCCGAAGATGCAAATGCGCCAACAGAAACGCCCGACGACGATGGCAATGATGATCTTCGTCATGGGAAGGCAGATCTCGTCGAGCAGGTAATCCATGCCGAACTCGGGGGTATGCCCGTCCAGACCGTTGATGACCATGCGATAGAACTTGGGGATCTCCAGCTGCAGGTAGTCCACGGCGAACAGCGCCGCAAGACCGGCCAGCAGCATCAGACCGTATCGCAGGTAGTAACGGTTGATATGCTTACCAAATACCATTTTCTTTTTCTTCTCCTTTTCTCATAGTCTCGTCATTATAGCATATTTCCGAAATACTTGCAATAGGATTTTTATGCAAAATGCGTACGCTCCGTCCGCAAAAAAATTCGGTCATCGTCGCTTCTGCGCCCGCATAGAATGTTCCATACAACTGAATTTGAGGTGGTACTTATGGAACATTCCGAAAACAGCATCGTCATTCGCGGGGAACTTTGCGAGCAGCCGCGTTTTTCGCATGAAAATCATTACAAACGATTTTATCGCTTTGCGCTGGCCGTGGCGCGGCTGTCGGGCGCGGTCGACACGCTGCCCGTGGTGTGCGACGCGGCGCTTTTGGAGGGCCTGACGCTCTGCGGCGGCGAGACGCTCGAAATTTGCGGGCAGATCCGCTCGCACAATCTGCGCGAAAACGGCACGCGGCGGTTGCTGATCTTCGTTTTCGCGGCGAGCGTCGAGCCGACACGGGGCGAACCGTGCAACGATGTGACGCTGCAGGGCGTTTTGTGCAAGCAGCCGACGCTGCGGCGCACGCCCTTGGGACGCGATATCTGCGACGTGATGCTGGCGGTGCCGCGCGCGTTCCGGCGTGCGGATTATCTGCCGTGCATCCTCTGGGGACGCACGGCGCAGCAGCTGTCCGTCTGCCGCACGGGGGATACCATCCGCATTTCGGGGCGGTTGCAGAGCCGCAGCTATGTCAAGCAGACGAGCGAAGGCAGCGAAACGCGCGTGGCCTATGAGATCTCGGCGCTCGGCGCCGAGTCGATCCCCGAGGAAACGTAAAAATGCCCCGCAAAAGCCGTGCTTTTGCGGGGCGCTACATTTTGCGGATCAATCAAACAGGCCGTCCAGATCGTCAAGGAAATCTTTCAGGTCTTCTACTTCTTCCTTGCAGTCCGAGCAGAGGTAGCCGGTTTCACCGTCGAACTCGACTTTTTCACACCATTTCTTCTTCTCGCACAGCTCGCAAGTCGTTTTCTTCTTGCAGCCGACGAGCAGCGTTGCCATGACCAGCACGAGCAACAATACGGCAAAAATTCTTCTCTTCATAAGTGTTATCCCTCTTTCTTTTGCCCCGCACGAAAGACGGAGCGAATAATGGAAAAATGCCCGTATCGGACAACTTTTCATCAACATCGTAACACTTTGGACACAGATTGTCAACAATTAAATCGATATTTGCCGATTTTTGGAAAAATTGCATAGTTTTTGCTTTGAAAATTAGGGCATCATGCTGATAAAAATCGCCTCGGAAAACTCCGAGGCGATGATTTTCCGTTAGTCCGCCACGTAGGGCAGCAGGGCGATCTGACGGGCACGCTTGATGGCGGTGGTCAGGTCACGCTGGTGAGCGGCGC
>CAYOZT010000082.1:0-5892 GCA_964408545.1 uncultured Oscillospiraceae bacterium | reverse complement strand
CGGGGCCGTGATAAGCGCCTTTGGCAACGCTGCACATATGTTGTACTTCGCTACTGTAAATCATGCCGATTATCCTTTCTTTTCAAAAGGCGAATTCGCCTCTGTATTCGATTAGATTATACTGGAACGCGGACGAAAAGTCAATTGCCGCAGGGAGGATTTTCGCTTTTTTTACTTTTCTTTTCAATATTCAATGATTTTTCAATAAAATGTGCTATAATGTTCGTACAATGTGCAGTAAGGACGGAGGTGCTATGCGTGCGACTTTTGCTGGTAGAGGACGAGATCAGAATGGCGCAGGCGCTGTGTGAGATATTGCGTCAGGAAAAATACGAGGTCGATCATTTTGCCAACGGCGCGGACGGCCTTGCGGCGATCGAAAGCGAGATATACGACGTGATCATACTCGATGTGATGCTGCCCGCGATGAACGGCTTCGAGATCGCCCGCAGGGCACGCTTACAGGGTATCCGCACGCCGATCTTGATGCTGACGGCACGCTCGGAGCTCGACGACAAGGTCGAAGGACTCGACAGCGGCGCGGACGATTATCTGACCAAGCCTTTCATGACGCGCGAACTCCTTGCGCGACTGCGTGCGCTGACACGCCGCAGCCTGAACGCGCCCGACGGCATTTTGCGCTTCGGCGACATTTGCTTGGACACGAATACGCTGCTGCTGTCGCACGATACACGCAGCGTTCGCTTAAGTGAAAAGGAATACCGCCTGCTGGAATACCTGATGAGCAACGGCGGGCAGATCCTGACGCGTGAGCAGCTGGCGGTGAAAATTTGGGGTTTTGACTGCGAGGCGGAATATAATAATGTGGAGGTCTACCTCTCCTTCACGCGAAAAAAACTTGCTTTCGTCGGCGCGAGGACGGAGATCAAGGCGGTGCGCGGCGTCGGCTACGAATTGAGGTGCGACGATGTTTAGAAAATCAAGACGCAAGATCGTCGCCTCGATCATGCTGGTGCTGACGCTGCTGCTGCTCGGAACGCTGGCCGTGATCTATTTGAGCAGCTACTTTGAAATGCGCTACGACAATTTCCGTATGCTCGAACGGCAGGCGCAAAACTATGCCCTGCACGCGGACGGCACGATCTTCCGTCCCGGCATTGCGGAACCGGACATACCGAGCAAAAAACCGTCGCTGGAATTGTCCACCTTTTACGCGGTCGCGATCGGAAATGACGGGCGCATTTTGGCAACGGATGTCGGCGAGCGCCGCGTGTACGAGGAGCAGACATTGCAAGAATATGCCGCGAGCATCCTCAAAAGCGGAAAAACACGCGGCGAGAAGGGAAACCTTCTTTACTATACCGCGCAAAAGCAGGGCTACCGCGTCGTGCTTTTTATGGACAACACCATCGTGCAGGAAAAAATGACGTTGCTGATGCGAAATACGCTCATTTTCGGCAGCATATCCATGATCGCGCTCTTTTTCCTGTCACGGTGGCTGGCAAAGAAGATCGTCGCGCCGCTGGAGCAGAGCTATCATAAGCAGCGGCAGTTCATCTCCGACGCGGGACACGAGCTGAAAACGCCCGTGTCGGTGATCGGCGCAAACGCGGAGCTGCTGGAACGCGAATTGGGAGATGATCGCTGGCTGGCGAACATCCGCTACGAAAACGAACGCATGGGCAGCCTTGTCAAGCAGCTGCTGGCACTGGCGAAGACGGAAAATGTCGAGGCGCGGCGGGAACATTTGGCATACAGTCGGCTCGTTTCGGGCGAAGTGCTGCCCTTCGAGAGCGTTGCTTATGAAAAAGGAGCGCATCTGCGCTCCGAGATCGATGAGGGGATATTCGTGGAAGGGGAGGAGCAAAAGCTCAAGCAGCTCGTGTCCATCCTCGTCGACAACGCCATCGAACACGCCGACGGGGAGCGGGAAGTGCTCGTGCGGCTGAAAGCAGAGCACGGCACGGCAAGGCTCAGTGTCATCAACGACGGTCGGGAGATCCCCAAGCAGCGGCGCGCCCATCTTTTCGAACGCTTTTACCGCGCGGATGAGGCGCGCGGCGACGACGGCCATTTCGGTCTCGGCCTTGCCATTGCCAAGGCCATCGTCGATGCGCACAAAGGGAAGATCACCGTCGACTGCGCCGACGGAAAGGTCATGTTCCAAGTGAGTTTCCCACTGGCGCGAAATGTTTCGATATGACAAAGGAAACACGTACGCGATCGTAGGGGACGACACCCTCTTCCGTCCCGCACGAAAATGTTCGTTCACGCGGTAGGGGCGGACGACCCTGTCCGCCCTACTGCGGGTATATCTTTGCCGGAATTTTCAGCCCTGCACGGCGCGGACGAAGGCTTTCTTATCGGCGGCCTTGAAGTAGGCCGAGCCCGTGACGAGCACATCCGCACCGTTTTCCTTGCAAAGCAGCTGTGTCTGCGCGTCGACGCCGCCGTCGACCTCCAGCAGGCACGCAGGGCATATTTCGTCCCGCCAAGCGCGCAGCATACGCAGCTTCGGCATCATGTCCGCCATGAATTTCTGCCCGCCGAAGCCCGGCTCGACGGTCATGACGAGGATCATGTCGCATTCCGTCAAAAAGGCACGCGCCGCCTCGGCACGCGTATTCGGCTTGAGCACGATCCCTGCCTTGCAGCCGAGCGCACGGATCTTTTGCAGCGCGGCGTGGGTATTTTCGGGCGTGTCCGCTTCCACATGGACGGTCACATAGTCCGCGCCTGCCTTACAGAATGCCTCCACATAGCGCAAGGGACGCTCGATCATCAGGTGCACATCCAGCGGCAAGGTCGTGACCTTGCGCAGCGCCTGCACGACGGGAATGCCGATCGTGATATTCGGGACAAAAAGTCCGTCCATCACGTCGACGTGTACGCAATCGGCGCCGTTTTCGCCGATGGCGCGGATATCGCGTTCCAAATTCGCAAAATCCGCGGATAAAATCGAAGGTGCGATCATTGCCATAACACAGTTCCCCCTTTTTTATTTAAGATAGCATATTTTTTTGAAAAAAGCAATTCGTTTCGCGCATATTTTCTCCCGCTCGGCACAAACTACGAGCGCACTACTTTTGAAGGAGGAAATGTCTATGAATTGCCATGCCAACAAGTGTATCGAGTGCACCGTTACGCAGTGCGCGAACCATTGCGATGACGCCGATTTCTGCTCTTTGGATCGCATTTTGGTCGGTACGCACGAGGCCGATCCCAAGATCGACCGATGCACCGACTGCAAGTCCTTCCGCAAGAAATAAAGCAGGGCGGCGGAGCGATCCGCCGCTTTTCCAAATTTTGACGATGTTTATAAAGTGTTTGAGGCGAATTCACGGTTTGTTCATATTGATTGCATACCATATAAAAAGAAACCACAGGAGGTCAAGCTATGGATACTTATGAAAATGATGCGTTCGATCCGCGCCCCGAGGAGCAGGATGCCGTTTCGGAGCCTTCCGAACAGGAGCAAATGCCGACACGGGAGCAGGAGCAAGCCCCATCCGACGAGCGGGAGCAAACGCCGACAGACGAGTGCTCCGAGCCGCAGGAGGACGGATTTTACCACGGCGTCGGCGCGGGAAGCACCGAGACGACGTACGGCACCCCCTTTTATTGCGAGAAGATCTCCGCCGACGATGAGCCGCCCGTACCGCCCGTGCAGCCGCAACCGGAAAAGCCCAAGCGCAAGCGCCGTATCGGGAAGAAGGTATTGATCGGTGCGGCGGCGATCGTGGTCGCCATCGGGTTGGTCATTTCCGGCTGCGCCATCAGCGTCGGTTACATGAACCGCTACTGGCAAAAGCAAAACGATCTGCAGCTGGAGCATTACCGCGCTTGCCTCGATGTGCTGCAGGAGCGGCTCGATGCATTTGAAGACGGCACTTCCTCCATCGTGACCGTGACGCAGGAGGGCATGACGCCGAGCGAGATCTATCAAAAGAACATCCACGCGGTGGTGGCTGTCAACTGCGTGACCAAATCCGCAAGCGGTATCGCGCAGAGCGGCTCCGCAGGCTCGGGCTTCGTCATCAGCGCCGACGGCTATGTCGTGACCAATCACCATGTCATCGACGGCGCGACCACCATCACGGCAACGTTCTCCGACGGTACGGAAATGGACGCCGTTTTGGTCGGCTCGGACTCTACCAACGACATCGCCCTTTTGAAGGTCGACGGGAAAGATATGCAGTATGTGACCATCGGCAGCAGCGACGCGCTCGCGGTCGGTGAGCAGGTCGTCGCCATCGGCAATGCGCTCGGCGAGCTGAGCTTCAGCCTGACGGTCGGCTATGTCAGCGGCATGGATCGCGATGTCAGCACCGACGGCACGGTCATCAACATGATCCAGACGGATGTGGCCATCAACTCCGGAAACTCCGGCGGCCCGCTGTTCAACAACCGCGGAGAGGTCGTCGGTATCACGAGCGCGAAGTATTCCGGCACGACCTCGTCGGGCGCGTCCATCGAGGGCATCGGCTTCGCCATCCCCATGGACGACGTGGTCGATATGCTCGACGATCTGCGCGAATACGGAAAGATCCGCTCCGCCTACCTCGGCATCCAGTGCTACACGCTGACGCTCAACGACGGCACGCAGCTCGGCGTGTGCGTCAAGAGCGTGGTCGACGGCGGCAGCGCGAGCAACGCGGGCGTACGTGCCAACGATGTCATCGTCAACCTCGGCGGCTACGACATCGGCAACCTGACCGACCTGACAAGAGCCTTGCGCAAATTCGTAGCGGGCGACACGACGACCATTGAGCTGCTGCGAAACTACCGCCAAAGCATCGTCTTGCAGATCACCTTCGTCGAAGCACCCTGATCCTGCGTGAAATCCAAAAATCATGCCTCCGAGCGATCGGGGGCACGATTTTTGCGCACATATGTGATAAATTTACCAGAAATCGCCGATTTTTCGGCGCAGATTTGGAATTACTGCGCATTGACGCTCGCGGTGCATTCGGATATAATAATCATAATTGCGTTTTACATTGGGAGGCTAGGCATGGTATACACATGGAAAATTCAGATCCCCGATCTGTCCGGCGACGAGCAGCGGCTGGTTTACCTCTATTTGCCCGCAGATTGGGAGACATCGGGGCGCCGTTATCCGGTCATGTATATGTTCGACGGCCACAATATTTTCTTTGATACCCACGCCACCTACGGAAAGTCGTGGGGCATGGGCGAGTATCTCGACGAGAATCGAAAGCAGCTGATCATCGTTGCCGTCGAGTGTACGCATCATGGTGACGATCGGCTCTCGGAGTATTCGCCCGTCGATTTTGAAATGCCGCAGGTCGGCGCGATCCAAGGGCGCGGCAAGCAGTATATGGACTGGCTCGTCGGAACGCTCAAGCCCTATATCGACGCGCACTATCCGACGCTGCCCGACCGCGAGCACACCTGCATCGCCGGCTCGTCCATGGGCGGCCTGATGAGCCTGTACGCCGTGTGCGAATATAACGACGTGTTCAAAAAGGCGGCGTGCATCTCGCCGAGCTTTTGGATCGCGAAGGATCGGGTGCTCGATATCGTGACGAATTCCGCCATCGCGACCGACAGCAGCATCTACATCGATTACGGCAGCTTGGAACTGCCGAATCACGCCAACAGCTCCGAGGCGCTGTTCTCCGTCGCGCGTTTGCTGCTGACGCGCCGCGTGAACGTCGTGCTGAAGATCATCCCCGGCGGTATGCACAACGAAAGCTCATGGCAAAAGCAGATCCCCGCATTTATGGAATATCTTGCTCTTTGAAAAAATCTCGTGCCGAAAACCGTTCGACACGAGATTTTTTGAGAAGAGTGAAGAGTGAATAGAGAAAAGAACCAAAAAGAAACGACGACTCTCTTGCGAAAATCGTCGCTTCTTTTTGGAGGTACCTCCCAGATTTGAACTGGGGAATGAGGGTTTTGCAGACC
>CAYOZT010000081.1:0-6025 GCA_964408545.1 uncultured Oscillospiraceae bacterium | reverse complement strand
ATTTCATGAGTTGTCCAAAATTATTATACCACATTCGCTCGCTCGAAATGACAAAATGCGTTTTTTCGAGCGGACAGAGGCGTCCGCCCCTACCGGAGGGTGTGCATACAGGGCGTCGAAGGCACCGCCCCATACGCGATGGCACGGTTCGGAGGTTTGCCCAATTTGTAATTTATAATTAATAATTTGTAATTTATCATTATCCATCGAAGGAGGACGCATATGGATCCCATCTACGTGACCGGTCATCGCAATCCCGACACCGACTCGATCGTCGCCGCCATGGCTTACGCCGCGCTGCGCAACGCCTTGGGCGACCGCGAGTACGAGGCCGCCTGCCTCGGCCGTGTTTCCGACGAAACACAGATCGTTCTGAATCGCTTCGGTTTTCAGCCGCCCAAACAGATCCACAATATGTACACCCAAGTGCGCGACCTCGATTTCGATACGCCCCCCATCCTCGACGCCGCCGTGACCGTCGGCCGCGCGTGGAAGGAGCTTCAGGGGCAGAAAAATATCTCGGCGCTGCCCGTCGCGAACGAGGACGGCACGCTCTTCGGTATGCTCGCGCGCGAAAACGTCGCCAGCTACAATATGGACCTCGTTTCCTCCGCGTATCTCGAGGAAGTGCCCGTGTGCAACGTGCTGTCCGTGCTCGAGGGCGAGATCCTCAACTCCGGCAGCTGGAACACGGACAGCGTTTCCGGCGAGATCGCCATCGCGCTGCCCACCGATCGGGAAAATCTCCTGTTCGACCGCGAGGACAGTATCGTCCTTTGCGGCCACCAGCCGGATATGATCCGCCGCGCGCTGGAAATGAATGTGCGCTGCCTGATCCTGTGTCAGACGGAGCTTTCCGCCGAGCTGCGGCAGCTCGACACGAAGACCTGCATCATCTTCACCCCCTTCGACGCTTATCGCGCCGCAAGACTTCTGTTCCAATCCGCGCCCATCGGGCGCATCTGCCGCACGCAGGAGCTCGTCTGCTTTCATCTGGCCGACCGCGTGGACGATGTCAAGGAGCAGGTGCTCAAGCACCGCGACTCCTGCTACCCCATCCTCGACGAAAACGAAAAAGTCGCGGGCGTGCTGACACGCTATCACCTGCTGCGCCCGCGGCGCAAGCGCGTCGTGCTCGTCGACCACAACGAGGCGGCGCAGTCCGTGCCCGGCCTCGAAGAGGCGGAGATCCTCGCCATCATCGACCACCATCGCCTTGCCGACGTGCAGACGAATCATCCCGTCTACTTCCGCAACGAGCCCGTCGGCTCGACCAATACCATCATCGCATCGATGTTCCAAGAGCGCGGCCTGCTTCCGAGCGCGAAAATGGCGGGCATGATGGCCGCCGCGATCCTATCGGATACCGTCATGTTCAAGTCCCCCACCTGCACCGACCGCGATGTCTGGACGGCCGAGCGCATGGCGCGGCTGGCCAAGGTCTCGCTCGATGAACTGGGCAGAGAGATCTTCTCCGCCTCGACCGATAATAAGAGCATCGACGAGATGCTTAGCACGGATTACAAGGAATTCCACATCGCGGGGCATTCTCTGGCCGTGTCGCAGATCACCTGCGTCGACAGCAGCCACCTGCTCGAGCGCAAAGCGGAGTTCCTGCAGGCCATGCGCAAAAATGCCGAACGGCACGGTTTCGATCTGATGATCCTGATGCTGACGGACGTGCTGATGGAAGGTACGCAGATCGTCTACCTCGGCGACGACGATACCATCGAGCAGGCCTTCCATGTCACGCCGCGCGAAAATACCGCCTTCCTGCCGCAGATCATGAGCCGCAAAAAGCAGGTCATTCCCATGCTCTCCGCCCTCTGGGGCTAAGAAACGCCCACGGCGTCCCGCTATGTAGGATAATTGCCCACAGACACGTCCCCGCCGCCCCCGTCCGATGCAAAACCGCCCCACGGCGATGCGCGGTAGGGCGGGGATATATCCCCGCCGCCCCCGTTCGACGATTGCACAGCCCGTCAATAGCAAAAAGCAAAGCTCTGTCATCCTGAGCGAGCGAAGCGAGTCGAAGGATCTATCCCCCGATTTTACAAAAAATGTCCCGTCAGAAAGTAGATTTCTCGACTCGCTGCCGCTCGCTCGAAATGACAAAATTGCGTTTTTTTGCGGGCGGACAGGGGCGTCCGTGAAACGCCAACGCCCCACATTTTTCCATCCGAGGTAACATATGCCACTTTCATCCCTGCTGGGCAACCGGCGCATCAAAGACAATTTGACATCGGCGCTGCAGCAGGGAAAACTTGCGCATTTTTACTTGATCTCCGGCCCCGAGGGCGCGGGAAAGCACACGCTTGCGCGCCTGATCGCCGCCGCCGCGCTCTGCGAGGGCGTGGACAAGCCCTGCCTACACTGCGAAAATTGTCGCAAGGTGCTCGCGGACACCCACCCCGACGTCATCACCGTCACCGATCCCGAGCACAAGACCGTGCCCGTGCGTATCATCCGCCAAATGCGCGACGATGCCTTCATCCGCCCGAACGAGGGCGCACGCAAGGTCTACCTTTTTCCGCAGGAAATGGGCATTGAGGGGCAAAACGCCCTTTTGAAGTTGCTCGAAGAGCCGCCGTCTTACGGTTTGTTCCTCCTGCTGACGAATGATCCCGAGAAAATTTTGCCCACCGTGCGCTCGCGCTGCGCGGAGCTGAAAATGCAGGGGCTTGACCGCGCGACGCTGATACAGGCGCTGCAGCGCGAATTTCCGCAGGCTACGCCCGCGCAGCTCGAGGCCGCAGCCGAACGCAGCGGCGGATTTTTGGGGCAGGCGCGCACGCTCCTGTCCGGACGGGAAGACAATGCGCAGACACGCGATTTCGTCCGTGCCATGTGCGCGAAGGACAGCCTTTTGCTGACGCGCACACTCGTCCCCTTGGAAAAAAGCAAGCGCGACGCGCTCATCGTGCTGCTGCAGCAGTGGACGGACATTCTCGAGGGCGCACTGCTCATCCGCTGCGGCGCGCAGAGCACCTCCGCCGCCGCTGCCGAGCTTGCCGCGAGTTTGGGCGCCGCGGAACTGAGCGATGCCGTCGAAAAACTGCAAAAATGCATCCGTTACGCGCAGGGAAACGTTTCCCCCGCCGCCATCTGCGGCTACCTCTGCCGCCATTTGCGGTAAAACGCAAAAAATGTCATCGAAGAGGGAGCGCAAACGGACCGTCGAGGACGCCGGTCCCTACGCAAGGGTTACGAAAAACACCGTGTCATCCTGAGCGAGCGACAGCGAGTCGAAGGATCTATCCCCTTATTTTACAAAATATGTCCCGTCAATGAGTAGATTTCTCGACTCGCTGCCGCTCGCTTGAAATGACAGAATTGCGATTTTTTCGGGCGGACAGAGGCGTCCGCCCCTACCGCGCAGTTTTCACTTTTCGGAAACCGCATATGTCGCGGCGAACGCATCCCGCCCGATTTATCATTTGTAATTTGTAATTTATAATTTGTAATTTCTCATCAAGGAGATTCACATGGATCAGATCAACAACGAAGAAAACAAGCTCCCCGAGCAGGTGGAAGTGGCGGATATCCAATTCCGCCCCGGTCAGAAAATATACTATTTCGATCCCATGGGCAAATCGCTGCGTCTCGGCGACCACGTCATCATCGACACCGCACGCGGCCCCGAGTTCGGCATCTGCATGGGCGCGAACCATCGCATCGCGGCCTCGGAGGTCGTGACGCCGCTTCGCAGCGTCATCCGCCTTGCGACGGCGCAGGACGAGCGCATCGTCGAAGAAAACCGCGCCAAAGAAAAACGTGCGCACGCCGTCTGCCTGCAAAAAATCGAGGAGCAGGGACTGGATATGCAGCTGGTCTCCGCCGAATGCGCCTTTGACGGCAGCAAGATCCTCTTCTTTTTCACCGCCGACGAGCGCGTCGATTTCCGTGAGCTGGTCAAGAGCCTCGCGGCCGTCTTCCATACCCGCATTGAGCTGCGCCAGATCGGCGTGCGCGACAAGGCGAAAATGGTCGGCGGTCTCGGTATCTGCGGCAGACCCTTCTGCTGCGCCAGCTTTTTGGACGATTTCCAGCCCGTTTCCATCAAAATGGCAAAAACGCAGTCGCTCAGCCTCAATCCGACAAAGATCTCCGGCACCTGCGGAAGGCTGATGTGCTGCCTGAAATACGAGCAGGACGCCTACGAAGACCTGCTGCGCAACACGCCCAAGGAGGAGTCCTTCGTCGACACGCCCGAAGGCCGCGGCATCGTGACGGAGGTGAGCCTGCTGCGGCAGAAGGTCAAGGTGCGTCTGGAAAAGGATCCGGACACCATCAGCCGGTTCGCCGTCGCGGACATCGCCGTGCTGCGCAACGGCAAGCCCAAGAAGACCGACGAGCCCATCCCCGACGATTGGGCGCCCATTTCCGGCAGCGGCAAGCCGCACCCGAAAACGAGCGACGCCGAGCCCGACTCTTTAGAGCCGATCCGTTTCCGCTACCGCGAAGAGCAGATCGTCGAGCAGGCGGCGCAGCCCGTGCCCGAGGAAACGCCCAAGGCGGAAAAGAGCGGCCGAAATCGCCGCCACAAAAACGCCAATCGGCAAAAGCCCGAGCCGAGCGAAGCGCAAAAGACGCCCGAGCCGAAGAACGCCGAGCCGCCGAAGCCGCGCACGGAAAAACCGCAGCCCGCGCCCGAGCAGAACGACGCCCCTTCCGACGCGCAGAATAAGCCCCGCAACAATCGCCGCCGCAATTATTATCACCGCCGCAAGCCCAAGCAGAACGACGCGAATTCGTGATATCTCGAAAAATAAAATTTTTTGAAAATTTCGCTTTACATTTTCGTAAAGCTATGCTACAATAGCAAGGCTGACTATGTGTCAGAGAATGCCTGCTGCCCGGTTTCGGGACACACCGACCTCTTACTGAGCGCAAGGTAAATATTGATAAAGGTGGAAAAATACCATGATCCTCAAGGAAAAGAAGACGCAAGTTATTCTCGAAAACGCCATTCACGAAGGCGACACCGGCTCGCCCGAGGTGCAGGTCGCGATCCTCACCGCCCGTATCAACGAGCTGACCGATCACCTGCGTACCCACAAGCACGACAACCATTCCCGCCGCGGACTGCTGATGATGGTCGGTAAGCGCCGCAAGATGCTGGATTATCTGGCAAAGAAGGATATCAACCGTTACCGTGCTCTGATCGCCAAGCTGGGTATCCGTAAGTAAGATACAAAAAAGCGGCGATTTTATCGCCGCTTTTTCGTTCACAAATCATCGGGAGATATTTAGCAGTTGAAAGAGTCGCCGAAGCGTCGGCGGCCGTTTCAAGTGCTAAACCTCCCGAGCAACACATTTTTTATAGGAGGTTTTTTATCCATGATCACCCGCAAGCAATACCCCAATCACCATGTCTACGAGACCGAGATCGGCGGCCGCACCTTCACCGTGGAGACCGGCAAAGTCGCCGAGCTTGCCAACGCCGAGTGCATCTGCCGCTACGGCGACACCGTCGTGCTGACCACCTGCACCTGCAACCCCATCCCCAAGGCCGGCATCGACTACTTCCCCCTGACCATCGAATTCGAGGAGAGAATGTACGCCGTCGGCCGTATCCCGGGCTCGTTCAACCGCCGCGAGGGCAAGCCCTCCGAGCGCAGCATCCTCAACAGCCGCATCATCGACCGCCCCATGCGCCCTCTGTTCGACGAGGAGCTGCGTAACGACACCGTCGTGACCTGCACCGTCCTTGCCAACGACCACGACAATCCCGTCGAGATCGTCGCATCCTTGGGCGCTTCCATCGCCATCGCCTCGAGCGACGTGCCGTGGAACGGACCTGTCGCCACCACGAACGTGGCACATCTGGACGGCCGCTATATCATCAATCCCTCCGCCGACGAGCGCGAGGCCTGCGATTGCTTCGTGTGCATCTCCTCGACCTTCGAGAAGGTAGTCATGATCGAGACCGAGGCCAACGAAGCGCCCGAGGCGGTCGTGTACGAAGCCATCCGCATCGCGCACGAGACCAATATGGAGATCGTCAAGTTCATCAACGGCATCG
>CAYOZT010000080.1:0-6092 GCA_964408545.1 uncultured Oscillospiraceae bacterium | reverse complement strand
CCTTTTTTGTCATTTCATGAGTTGTCCAAAATTATTATACCACATTCGCTCGCTCAGGATGACACGCGTGCTTGACTTTCCATAGTTGGCCTACGGCAGCGTTTGCGCTTTTGCGGGCTGACGAGCCGACCCATATGGAACAAAATATGAAAAAATCCCCCTGCGCGCCGCGCAGGGGGATAATTCATTCAGTTTAGCCTTCGGAAGAACTGGATGCGACAGCGGAGGTTGTGATTGTTTGGGAATCAGTGCTGCTTCTTTCAAGAACAACATAGCCTTTATCCTTGAATGCAGTTGCGGCTGCATCTGCGGATGCGCTGATGGTTTCTGCAACTTCACCCTTAACAACAGCGACGAATTCGTTGCTAGACACCTTGACAACATAGTAGTCGCCCGGCTGCTCCTTGGTATAATCCAGATCGGCGATGTACTCGGTGTAGGTGTTTCTCGCTGCCTGCAGTGCTTTGGATGTCTTGGCTTTTTCCACCACGCTGCTGTAGGTCGGGATGAGCACGGCAGCCAGAATGGCGATGACGGCGATCACGATGACCAGTTCGACGATGGTGAAGCCTTTTTTGTTGAGTTTCTTCATGTTTGAGTTTCCTCCTGTAAAAATATCTTTCGGCCTGTACCGAAAGTGGAAACATTATAACATATATATATATATATTCAAGCGAATTTTGCCCCAAACGACAAAATTCGTGCAAAGCCAACAAAAACCAACGCCGAATACGTCGGAAAAATTGCCTCGAAACGACAAAATGCACAATACATTTTTTCTGCAAGGGCGCAGATCCGCTCTTGTTTTCCGTTTCGGGATGTGCTACAATATGGAAAAAGGAGGGATCGTATGCTGTATTGTTGCATAGGCAGTTTGCTGCTCGGGGCAATACTGCGCCTGAACGGCCATTTTAGACCGTTGGATATTTTATGCTTCCTCGCGGGCGGCTTTTTCGGTATCTGTTTTTTGCTGCAAAAGATCGCTCACGGCGCGTGGAAGATCGTCCGCCTGCCGATCTATATCCTGCTGACCCTGTTCCTCGTGGCCGCGCTCGTGACGCTCCTCGTCATCGGCTTCGGCGTCAAGGATCAAAAGGACGTCGCGTGCGACTACCTGATCGTGCTCGGCTGCAGAGTCAAGCCCGACGAACCGTCCAAGGTGCTCGGCGACCGCATCGATACCGCCTACGAGTATTTGTCCGCCCATCCGAATACCGTTTGCATCGCCTCGGGCGCGCAGGGTGCGGATGAGCCGATGAGCGAGGCGCAGTGCATTTTCGACGAGCTGTGCGCCAAGGGGATCGCGCCCGAACGCATCCTTTTGGAAGAAGCGTCGACTTCCACTTCCGAAAATTTCCGAAACAGCATGGCACTGATCGAACGCGAGGACGCGACGGTCGGCGTGCTGACGAGCGAATTCCACCTCTACCGCGCGAGCCTGATCGCAAAGCGTTTTTGGCCGAATGCCATCTTCGTCCGCGCCCGCACGAGCACGACGTCTTCGCGCATCGGCTACACCGTGCGTGAAATATTTGCACTTTGGAAATACTTATTGATGGGAGAATGAAGGAACAATAATTTGACAGTGTCAAAGATCGACAGCTTTCCGATCCTATGAAAAATGCCAGACACTGTCTGGCAAATTGAGCTGGTCGCACTATTGCGAGCTGCCTTTGCTTGCAATACGCAAGCGTTGAGATCCCGGAAAACACAAATAATATAAAATAGAAGCGATAGGAGAATGATTATGATCGAACGCAATTACGCAGACTATGCATGGGACATGACCGCCGCGCTGTTAGCGATCGACTCGCCCTCGGGCTACACCGAGCGCGCCGCCGCATGGGTAAAGGAATCCTTCGAGCGGCTCGGCTTTGCCGCGACGATCACCGCCAAGGGCGGCGTGCTCATCGACCTCGGCGGTACGAATGCGCGCGACGCGCTGCTTTTGGAGGCGCACGCCGACACTTTGGGCGCCATGGTCGCCGAGATCAAGGGCAACGGTCGCCTGCGCCTGACGCCGCTGGGCGGCATGAACGCCAACAATGCCGAGGCGGAAAATGTCCGCATCCGCACGCGCAGCGGCAAGGTCATCGAAGGTACCTGCCAGCTGTGCAACGCATCCACGCACGTCAACGGCGACTATTCCTCGACTGCCCGCAAGTGGGACACGGTCGAGATCGTGCCCGACGAGGACGTGACTTCCGCCGCGCAAATGCGCGAGCTGGGCGTCGAGGTCGGCGATCTCGTCTGCTTCGAGCCGCGCACCCGCCGCACGGAAAGCGGCTATCTCAAGAGCCGTTTCCTCGACGATAAGCTGAGCGTCGGTATCCTGCTGGGCTTTGCCAAATACTTGAGCGACAGGAAGATCGTGCCCGCGCGCCGCGTATACGCCCACGTGACGGTATACGAAGAAGTCGGCCACGGCGGCTCGGCCTCCGTCCCGCAGGGCGTGACCGAGGCCATCAGCGTGGATATGGGCTGCGTCGGTAACGGCCTGCAGTGCACCGAGCGGCAGGTGTCCATCTGCGCCAAGGACTCGGGCGGCCCGTATTCCTATGACGTCGTCGGCAAGCTCATCGACGCCGCCAAAAAGACGGGCGCGGACTACGCGGTGGACGTGTATCCTTTCTACGGCTCCGATGTCGAGGCGACGCTGCGCGCCGGATATGACATTCGCCACGGCCTCATCGGCGCTGGCGTTTACGCCAGCCACGGCTACGAGCGCAGCCACATCGACGGCGTGATGAACACGCTGAAGGTGCTTTGCGGCTATCTGGACGTTTGAGCGTTCGTAAAAATCGACAGAAAAGTGAGGTGATCGCATGGACAGTAGCGGCAGTAGTCCCGTACATACAGGCAAGCGCGGTTTTTCGCGCACGGATCGGCGCACTGCCCGTGCCGATCGGCTTTTGCACGCGTAAAAAGCGCCATTGCCTGTCCGACTGATGACAAAGGAGGAACAAGCAATGCAGGAAGAAATCAAAGAGATCATCACACCGCCTGATTTTTCGGGAGAGATCGTGGCGGCCGTCCGTTCGAGCCTCTCCCCGAAAAAACTGCAGGAAAAGATCCTCGATCACCACGAAAAGGACATCGCCATGGCGCTCGGCGCGCTGACGGAGGAAGAAAAGAAGAAACTCTTCCGCCTGCTCCCGATGCAGACGCTGGTCGATGTGCTGGAATATTGCGAGGACATGGAAGCGTATTTTGCCACGCTCGGCATTCGCCAAAAGGTCGAGGCGCTGTCGCTGATGGAGCCGTCCGTCGCGCTGGAACTGCTGCGCCGCCTGTCTAAGGCGGAGCGCGATTCGCTGACCGACCTGATGGATACGCAGACGCGCTCGCAGATCAGCCTTCTGAGCTCGTTCGACGAAGACGAGATCGGCAGCCGAATGTCCACCAATTACATCGAGATCCCCGAAAACGCCACCATCAAGAGCGCCATGACGGAACTGGTGCGTCAGGCGGCGGAAAACGACAATATTTCCACGCTCTATGTCGTCGATGAGCGCGGCACGTTCTGCGGCGCGATCGACCTGAAAGACCTCATCGTTGCGCGCGAGGGGACGGCGTTGGAGGATATCATCACCTTTTCTTATCCTTATGTATATGCAAATGCGTCGATCGACGCGTGCCTGCCGAGCCTGATCGAATATTCCGAGACTTCCGTCCCCGTGCTGGACAATGAAAACAAGCTCGTCGGCGTCGTCACGGCGCCCGACTTCATGGAAGTGCTCGACGAGGAGTACGGCGAAGATTATGCCAAACTTGCGGGCTTGACGGCCGAGGAGGATCTGGCCGAACCGATCCGCCAAAGTGTCAAAAAACGACTGCCGTGGTTGGGCATTTTGCTGCTGCTGGGCTTTGCCGTGTCCACGGTGGTGGGTGTTTTCGAAAATGTCGTGGCGCAACTGCCCGTCATCATGTGCTTTCAGTCGCTGATACTGGACATGGCGGGCAATGTCGGCACGCAGTCGCTGGCGGTCGCCATCCGCGTGCTGATGGACGGGAACATTCGCGGCAAGCAGCTCGGACGGCTCGTATGGAAGGAAGCGCGCATCGGCGTTTTGAACGGTGTGATGATGGGCGCGGCGTCCTTTGCCGCGATCGGGGGCTATCTGTGCCTGCAGGGAAACGGCGCGCATTTGTCATTCACCGTCTCCGGCTGCCTGGGCGTGGCGATGCTGTTGGCGATGGCGATCTCGAGCTTGACGGGCACGGTCATCCCCGTGATCTTCAAGAAGGTCGGCATCGATCCGGCGGTCGCCTCGGGCCCGCTGATCACGACGATCAACGACCTTGTGGCCGTGGTATCCTACTACGGTCTGGCGTGGTTGATCCTCATCCGCTGGATGCATATCGGATAATCGCGGGCAGGGCACATTCGTTTGCCCTGCTCGATCGCTTTGCATGAAAATGCCGCGTTTGGGCATACTGGGCTCGGGTGGTGATGGCATGAACAAAATACCGACGGATGCACGCATCCGTGCGATTTTTGACGGCGCCGCGGATTTTTCCGCGCGCGAGCTGCGCTGCGGCGCGTTGACGCTGCACGCCTACGCCATCGACGGGCTCGTTTCGGGCGGCGACGCCTCCGCCTACATTTTTCGCCCCATCGCCGAATGCCTGCGCGCAGGATCCATGCCGGAGCTTTACGACGCGGCGTTGCACGGCACGGTCTACAACTGCGTCGCCGTTGCCTGTGCCGATGAAAACGCTGTCGCGCAAAAACTCGTCAACGGTTTCTGCGTCGTTCTTTTTCCGAGCGTCGGCGCGATCGCCTACGAGGTCAAAACGGGGGAGAAGCGCAGCGTTTCCGCTCCCGAGGTCGAAAATACCGTCAAAGGCCCGAAGGATGCCTTCGTCGAGACCGTTCGCTCCAATACCTCTCTCGTACGACGACATTTGCGCAGCCCCGAGCTGCGCATTTTCGAAATGAGCGTCGGACGGCGCAGCCTGACAAATGTCTGCGTGCTTTCCCTGCACGGTATCACGAATACGCAGTTCGTCGAGCACATGATCGAACGCCTCCGCACGATCGATATCGACGGGCTCCTGTCGCCCGCGGCGGTGGAGGAATACATCACGGGCTCGCGCGCGACCGCGTTTCCGCTCCTGCAGTACACCGAACGCACGGACAGATTTTGCCAAGGACTGCTCGACGGCCGCGTCGGGCTGCTGGTCGACGGCTTGCCGCTCGGATATCTCGCTCCGGTCGATCTCGGCTACCTCATGGAAAGCCCCGAAGACCGCAGCAGGGATTATTTGTCGGCTTCGTGTATCCGATTGCTGCGATACGCGGCGCTGCTGCTGAGTTTACTTTTGCCGGCGCTCTATATCGCCGCCGTCACGTATCATCAAAGCTGGCTACCGCAAGCGCTGTTGCGCGTCATCCTCGAAAGCAGGGAACAGGTACCTTTTCATGTCGCGACGGAGGCGCTCGCGCTGCTCATCTCGTACGAACTGCTGCAGGAGGCGGGCATCCATCTGCCGCAGGCGGTCGGACAGGCGGTGTCCACCATCGGCGGGATCGTCGTCGGGACGGCGGCGGTGGAGGCGGGACTGATCTCACCCGTCGTTCTGGTCGTTGTGAGCACCGCGGGCGTGTGCGGCTTCGTGCTGCCGAACCGCGATCTGGCGCAGGCGGTGCGGCTTTGGCGTTTTATGCTCGGGATCGCCGCGGCGCTTGCGGGGGCGTGGGGCATCGCGCTTGGCGCGGCATTGCTGCTTGCACATCTGTTGACGCTGCGGAGCATGGGCGTCGCGTATCTTCGTATCGGTCACGGAAAACTTCTGCGCAGAAAACTGAAAAACGAAAAATACCGTGACGCGGCGCTTCACCCACGCGACCGACGTAAGCAAAAATGAGCATATTTGGTGGCAAAAACCGACACCTGACACAAGTTGTAGATTTTGAAAAAAGTTTGTAGAAAATCGAAAAAAGTGCTTGACTTTTCTGATTTTAGATGGTATCATATGCAGGCGCTTTGAGGGAGCGGCCGAAAAGATCGGTTGAAAGAAATTTGAAAAGAAATGAAAAAAGTTCTTGACAAATGGAAGAAACTGATATATAATGGCAAAGTTCGCTA
>CAYOZT010000079.1:0-6099 GCA_964408545.1 uncultured Oscillospiraceae bacterium | reverse complement strand
GACATTGGCCAACACCTACCTCGCCATCGATGCGGGGCTGGAAGTGCTGCCCGTCATCAACAAGATCGACCTTCCTTCCGCGCGGCCTGCCGAGGTCAAGGCGGAGGTGGAGGACATCATCGGCATTCCCGCCGCCGACGCGCCCGAAATTTCGGCAAAAAACGGCATCAATATCCGCGCGGTGCTCGAAATGATCGTGCACGACGTGCCCGCGCCCGTCGGCGATCGCAACGCGCCGCTTCAGGCGCTGATCTTCGACAGCCAGTACGACTCCTATCGCGGCGTCATCGTCTACACCCGCATCCAGCAGGGCACCATCCGCCCGGGGCAGGATATCCGCTTCATGGCGACGGGCGCAACGTATAAGGTCGTGGAGGTCGGCGTCATGAATCCGATGAGGCTGATCCCCTGCGACGCACTCGGCGCGGGCGAGGTCGGTTATATCACCGCATCCGTCAAGACCGTGGCCGACACCCGCGTCGGCGACACGATCACGACGGTGGAAAACGGCGCGGCCGAGCCGCTGCCGGGCTATCGCCCCGTGCAGCCGATGGTTTTCTCGGGCATTTACCCCGCCGACGGCGCAAAATATCAGGATCTGCGCGATGCGCTCGAAAAGCTCAAGCTCAACGACGCGTCCTTCGTCTACGAGCCGGAAAGCTCCATCGCGCTCGGCTTCGGCTTCCGCTGCGGCTTTTTGGGGCTGCTGCACATGGAGATCATCCAAGAACGCCTCGAGCGTGAATACAATCTCGATCTGATCACCACCGCGCCGAACGTCGTTTACCGCGTGACGAAAAACACGGGCGAGGTCGTTATGGTGGCAAATCCCTTGGACTATCCCGACCCGATGGACATTCAGCTGGCCGAGGAGCCCTATGTCAAGCTCAATTTGATCGCGCCGCAGGAATATGTCGGCAATATGATGGATCTGGCGCAGCAACGGCGCGGCGATTTTAAGGATATGGTGTATCTCGACGCGACGCGCGTGGAGCTGCACTACGAAATGCCCCTCAACGAGATCATCTACGATTTCTTCGATGCGCTCAAATCCCGCACCCGCGGCTACGGCAGCCTCGACTACGAGCTCATCGGCTACCGCCCGAGCCGTCTGGTGAAGCTGGACATCCTGCTCAACGGCGACATGGTCGACGCGCTGAGCTTCATCCTTTTTGCCGACAATGCCTATCCCCGCGCGCGCAAGGTCTGCGAAAAGCTCAAGGAAAACATCCCGCGCGCGCAGTTCGAGATCCCCGTACAGGCCGCCATCGGCGGCAAGATCATCGCCCGCGAGACCATCAAGGCCGTACGCAAGGACGTTCTGGCCAAGTGCTACGGCGGCGATATCACGCGCAAGAAAAAACTGCTCGAAAAGCAGAAGGAAGGTAAAAAACGGATGCGCACCTTCGGTACGGTGTCCGTCCCCAGCGAGGCGTTCATGGCCGTGCTGAAACTCGATGAAGATTAAGGAGAAACATATGGAAAACTGTCTGTTTTGTAAGATCGTCGCGGGGCAGATCCCCTCGACCAAGGTGTATGAGGACGATCTGGTGCTGGCATTTCGGGACATCGCACCCGTCGCACCGACGCACATTTTGATCGTGCCCAAGGTGCACATCGACTCCGTCGATGCCGTGAATGGAGAAAACAGCGCCGTCGTCGCGCACATTTTCGAGCTCATCCCCCGCATCGCCGCGGCGGAAAAACTCGAAAACGGCTACCGCGTGGTCAGCAACTGCGGCGCCGACGCCGGCCAGACCGTCCCGCATCTGCATTTCCACATCCTCGGCGGCAAGACGCTCAGCGCGCAAATGTAAACGCAAACGAAAAGCATACCGAAAAACCGCACTCGACGCCGAGTGCGGTTTTTGCGTTGCGGAACAAAGCCCCTCCCACGATAGAAAGGGAGGGACTTATGAAAGAACTGCGCCGTTCGGGGAAGAGACAAGCCTATGGCAAGAGGAAGCACGATTTACTCCTGCGTTTCGATCTGCTTGCCGTCAATTGTCAGAACATTATCGCTGCCGTCGTCGTGAAGAGGAGTGCAGTACTGCTTTTTGTTGTAAGTGATAGTGCAGTCAATAAAATCTGCCTTGCAGTTCGTGCTTCCGGATTGGAACGCGACAAGCCACTGACGATTATTTTTATTCGATTGGACATTTACTTTACAATTAACGACCTTGACGCTGTTAGAAGCAAATACGTTTGCTCGACCGCTCGAATCCATTCCAAAGCTAATGGTTCCGCAATCGTTTAATCCGACGCTGTTATATTGCATATTATTGCCCGTAAGGGTGGAATCGGTGATTTCGATCACATGACCGCTACTCCAAATCGTCAACGCGCTCAAACCGGTGACGGTCGACTTGTCAACCGTCAATTTCAATCCTTCGGTATTGGATTGGATCACACAGATCGCATAATGACCGCAGCTTATGGTGGAATTGAGAATGTTAACGCTGTTATTCTTGCCGCCGATATTGACGCCTCTGCCGGCATCTGCAGTCGTCGGCCCAACCACGTTGATGTTGCACAGCGTGACCGAAATGTTGTCAAACGTTTCCTCCGTAGCGCTGCTGTATCCGATGTTGATCGTGCGAGCAGCGGCAGAATTATCGCTTGTGCTCAACTGGTGGCGATTGCCGTCCAAGGTCACATCTGTTGTGATGTTCAGCGGATCGCTCAGCTCAATATCGGTATTCAAAACGATCCGAGTCACCTCGGGATCTGCTACGGCAGCGATCAAATCATCCGCCGTGTTCACGGTTACCATTTTGTTGTTCGCAGTTTGATCTTCATCCGTGACCGTTTCTTCGCCGGTGACGTCTTCCTCGTTTTCGGTCTTTTCATCCGACTTGTCGGTAACTTTACCGGATTCGTGGTAAGTCGTTTGGGTATTGGTGATATCGACCTGATCGGCGCTGCCGTAGTGCTTGACGGTGGCGTTGGGCGCATCGATCGTCAATGTGCCGCCGTTGGTGCGGATGATGACATCGACACTTTCCTCGGTCTCAAAATGGATATCCTGCTTGTTGTTTCCGACGTCAACGCCGCGCTGAAATGTCGTGCCTTCGGGCACGGTGACATCGTCTGCAAGGTAAACATTGAAGCCAGCTTCGGCAAAGGCCTTCACCTCGTCGGGCGTCGTGGCGATCAGCCAGAGCCCATCACGCGGATGTTCGTTCTCGGTATCAACATAATCATATTCCAGATAGACGATGCGGTCGGCTTCCTGATCCCACGCCGTCAGGTGACTGTCGGACTCGGGAGAGAGCTTGGCGAGGTCATAACCGGCTTCGGCAATATCGGCGATCACATCGTGCATACAGGCATTTTTGCCGTCGGCCACGCCTGCGGCGGCGAGGGCGGTGTTCACGTTCTTGGCCAGCTGCGTATCTGCCGACATCTTGGCATTTTCGATCAGCCCGGAGAACGTGGGTATCAGAACGGCAGCCAAAACGGCGACCACAGCGATCACAACGACCAGCTCCACAACGGTAAAGCCGTGTTTATGATTACGTTTCATAACAATGTTCCTCTTTGTCTGTTTTCTCAGCGGATATCGTCAAAGGCGGCGATGATGCGGCGGCAGGCAGTCTCGAGCACGCTGCGCGCGCACGGCAGGCACATTCTCTGGAAGCACTGTCCCTGCTCGGGATCGTGGACGGTACCGTCCTGAAGCAGGACGTTCGCCACGTCGTAAATGCGGTGGTGCACTTCGGCGTCGGGCAGGCCGTAGGCACGGAAATCCATCCACAGGCAGTAGGTGCCTTCGGGCTTCCAGATCCGCAATTTCGGCATTTTTTCGGCAAAAAGTGCGATGGCAAAATCGATATTGTCCTCAATGTACGTGCAGACCTCGTCCATCCACTCGTCGCCCTCGGTGTAGGCGGCGATGTGCCCGGCGATGGCAAAGGGAGAGGGCATATAGAAAGGATAATCGCGCATGATGCGTTCATACAGCTGCTTATCCTGCACGATGGCGTTCGAGCAGGACAGACCCGCCATATTGAAGCTCTTGTTGATGCCCACAAGGCAGATGGCGTTGCCCTTATCGCGGCAGGCCTTCAGGAAAGGCGTATAGCGCACGCCGCGGCGCAGGTGGTCGCAATGCACCTCGTCGGAAATGACGAAAACGCCGTTGCGCTCGCAGATCTCGGCCACCTTTTCGATCTCCTCACGCGTCCAAACGCGACCGATCGGGTTGTGCGGATTGCAAAAAATCAATAATTTTGTGTTCGGATCGGAACTTTGCTCTTCCAAAAGCGAATAATCTATGGTATAATAACCATTGTTGTTCACCAAATGGCAGCGAACGACGCGGTTTCCCCAGTGCTCGATATCTCCCGCGAAGTGCCCGTAAACGGGATCCATCACGATGATCCCCTCGCCGGGCTTGGCCATCATATGCGCCACGTGCGTCAGCGCGCCGAAAGTACCGTGCGAGCTGATGACCTGCTCGGGGAGGATCTGCCAGTCGTGGCGGTCGCGGAACCAGCGGCACAGCGCGTTCGCGTAGTCATCGCTTGCCTTTTCGCTCGAATAGCCGTAAATTTTGTGATCGGCGACGCGGTGCATCGCGCGGATGACCGGCTCCGGCGCCTGAAGATCCATGTCCGCAGTCATCATGGGTATGGTATCCGGGCCGATGTTGGCAGCGTCGATGCCGAAGCTGCCCGCAAGCCTTTCGGTCTCCCATTTCATCGCGTAGGTGTTGCGGCGGTCGATCACGGTGTCAAAATCGTATTTCATCGTAAGCTTCCTTTCTGCTTTTTTTGACCATTATAACATAAGCTTACGCGATTGCCAACACGGAAATTTTTTCTGTCGCTTTTCCACAAATTTTGCATGGAAAATGTGCGACAATGGGCAAAAAATCTGCCCATTATTCACAAATGCAAAGGAGGATGGCTCATGCGCCGTCTGAAAAAATTCGCACTGGAGCTGTTGCGCTTCTCGCCCTTGCTGATCTGTCTGCTGCTGATGGGGCTGTATCTGGTATCGGATCGGGACATCAGCGTGGACAGTCTCAAAAATTTCGCGCCCAACGCGCCGCTGCTGGCGGTCGGCTTCCTGCTGGCGCTGTACGCCTTCAAATCGATGACGGTGGTCTTCCCTATCATCGTGCTCAATGTGCTCGGCGGCTTTTTGTTCGAGCCCGTGTGGGCGATGATCATCAACTGCGTCGGCGTCGCGATCGAGCTGGCGATCCCCTACTGGGTCGGCAAACTCTCGGGCGCGGAGCTCGTGCACAAATTAGAGCGGAAATATCCGCGATTTAGCCGAATTTTCGGAGAAAAGGCGGACAATCACTTCTTTTTGTCCTTTTTTCTGCGCGCGATCTATTGCCTGCCGGGTGATTTGATCAGTATGTATTTCGGCGCGATCCGGATGCCCTTCGGGAAATATATGCTCGGCAGCTTTCTCGGGATGCTGCCCGGCACCGTGGCGGCGACCTTGCTCGGCATGAGCATCACCGACCCGACCTCGGCGCTGTTCTGGATCTCCATCGTGCTGACCGTGGGCGTGGGAGCGATATCGATCGTCGTGTACCTGCTGTGGAAGAAAAGACAATCCAAAAAGCCCGACGCCGCACAATGACCGCTTCCCTCGCCCCGCCGCCGGAAGCGTTTGACGCGCGGACTTTGCGCAGCGAAGTGCCTTTTCGCTCTTGCTCGAAAACGACGATTTAATAAAAATGAAAAGGTGCCGAACGCCGTTATACAGCAAGTTCGCTCTGTGGCGAAGCAAGGCGGTTTTCAAACCTTTGCCGCACAATGAATCCGATCAAAAAACTTTTCTTTGAAACTATTATAGCGGTAATTCGCAGAAATTGCAACTATTTCAAATGAACAATGGATCCATTTTTGTAATTATATCGCACCATATGTCAGTTTTCAAGGTTTTTGTGGACATTACAAAACATTTTTTCGAAAACCCGTTGCAGAATTTGTAGAAGCATGTTAGAATATCATTACATTAGCAACGAGGGGGGCACTTATATGAGAAGCACTATCAAGCAAATCGTTTATGAGGAGTTTTCCAAGCTAACAGACCTGATTGAAAAAGATTTTGCGGCAAATTACAAGAGGAAGGTCA
>CAYOZT010000078.1:0-6194 GCA_964408545.1 uncultured Oscillospiraceae bacterium | reverse complement strand
CGGGCAGGATTATTCACATGGTCAGAAATTCTCCAATTCGGCCTGAATATCTGCGCCGTTCCATTCTTCCTGCATGGACTGAACATACTTGATAGAATCGGGGGCATTTTTACCGCAATAGGTCTTTGCCACTGCTGCAAGGGTTTCAAACCGTTCCACCACGCTGGTGCTACCCTCCTGAGCGGCCAGCATAGCCGTTCCGATTCTCTGCCGCTCAATGGGATCATCGACCATCTGCCGTGTTTCATTTGCGTACTTGGCAATCAGCCGCAACATGGTTGCGTTGCCGCTGTAACGGTTGACCATTTCCGCATAGTCGGCGGCGGTCATAATGCCGCTTTTCAGCAGTTCCATAGCATTTGCATCAATGTCAGCAGGGTTCACGACATTTTCACTTGCGGCGGCCTTTTTCAAATCCATTGTGATACCGTCCACATCCCTGCAAAACTGGTCAAACAGTTTCCGGGCGTTCCAGCGGTGTTCCTCCTTTGCGGCTTTCAGTTTTGCAACTGCCGCTTCTTTCTGTGCTGCTTCAAGACTGCTATGGACAACAGAATAGCGGTCAACCTCTTTCTCTGCGGCGTTCAGGGTCATAACCAAATCGTTATACTCCTGCACTACATCCCGGAAAGCCTTGTCCAGTCTCCGGCCAAACTCGTTGTATTTACTCATAATTTTTTCCTCCTGTAAAATTAAGATTGTTTTAATAAAATCCTCCCCAGGCATCGTCACCATCGTACTCCGGGTATTCCGGGAATGGTGTAGGCCATTCTGTGGGGTCAATTCCGGGCAGTTCCCGGAACCATCGGGCAATGGTGTTTTCATGCCCGGCCAGCTTTACAAGCTGTTCATGGGTGATATAGCCCTTTCTTTCCTGCCATTTCCAGAAATACATGGACTTCTGTACAGGCGGCAAACGCTGATATTCTGCTGTTACCTGATTTTCGGCGCAAAACTCATTCCATTGCCGCCGTTCTTCTGCATAGCGGGCTTTCTCTGCTTCACTATCGAAAATGTTATGGGTCATCATTTCTTCCAGTTCGTCCAATGCAGTCTTATGGTTCATGGCTCGCAGTGCCGCCCTGTGGGAATCTTCCAGCTTTTCCAGCCGTTTTGTAATAGCTGCCTTATTCATCGTTCGCCCTCCAATGCTTCCAGCCGTTGCAGAATATCGGTGGTTTCGATCAACCGCATACCATATTCCAGTAAGCCCCGGCAAGCGGCAATTCTGCTGGTGGCGGATTCCTCCGGGTTGTTGGCAATATCTCCCAGCACGGCAAGGGCAGGGGCTAGAGCCGTTTTTGCTTTTTGGGCGGCATCGTTTACCATATCCGTTAACGCCGCCTTGTAAGCGTTCTGAAAGTCCTCCTGCTGAAAGTATCGGTGCAAGGTCTTTTCACTGATACCCGCCACTTTTGCGGCCTGTTTCTTTGTGCTGGTGGTCAGCACTGCCCGCAGTGCCTTTTCCTTGTTGGCTGTCAACTGCTGTTTCCTCCCTTTTCCTCCGAATCTGCCGTTTTCAGCGGACAAATTCGGTAATAATCAGACAATTTCGTTTGAATCGCTCCTTTCCTTGTAAGAAATATATCGCTCCTGTATGCTTTGCCCCGTTCGGCTGAATGTGCCGTAGCCCGTACCCTGATAGGGGTTGAATGTTTCGGGGAGTGCATGGGGATCTTCATCCTTGTGCTTCTTCCTGTCCGGGGCGGTGGCATCAATCCCCATCTCCACCGCCACGGCATGAACATAATCGGAAATCCAGTAAACCACTTGCCTCTCACTGCAATTCAGTTCCATTGCAACGCCGCCGGTGGTCTTGTTCCGGTCTTTAAGCAAACGAATGATTGCTTTCTGCCGCAACTCCCCATCTCTCAGGCTCTCCGTGCGGCTGTACGCCGTTTTTACTGCCCCGTTGATAATTTCACCAATCGGAATAATATCCGGAACCTGACCCCTCAGAGAAGCCCCCGCCACTTCCTTGATTGTGAAGTACCACCAATATTTCGGCTTGCTCATGGTTTGCCCCCGGACTACAGCTCATTTACGCACCGCAAACGATAATTCCGGTTAATGTTTCGGCTGATGGAAAATACATTTTTCCCGGCCATTTCGATAATTCGGCTGCCTGTGGCTTCGTCGATTTCTACCAACTCCTGTGGCGTTTTCTCTGTTGAAACGATGGTGGGCAAATGATTTATGTAGGTTAGGTAAGGATAGTATAGGAGAGGATAGAGAGAATACGGCGGGCAAGCCGCCCACACCCGCCAGAAAGGAATTTTCACAATATGGCTGGGTCAAGCTGACACAGGAAGAATATGACCGCCTTGTGGCGGATTTGGGGGAAGCGGAAGCAAAGCGGTGCATTACCTATGTGGATGAAGCGGCACAGAGTACCCGGAACAAAAACAAATGGAAAGATTGGAATTTAGTGGTTCGCCGCTGTCACCGGGACGGATGGGGCAAGAATACCCCGCCACAGGGCGGCAGAGGTAGCCAGATGCCGGATTATGGAGGTGCTGAAAATTGGAGCCTATGAACATTCTTTCTTCCGTTATGGAAGCGGCTGAGCGGGCAAACCCCGCAAAGCTGGGGGACTATGGCAAGAATGGGCTTTTGTATTGTGGGGCTTGCCACACACCGAAACAAAGCCGCCTGAACTTTCTGGGGCGGGAGGTAGTCGTTTCCTGTATGTGCGCTTGCGAGTCAGAACGATACGCACAGGAAGAAGCACATCGGCGGCAGCAGGAGGAAGCAGACAGGATCATGCGTTTACGCAGTTCCGGGATCACAAGTCAGGAATACCGAAACGCCCGGTTTGAACTGGACGACGGAAAGAACCCCAAACCAATGTCTACCCTGCGAAAGTATACCGACAGATGGGAGCAGTTTCAGGCGGATAATATTGGTTTGCTACTCTATGGCGGCGTGGGAACAGGAAAAAGCTATGGGGCGGCCTGTATTGCCAATGAACTGATTGACCGCCACATTCCCGCCTGTATGGAAAACCTGTCCAGCATTATGAACACCCTGGGCGGCTTGCAGGGCAGGGAAAAGAACGAGTACATAGCTGACCTTATGCGCTATCCCCTGCTGATTCTGGACGATTTCGGCATGGAGCGACAAACTGAGTACGCAATGGAACAGGTTTTCAATGTGGTGGATGCCCGGTACCGCTCTGGACAACCTCTGATCGTCACCACAAATCTTTCCTTGTCCGAATTGCAGAACCCGCCAACACGGGAGCATACCCGCATTTATGACCGCATTTTGGAAATGTGTTCTCCTGTAAACTTTGGCAATAATGGGCGGCGCAAGGAAGCGGCGGGCATGAAGATGAAACGGGCGGCGGAACTGCTGGGCAACGCATAGGGGTTGTAATTGTTTGTAACAGAATTTCCCACAAAGGAGGGATTTACACGAAGAAAGTAAACAACAACGAACATATCATTGCAGCATTGCTTTCAACCACCACGATCACGGAGGCAGCAGAAATTGCGGGCGTGTCTGCAAAGACGATCCATGCCCGGCTAAAGGATGAAGCATTCAAGAATGAGCTAGACAAAGCCCGACGGGAGCTTTGGAAAGGCTATGCCGTGTCACTGCAAGGCCGTTTAGGCCGTGCAATTCAAACCATATCCGAGATCATGGACAACGAGGAAGCACCGCCACAAGTCCGCCTGAACGCCTCTGCTGAGATCATCCGCAGCGGTATGCGAATTACGGAATTGGTCGATGTGGTGGAGCGTGTGGATGCCCTTGAAAAGATCGTGGAGGAAAGCAAGATATGAGAAATATGGAAAGCCGCCTTGCGGCTCTGGAAAGTGCTGCAAAAGTGCTGGAAGCTCAAAAGCGTTCCCATTCTCCATTTCTGCTATGGCGGCCGTGGTGCATTGGGCTGGATGAAAACTATGTTTATTACTACCCAGACGGAATGTTTCAAAAGCCGATTGAAAGCGGATCAGTGACATTTAATGAAGCTGTGGAATTTATGAAGCAATACCCACCTGAAACAGATCTTGAAATCACAATGGGTGAATGTGCTGAATGGTTGATTGCGTTTCACAGTTTTTCAAGGCATTCAATGGAATACAGCCCGGAGCAGTTGGAGCGGGGCAAGGATGATTACGGCATGAAGTATTTCCCGGAATGTGCGTATCTCTACGAACCCGAGGGCGAAGCAATGGTGAAATTGATGATGAAATTGCCACAAGTGATGTATTTCAAGCTCAAAGATTTATTGGCAACACTTTAGGAGGAATGACGATGCCAGCAACTTATTCACACAAAGGGAAAGGGTCTGCGGATTACTATGCAAGCAGTTTCCGCAAGCCCGAACCGCCGAAGCCGAGAAAAAGGTATATCGGAGATCTGGAAGTGGATGAGGCCACATACCGAAAATATGATCGGACAGATTAAAAACTGGGTGAAGCAGATTTTGTATTCCATGATTTGTTTGGAGTTAGGCTCTATGCTACCAGCGCAGAGCTTGCAGCGGAATACCCGGAACGAGCAGAAGCCGCAAAGAAAATCATTGCCGAGATCACGGCAGAGATCACAGGAAAGGAAACCAAAAAAGCCATGAAAGAAACAACTACCGCAAGGGGCTATGTGGATGCCCTGCACCAAATCTACACCGAAAGCCGGGACAACTACGCCGCCCAGTGCAAGAAAGTCGAAGAAAAGAAAGGCGTACAGGGATTGGGGCGTTCCGTAATACTGGCATGAGTTCCGAAGAAATGTATGTGATCCGCAAGGAAGAACGGCAGGAACGGGACATTGCAGAACGGGAGGCACGGCTACAACGGCTGCTGGACAAGGTAAACGCCGGTCTTGAAGGCAGCCGAAAGATATTAAATACAACATTTACCACATAGGAGAATATAACATGGAAGAAAAACACTTGACCCCAATCAAGGCCATTCGTGCCAAATGCTTGGACTGCTGCTGTGGTAGCTCCAATGAAGTCAAGCTATGCACCATTGAACAATGCGCTCTCTGGCCTTACAGGTTTGGAAACAATCCATACCGTCCCGAGCTTAGCCCGGAAGAAAAAGCAAGGAAAGCTGAGCTTGTGAAAAGAGCTAGAGAAAGCAAAGGAAAAAATACGCAAACTGTTGCGGGGGTATAACTTACCCTACCCCATACAAAAAAACGAAAACAGCGCACTAGGAACGGCACAAAACGGCTCAGAAACGATTTTAGAGAGCCGCCGTCACCAGAAAGAAACCGGGAGCGACCTTTGACGGCTGCTCCCGGTTTTCTGTGTTCAAACAAAGTCAATTTTGAGTTGTTTCCCCAACCCGGCGGCAATGCGGGCAAGGGTTTCAATGGTAGGGCTACTGGAGCCACTTTCAATGCGGCTGATGTTGGACTGACGAATGCCGGTCTTTTCGGCAAGCTCTTTTTGGGTCATGTGGCTTTCCAGCCGAGCTGCAATGACTGCCCGGATTGCTTCGTATTCAGGCCGCATAGCCTCATACTCTTTGGCAAATTCAGGGTCATTCATCTGCTGATCCAGATATTTCTGAAAATCACTCATGATTATGCCTCCTCTCATAGTCTGCCTTGTATTTACGGGCAAGGTCTATTTCTACTTTTGGCGTTTTGAGTGTCTTTTTGACAAAGCCGTTGGTTAGGATGATCTTATTGTCTACCACGAAGAAATAGAATATTCGGGAAATATCGCTGGCGAACTTGATACGCAACTCAAACAAGCCGCCACCCATTGCTTTAGAATGGGGTTCCCTTAGATTATTTCCAAATTCCTTCAAAATAGCAATGCTGTGCAAGGCTTTTGCACGCATTTTGGTATCAAGACCATCTAAAAAGTCCTCAACCGGCTTTTCGCCATTGGGCGATTGGTAAAACTCGATGTTAAACATCAGCACACCTTCTGTCTGTATGTAGTATATTCCTTTTATGATATATTGTCAAGCATAAAATGAACAAAAGTATATAAAAAGTTGGTTAAAAGTGCGTACAGCCCTGCTCCAATAATAGTTCAATATATGCCAGCAGTTTCCCTTTGGTATGCAACGACGCACACAGTTATTCCGTGGCGGCGTTGCTATGATCCATATACGCCATCAGTTCCACAAGCCACTGAGGAGCGTGGCGGCCAACGGTACGCAGTTCTCCATTACGGTACTCCGCCACTTTCACAAAGCCGTTATCATTGTCGTAAAATTCTGCTT
>CAYOZT010000077.1:0-6234 GCA_964408545.1 uncultured Oscillospiraceae bacterium | reverse complement strand
GCCAAAGTTTTCCTATCTTTTTCATCATACGCTCCTTGTTTCGCTACAAATTTTAGGGGTCTTGTAGCACTTGTTCTCAAACTATTGTATCACAAAACATTTTCTGATACAATCGTATCGGAAAATTTTTTTGCAAAGGAGCATTTTTTATGGAAACGATCATGCAAGGTTGGCTGTCCGTTTGGCTGTATGTCATGGCGGCAATGGGAATGATACTGGGCGTTCGCATTTGGAAAAATCGCAAAAAGTGGGACAAAATCAATATTCTCTGCGCTTTGGCGATCATCGTGCTGATCCTTCATGTGATCGAAGAATGGGTGCTGCCGGGCGGACTGCACTATTCCTACAACATCGCCCACGGTTCCACACTGCTCAGCCGTTATCCCATGAACCGACTGACGGATATGATCACCAATTTCGGCGCAGTGGTTCTTGGGTGTATCGTGCTGAAAGTGTGGGGATTCCGCAAATCGTCCGCCATTGCCGTGATGCTGTTTTGCGGCTTTGAGCTGGTGATACACATCAGCATTGGCATTCAGGATATGACTATCTTCGCGGCGTATGGCATGAACACGCTGTACTCTCCGGGACTGATCACCTCTTTATTCGGCTTTCTGCCGGTCGGCGTGGGCTTGGCCGTTTGCCTGTTCCGAACGAAGGCCGAGCGTCCGAAGTTCGCCCATTGGGTCATGGCGATCGCCGCAACGGCGCTGCTGTGCTTTTTGCTTATCAACTTGCCCGAAGATTTGCTCGGGCGGGAAGACAGCCCCTATGCGTTTACCGACCGCGGCTACTACGAGCGCTTCGGGGAAGCCTACGAGCACGACAACGGCTGCACTTACTCCGCCGCGGATACGAAGGGCGCAGACTGAGTCGTGCCGCCGCGATCCGTGAAAGCGCACGATCGCTGTGTCGGAAAATAACGATTTACATTTTCCTTTTCCCGTATTATAATAGACATTTGGTAATAGTCGATCGAAAAGGAGCGCGTGTATCGTGAATAAGGATCTGACGGTCGGGAAGCCCGCTACCGTCCTCTGGCGTTTTTGCCTGCCGCTGTTCGGGAGCATCATTTTCCAGCAGCTGTATAACATTGCGGACAGCTGGGTGGCGGGAAAATATATCGGACAAAATGCACTGGCCGCCGTCGGCAACAGCTATGAGATCACCTTGATCTTCATCGCCTTCGCCTTCGGCTGCAATATCGGCTGCTCGGTGATCGTATCGCAGCTGTTCGGCGCGAAACGCCACACGGAAATGAAGACCGCGGTGTATACCTCCATGCTCTCCGGCGCCGTGCTTTGCGCCGCGCTGATGCCCATCGGGCTGCTCGGATGCGATCATCTGCTGCGCTGGATCAAAACGCCGTCGGAAGTGTTTGCGCAGTCCAAGTTGTATCTGGACATCTATATTTGGGGCTTGCCCTTTGTCTTTTTCTACAATATCTCGACCGGTATTTTTTCCGCCTTGGGCGACAGCAAAACGCCGTTTTTGTTCTTGGCGATCTCCTCGCTGAGCAATATCGCGATGGATATCCTCTTTGTGACCGCGTTCGACATGGGCGTTGCGGGTGTGGCGTGGGCGACCTTTTTGTGTCAGGGCGTCAGCTGCGGCCTCGCGGTCACGGTCGTCTTGCGCAGGCTCAAAAAAATCGAAACAAGCGAAAAGCCCGCCCTTTTTTCATGGACGCTTTTCGGGAGATTTACGCAAATCGCCGTCCCGAGTATTTTGCAGCAGAGTTTCATCTCCGTCGGCAATATCGTGATCCAGAGCGTGATCAACGGTTTCGGCACGGATGTCATGGCAGGGTATTCCGCCTCCGTAAAGCTCAACAATCTGGTCGTGACCTCGTTCACCACGCTCGGAAACGGCGTGTCGAATTTTGCGGCGCAGAACATCGGCGCCGGAAAGCCGGAGCGCATGAAGGCCGGATTTTCCGCGGGTATCCGCCTCGTGTGGGCGCTGTGCGTCCCGCTTTCCCTGCTCTACTTTTTCTGCGGAAAAACGCTGATGGGCTTCTTCCTCGATACGCCGACGGAAACGGCACTGTGCAGCGGCATCGCGTTTTTACGAATCCTTTCGCCGTTTTATTTCGTTATCTCGGTCAAATTCGTGGCGGACGGCATTTTGCGCGGTACGGGCATGATGAGCCGCTTTATGATCTCGACCTTCACCGACCTGATCCTGCGGGTCACGTTGGCGTTCGTCCTGTCCGCGACCGCGCTGGGGGCAACGGGCATTTGGTGTGCGTGGCCGATCGGCTGGACGGTGGCCACGATCCTGTCCGTCGTGTTTTATCGTCGCATTTCGTGGAAAACGGCCGCTACGCTGCGCACTTGAGCGAAAAACGAAAAATCGCGGGCGGCTTTTCGATCATGCGATTTTTCCTCTTTCGCAACCCCCCGGGGGGGTTGCGCGAAGCGGAGATTTACGATAAAATAGCTCCGATAAACAAAGGAGCCTGATTATGGAAAAGAAAGACATCATTGCGTTTTTCGATCGCTGCGCCCCCTCGTGGGATGCGGGCATGGTAAAAAGCGATAAAATCATCGGCACGATTTTGGACAACGCCGAAGTTTATGAAGGCATGGACATTTTGGACGTGGCCTGCGGCACCGGTGTCATGTTCGACTACTATTTGCAGCGCAATGTCGCCTCCGTCACCGGAATCGACATTTCCCCCGAAATGGCAAAGATCGCAACGGAGAAATTCGCCGCCGAGCCGAAAATCACGGTGATCTGCGGCGATGTGGAGGAAACGGCATTTGACCGCAAATTCGACCGCATCGTGGTCTACAACGCCTTTCCACATTTCCCCAATCCCAAAAAACTCATCCGCACCCTTGCGGGTCTTTTGAAAGACGGCGGTCGCATGACCATTGCCCACGGCATGAGCCGTGCGGCGCTGGACGATCACCACAGCGGCGCCGCCAGCAAGGTCTCTAACGGCCTGATGGCCGCCGATCAGCTGAAAAAGCTGTTCGACCCCTATTTTGAGGTGGAGGTCATGATCTCCAACGATCGGATGTATCAGCTCTCCGGTGTCAAGCGTGACCCGCTCGCGCACAGTCACGACGGCGCCGTCACCCACTCGCACAACGGCCTGACGCACAGCCATGTCCACGGCGAGGAAGAGCACACCCATGTTCCGGACGAAAATGCCACGCCGCCGGAAGAACTGCTTGTGATGATGAAATATCTGGTCAGCCACAACGATGCCCACGCGCAGGAAGTTGCCGACCTTGCCCGAAATCTTCAGGGCTTGGGCAAAATCGAAGTCTATGACGAGATCATGGATGCCGTTTCCGATTTTGACATGGTCAATGCCAAGCTGGCCGCCATCGCGCAAAAAATGTCTGCCGAAAACGACGAATAAATTTTTCCGCAAATTTCAAGAACAAATGGAACACTTTGTAGAATGCATATCGAACCTCGCGCAAGGTCGAAGTCAAAGGCTTCGACCTTGCGCGAGGTTGCCGTAGCCGAAGAGGGCGCGAAGCGGGGCTTTTTCGAAAATGTCGAAAAATGTCGATGAAAAGGGCTTGCAAAAGCGGGCGGCTTTTGCTATGCTAAAGAAAAAACGGGCGAAAAGAGGCGGATTTTATGAAAAAAGTATTGATCGCGGAACATTCCGAGGAAGAATTGCGGGCGCTCGAGGCGCTTCTGGGCGAACACTGCGCGGTCAGAACTTGTCGCGACGGCGCGGCGGCGCTCGAGCTCCTGCGCGACCACGCGCCCGACATTTTCGTGCTCGATCTGGCGCTGACGCAGCTCGACGGTCTCGCCCTGCTCGAGCAGCTGCACGATTTTTCGCCGCGGCCGATGCTTCTCGTCACCGCGGACATCACGAGCGGCTATGTGATGACGCGCCTGCAGCAGCTCGGCGTCGACTATGTGATGCGGCGTCCGTGTCAAGTTCAGACTTTATATGAAAGAATTTGCGATTTTCTTGCACAGCTGCGTCAAGCCCCCATCGAGCAGCCCGCGCAGGAGCGTTTGCTCGGCGCGATGCTGCTGCGGCTCGGCGTGTGCGCCAAACTCGACGGCTTCGATTACCTCATGACGGCGATCCCCTTTTACCTGCGCGACACGGCGCAGTCGTTGACGAAGGAACTTTATGTGTCGGTCGCGGACGCTTGTCATTCGGACGCGCAATTGGTGGAGCGCTCGATGCGCACGGCGATCGAGCGAGCGTGGCGCTCGCGCGACGAGCGCGTGTGGCAGCAGTATTTTCCGTGTGCGAAGAACGGCCTTGTGCCGCGGCCGACCAACGGCGAGTTCATCGCGCGGCTCGCGCACTTGCTGGAGGGCAAATGCGTCGGCTTCGACACCGCAAATGCGTGATCTTTGACGATCGAACGCGGCCGTAAAAAATCCCAAACAAAAAGCAGGCTGTTCCGGAAGGCGCAGCCTGCAAAACAATTTATAGAGAAACGGCTGAATCGGTGGAAGCCGTGCCGATAATCAAGCCTTTACCGAACAAATCGGTTCAATAACCGCTAAAAAGTAGTCTGTGATTTCTTCCGGGGTTTCTTTCATATTCCTCGACACCCACCAATCCACCGTTTCTACAAACGAGGACGAAATATGGTTGACGAGATAATCCTCCGGCAAGGTGCTGTTTTTCAGCAGTCCTTTCTCAGCGTATTGTATCACGATCAGCTTTTTCAGATTGCTCTTGAAGTACCGCAGGAATATTTCGTTATTTTGTGAAGAAAGCAGTTCCAGAATATTACGGTCATTTTCCTGCAAATGCCGCAGCAAATGCAAAAATACGGAATCCGTTTTGCTGCCACAGGAATAGTGATAATGTCCATGAGGAAGTCCCATAGCAGTATCTATGATATGCCCGAACAATTCTTCGCATAGGTCTTTGAGCAGATAGTCCTTTGTTTCAAAATGAGCATAAAACGTTGTTCTTCCAATATCTGCCGTATCAATAATATCCTGCACGGAGATTTGGTTATAATTTTTCTGCGAAAGTAATGCGGTAAACGCTGTAAAAATAGCGTCCCTTGTTTTCTTTTGACGGCGATCCATGGCAACCTCCCGAATAATTTTTCAAAAATGTTCCGTAACGAACAAGATGAAAGAACTGGTTCTTGTCTTTCTTTTTAAAATCAGTATCATATATCTTGTACCGAACAAGTAGTTCTGTATCGGATATAGTATACCACAATACAAGCGATTGTGTCAATCGAGAGAGGTGTCAGTTATGTTCAAAAAGCTCAATGATTTTCTTGCCGGTGTTCCTGCCACATTGGTAGGCGGCGTGTTTTTGCTGTGCAGTTTCTTTTTTCCGAAGTTTGGGATTGAACTTCCTGTTGACCCTGCATGGGTCACTGTATTGATCAGCGGTATTCCTCTGCTGTATCTGGCAGTATGGCGCAGCCTGCACAACAAAGGTGTCAGTAAGATTTCTTCTGCACACTTGATTTGTGTTGCTATGATTGCGGCAATTTGTATCGGTGATCTGTTTGCTGCCGGTGAGGTTGCCTTCATCATGGCGATTGGTGCAATTCTGGAAGATATGACCACTGATCGTGCAAAAAAAGGTCTGAAAAAACTCATTGCCCTGGCTCCCACACAGGGCAGACGAATTGTAAACGGTAAAGAAGAAATGATTTCTGCCGAAGAAATCCGCAAAAACGACATTCTCCGTATTCTTCCCGGAGAAGCCGTTCCGGTTGACGGTATCATCGTAAGTGGCGAGACTTCCGTTGACCAGTCCATTATGACCGGCGAATCCCTGCCGGTGGACAAAACTGTAAATGATGAAGTGTTCTGTGGAACGATCAACCGTTTTGGCGCAATCGACATCCGTGCCACCAAAGTTGGCGAGGACAGTTCTTTGCAAAAGCTCATTCGCATGGTGCAGGAAGCAGAAGATAAAAAAGCACCTATGGCAAGAATTGCCGATACGGCCGCAAGCTGGCTTGTTCCTGCGGCGATGGTGATTGCTGTGATTGCCGGTCTTGTAACAAAAGATATTGTTCGTGCGGTTACGGTTTTGGTTGTTTTCTGCCCTTGTGCGTTGGTGCTGGCGACCCCTACGGCAATCATGGCTGCCATCGGACAGGCAACCAAACATGGCGTTATCATTAAATCCGGTGAAGCACTGGAAAAAATGGGTAAAGTCGATACCATCGCATTTGATAAAACCGGCACGCTTACCTATGGCAAGCTGGAAGTGTGCGACATCATTTCCTTCTGCGAGAAAACAGACAAAGATCA
>CAYOZT010000076.1:0-6490 GCA_964408545.1 uncultured Oscillospiraceae bacterium | reverse complement strand
AGTTCCCTCCAAGTTGCTTTCGGACAGGGGTTCGATTCCCCTCGGCTCCACCAAAAAATTCACCACCCGATTGGGTGGTGAATTTTTTGGTATTGGCATTCAGCCGAGGAGAATCGAAAGGCGGATCAGAAAATATGCCGGGGGCATATTTTCCCGCCGTGGGAGATTCCTATGGGGCAAAGCCCCATCAGTATCATACAACACACCCGAACGGGTGGTGAATTTTTGGTATCGGTAGACACAATAACGGTTACCTGCAGTTTGGGAGCAAAAACGCAAATGTTAAGAAAACGGGCGGAATTTCCGTTCTAAAATGGTAGAAAAATCCCTATCGCCTTGCTATAATAAATAGCAGAAGGGGGATGAACAAATGAGTTTGGGAACTCAAATCCACGAATTCAGAAAAAAGCAGAATTTATCGCAGGAACAACTCGCGGAAAAGATCGGTGTCGCACGGCAGACGATATCAAAGTGGGAACTGGATGAAACCGCACCGGATATCAAGCAAGCCCGAATTCTTTCTCAAATTTTCGATATCAGCTTGGATGAGCTGCTCGGCAACGGTGCAAAGGAAAGCGTTTGTGTCATGCAAGATCCCGCGAAGAAGAATGTGCCGTGGAAGAAGATCATTGCGGTGTGCGCCATGATGATTATCCTGTGTTTTGTGATCGTCGGTATATTCCGCCTCGTAAAACGGGCACAGATCCTGCATCCGAAAGGCGAAAAAGAAAACATCGTTATTGACCGGCAAGAACCTATTTCGATCGGAAAAGGCAACACGAATGCGATCGTATTTCACGAGATAGGCAAGCCGACGATTGCTTGCGAATTACCAGAAGGATTTGTCGCCGATTCGGAAAAAGTCGGTTTCTACACGGCAGAAGACGGCAGCTTTATCGCCTTTAACGCGGATTATTCGGATAATGTGACAAATCCGCTTTGCGGAACGGATTATGCCGCCTATTATGAAGCCAAGGGATATCATTCCTACATGGATATGGCCAGAGCGGCTATGTATTATGATCCTCCGAAATTTGGTATCTTCTGCGCAACGGAAAAACTGTATTTGGCAGGAGGCGCACAGTTGATACGCGAACAAATCTGTGCCGGAAAAAGCGCCGATTATTATGAAATTGACGGAGGATTGACGGAAAGCGCAGACGCAATGCGCATTTACGGATTTGCGCTGCACTTTGACCATACCGCTTGGCTGATAATGTTAAGAGATCACAACGATATTTATTATTACATTACGGTAAGAGATCCGAGCGGTGTCGGGAAAACCGCCGAAAGCATCGCAGAATTGTTGAGCACGATTACGATCACCGAGTAAGCAAGATAGCCTTCGGCTTCGGGTCATCCGATCTCGATTTTTCCTTGTTTACACATTCTGCCGCATAAAGCGACATACTCAAACTGCAGGAAAGCCCCTGTTTTGCGTCAAGCAAAGCAGGGGCTTTCTACGATCCGCAACGACATCTTTTGTAAAGATCTCGTTGCTTATGTTTGGTTTTCCATCCGTACAAGGTCGAAACGGTCTATTCTTTCACGCAAGAAAGGATAGTCCGCAGCAGTTCTTCCTTCCCTGTCCCCTTTTCGGCGGAAAACGGAATGAGCGGGCAATCGTCGGGCAGCGCAAGGTCTGCGCGGATGGTAGCCAAATTCGGCTCGATCTCGCTTTTTTTGAGCTTGTCGAGCTTATTGGCAACGACGACGAAGCGGCAGCCGCTTTGCAAGAACCAATTGGCCATGGTGATGTCGTTATTGGTCGGCGCGTGGCGCGCGTCGACGATCATCACGCCCAGATCGATACGCCCCGCGGCAAAATAATCCTCCATCAGTGCGCCCCAGCGTGCCTTTTCCGCTTGGGACACCTTGGCATAGCCGTATCCGGGCAGGTCAACGAAATAGGCCTTCTTGTCGATGCAAAAATAGTTGACATGGATGGTCTTGCCCGGCTTATCGCCCACGCGGGCGAAATTTTTCCGATTTAAGATGCGGTTGATGACCGAAGATTTCCCGACGTTGGACTTGCCCGCAAATGCGATCTCGGGAAGACGGTTTTTGGGGAAATCCTTCGGTGCGGCTGCGGAGAGCATAAATTCCACATTATTAAGATTCACGGGCACACCTCACTGACGGATGCTCGGCTTTCGGCTCGATTGCTTCAGCTCCGCGGGCAGCTCGGGCAAAATGGTCGAAACGTTCGTGCTCGAACGCACGAGTGCGGCCTCAAGCACCGTTTCCATGCTGCGCGCGGCGACAAAATTGAGGCTCTTGCGCACGGTCGGATCGATCTCGTCGAGATCTTGCAAATTGTCCTGCGGGATGATGACGGTCGAAACGCCGTGGCGCAGTGCCGCCATGGTCTTTTCCTTCAGCCCGCCGATCTGCATCACGCGGCCGCGCAGAGAGATCTCCCCCGTCATTGCCACATCACGGCGCACGGGCGTACGCGTCAGTGCCGACACGATCGCGGTGCACACCGTCACGCCGGCGGACGGGCCGTCCTTCGGGACGGCGCCCTCGGGGAAATGTACGTGAATGTCCTTCGTTTTATAAAAATCCGGAGCGATCGCGAGGGATACGGCATTGGCGCGGATATAGCTGAGTGCCGCGTGCGCGGACTCCTTCATCACATCGCCGAGGTTGCCCGTCAGCTCGAGCTTTCCGGAGCCGTCCATCACATTGACCTCGACCTCCAGCGTTTCGCCGCCGACGCTCGTCCATGCCAGACCCGTCACGAGGCCGATCTCATCGGCGGAGGGCATCCGATCGGGAAGATATTTGCGCACGCCGAGCACGCTCTCGAGATTGGCGCCGTTGATGACGAGCTTTTTCGTCTCGCCGTCGAGCAGGAGCTTATCGGTCTTGCGGCAGATCTGCGCGATGCAGCGCTCGAGGTTGCGCACGCCCGATTCGCGCGTATAGCAGCGGATGATCTCGCGCACGGCATCGTCCGAAATGCGCAGCTGCGTCTTTTTCAGGCCGTGTTTTTCCATCTGCTTGGGGATCAGATGCTCCTTGGCGATCATGAGCTTTTCCTCGTCCGTGTAGGAGCCGAGCTCGATGACCTCCATACGGTCGAGCAGCGGGCGTGGGATGGTATCGAGGGTGTTGGCGGTCGTGATGAACATCACGTCACTCAGATCGAAGGGAATTTCGAGATAATGGTCGCGGTAATTCTTATTCTGCTCGGAATCGAGCACCTCCAGCAGCGCTGCGGACGGATCGCCGCGATGGTCGGAGCCGAGTTTGTCGATCTCGTCGAGCAGCAGCAAGGGATTGCGGCTCTTGGCCTCGGTCATGGCCGCGATGATGCGACCGGGCATCGCGCCGACATAGGTCTTGCGGTGGCCGCGGATATCTGCCTCGTCTTGAATGCCGCCGAGGGAGATGCGCGCCATCTTGCGGTTGAGGCTGCGCGCGATGGAATAGGCAATGGATGTTTTTCCGACGCCGGGAGGGCCGACAAGGCAGATGATCTGCGGGGGCATCTGCGGCGACATCTGCCGCACGGCGATCGTTTCGAGAATGCGGCTTTTGACCTTTTCCATGCCGAAATGATCCTTATCGAGCACCTTTTGCACCTGCGTAATGTCGATTTTTTCTTTCGTGCGCACATGCCACGGAAGCTCGAGCACGACATCGAGGTAGCTGCGCAGCACCGATGCCTCCGCCGAGCCGAAGGGCTGCTTGCGCAGGCGTTCGACATCTTTCAGAAGCTTCTTTTCGCTGTCCGGCTGTAGGTGTAGCGCCCGTATGGCGTCGCGATACTCGTCGCACTCCTCCTGATCGTCCCCTTCCCCGAGCTCCTCGCGGATGACGCGCATTTGCTCGCGCAGGAAGTAATCACGCTGATTTTGGTCGATACCGGCGTGCGTTTTTTCCTGAATTTCATCCTCGAGCTGGAGCATATCCATCTCGCGATGCAGCAGACGGATGGTCTGCTCGATGCGGCGCACGGGATTGAGCTGGCACAGAAGCTTCGCCTTGTCGGAATAGTCCATGCCGGAATTTTGCGCGATCGAGTCAGCGATGAATCCGACATCGTTCGACGCGAGCATCCGCATTTGGACGGCCTGCGCCTGCTGCTCGGCAAGCTCGCAGTAAATGCCGTACATCACGTTCGCTTCGCGGCAAAGCGCCTGATTGCGTGTGGAATTGGCGCTCTTTTCCTCGGGGATCTGTTCGACGAGCCCCGAAAGATACGGCTCATGGCTTTCCGCCTCGAGCACTCTGGCGCGGCAGATACCGTTGACCAGAACGCGCAGGCTCTCGCCCTGTGTGCGCAGCACCTGTTTGACTTTTGCGACCGTACCGACCGGATACAGATCGCTCATTTTCGGCTCGTCAACGGTCAAGTCCTTTTGCGGGATCAGCATCAAATACTGATCGCCTTTCATGGCCGCTTCGAGCGCTTTGAGCGACTGCGGGCGGCCGATATCAAAATGAACCGTCTGATCGGGAAAAACTGCCAGTCCGCGCAAGGCCATCATGGGAATATGCGCGGGAAAGTGTTTCTCGTTCATGGTTTCACCTGCTTTCTTCGATAGGTATACGTCAATTTCGCTTGGCTATGGCAAGGAAGGAGGCAGTCGCCTACCCCCTTCCGAAAAACGCCGATTATGAGCCGATCGGCAAACGCAGATTTGCCTCGTCGCGAATGATGATGGGGTCCATGCCCTCAATGGTTTGGGCAGTGATGATGACCTTGCGGATGGAAAGATCGGACGGGATGCGGTACATGATTTGCGTCATCACCGTTTCCATGACCGCACGCAGGCCGCGCGCGCCGATCTGGCGATCGAGCGCTTTCTGCGCGATCGCGTCGAGCGCGTCGTCGCGAATTTCCAGCTCCACATGGTCGAGCTGCAGCAGCAGCGTATACTGTTTGACGAGCGCGTTCTTCGGCTCCTTGAGGATGCGCACGAGATCTTCCTTTTTCAGGCTCTCCATGGTGGCAATGATCGGCAGACGGCCGACAAGCTCCGGGATAATGCCGAATTTGAGCAGATCGTGCGGTTGCACCTCGGCAAAAATTTTGCCCAAGTCGCGTTGTTTCTTGCTCTCGATCGTAGCGCCGAAGCCGAGCCCCGAGCGCGCGGTGCGATTTTCGATGATCTTGTCCAGCCCGTCAAAGGCGCCGCCGCAGATAAACAGGATATTCGTCGTATCCATCGGGATGAGCTCCTGCTGCGGATGCTTTCTGCCGCCCTGTGGCGGGACGCCCGCGATCGTGCCCTCGAGGATCTTCAGCAGCGCCTGCTGCACGCCCTCGCCGGAAACGTCGCGCGTGATGGAAGTATTCTCGCTCTTGCGGGCGATCTTATCCATCTCGTCGATATAGATGATGCCGTGCTCGGCGGCCTCAACGTCAAAATCCGCCGCCTGCAACAGTCGCACGAGGATGTTTTCCACATCGTCGCCGACGTAGCCGGCCTCGGTCAAAGTCGTGGCGTCGGCAATGGCGAAGGGAACGTCGAGAATTTTGGCGAGCGTCTGGGCAAACAGCGTCTTGCCCGAGCCCGTCGGGCCGATGAGCAAGATATTGCTCTTTTGCAGCTCGACGTCGCTGCCCTGCGCCATGTAGATGCGCTTATAGTGATTGTACACCGCGACGGAAAGGGCGATCTTCGCATCGTCCTGCCCGATGATGTAGCCGTCCATGTACTGCTTGATCTCCATGGGCGTCGGGAGTTTTTCGGGCGGCTGCACCGACTCTTCGTCCTCCTGCAAAAGATCACAGCAGGTGCGCACGCAGTCGCTGCAGATATAAACGCCCGGGCCTGCGATCAAACGCGCCTGTGCCTCCGTCCTGCCGCAAAAGCTGCAGACTGCTTTCTTTTCCTGATTTCCGGCCATATTACCGCCTTTCGCGCATCAATGGCGCTCGATCACGCGATCGATGAGGCCGAATTCCAGCGCCTCCGCCGCGGTCATGAAATTGTCACGCTCGCAAGCGTCGGTGATCGTTTCCACGCTCTTGCCGGTGTTCTCCGCCAAGATCTTGTTCATGCGCTCTTTGATGGTCTGCAAGCGCTTCATATGGATGGCCATATCGGTGATCTGACCCTGCGTACCCGCGGAGGGCTGATGGATCATGATCTCGGCATTCGGAAGCGCCATACGCTTGCCCTTCGTGCCGGCTGCGAGCAGGAACGCGCCCATGGACGCGGCCATGCCGACGCAGATGGTCGCCACGTCGCACTTGATATACTGCATGGTGTCGAAAATGGCCATGCCCGCGGTGACGCTGCCGCCGGGACTGTTGATATAAAACTGAATGTCCTTGTCGGGATCCTGCGCCTCCAGATACAGAAGCTGCGCAACGATCAGCGAGGCGGTGGTGTCGTTGACCTCCTCGGACAAAAAGACGATACGGTCATTGAGCAGGCGCGAGAAAATGTCGTAGCTGCGTTCGCCGCGGCTCGTCTGCTCGACGACATAGGGAATAAAACTCATGGTGATGTCTCCTTTCATAGGGCTT
>CAYOZT010000075.1:0-6774 GCA_964408545.1 uncultured Oscillospiraceae bacterium | reverse complement strand
AAATCTGTGGACTATGTCTTTACACCCTTGTGGACTATGTTACTACACTATACAACATGTCCCCGCCGCCCCGTTCGACGATTGCACAGCCGGTCTAATAGCCAAAAGTCAAGTCATGTCATCGAAGAGCGAGCGAAGCGAGTCGAAGGATCTATCCTCTTATTTTACAAAAATGTCCCGTCAAAAAGTAGATTTCTCGACTCGCTATCGCTCGCTCGAAATGACAAATTGCGTTTTTTCGGGCGGACAGAGGGTGCGAAAACGGACCGTCGAGGACGCCGATCCCTACCGTGGTTTTATCTATTTCAAAACAGCAAATAATCTGTGTTAGGAGGACATTTATGTCTGAAGAACGGAAAGTCACAGAAGAATATGACGGCAGTCAAATTCAGGTCTTGGAAGGTCTGGAGGCGGTGCGCAAGCGACCGGGTATGTACATCGGTTCGACTTCCGCATCGGGACTGCACCATCTGGTCTATGAGATCGTCGACAATGCCATCGACGAGGCGCTTGCCGGCTACTGCAAGCACATTCACGTGACCATCCATCCCGGGAACTCGATCACCGTCGTCGACGACGGCCGCGGTATCCCCGTGGATATCCAGCCGCAGACGGGCAAGCCCGCGCTCGAGGTCGTGTTCACCGTGCTGCACGCCGGCGGTAAATTCGGCGGCGGCGGTTACAAAGTATCGGGCGGCCTGCACGGCGTGGGCGCGTCGGTGGTCAATGCGCTGTCGCAGTGGCTGTGCGTGCGCGTGCACAAAAACGGCAAGATCTACGAGATGAAATTCGCCCGCGGCGCCATCACGCAGGAGATCACCGTCGTCGGCACGACCGACAAGACGGGCACCGAGGTCAGTTTCCAGCCGGATCCCGAGATGTTCGACACGCTCGAGTACGATTATTCCGTCTTGCACGAGCGTATGCGCGAGGAGGCTTTCCTCAACGCGGGGCTAACTATCACCATCACCGACGATCGCCCGGACGAGGCGCCCGTTTCCGACACGATGTGCTATGAAGGCGGCATCCGTGAGTTCGTCACGTGGCAAAACCGCAACAAGACCGCCATCCACCAAGACGTGATCTACATGAGCGGCGCCAAGGGCGACGCTTCGGCCGAGATCGCGCTGGCCTACACCGACGGCTACAACGAGACGATGCTCTCCTTTGCCAACGACGTGCGCACGCCCGAGGGCGGTATGCACGAAACGGGCTTCAAATCCGCCTTGACGCGCGTGCTCAACAACTACGGCACGAAAGTCGGCGTCATCAAGGGCGACGACAAGGTCTCGGGCGAGGACTGCCGCGAGGGTATCACTGCCGTCATCTCCGTCAAGCTCACCGATGCGCAGTTCGAAGGTCAGACCAAGGCCAAGCTCGGCAATGCCTATATCCGCACGCTGGTCGATCAGATCGTATCCGAGCAGCTGGCCGTTTATTTCGAGGAGCATCCGCAGACGGCGAAGATCGTGCTCGACAAGGCCATGATGGCCAACCGTGCGCGCGAGGCCGCACGCAAGGCGCGCGAGTCCATCCGCCGCAAATCCGCGCTCGGCGGCGCGGCCATGCCCGACAAGCTTCGCGACTGCAACGAGAGCGATCCTGCCCTGACGGAGATCTACATCGTCGAGGGTGACTCCGCCGGCGGCTCCGCCACGCAGGGACGCGATTCGCGTTTTCAGGCGATCTTGCCGCTGTGGGGAAAAATGCTCAACGTCGAAAAAGCGCGCGAGGACAAGGTCATCGACAATGACAAGCTCCAGCCCGTCATCACCGCGCTGGGCGCGAGCATCGGCGAGGAATTCGACGTCAGCAAGCTGCGCTACCACAAAGTCATCATCATGGCCGATGCGGATGTCGACGGCTCGCATATCCGCACGCTGCTGTTGACATTCTTCTTCCGCTTCATGCGTCCGCTGCTGGAGCAGGGCTATGTGTACGCGGCCATGCCGCCGCTTTACAAACTCGTGCGCGGCAAAAATACGCGCTATGCTTTCTCCGACGCCGAGCGCGACCGCATCAGCGCCGAGCTGCGCGGCGACAATCCGAACGCCAAGGTCGATATTTCGAGAAATAAAGGCTTGGGCGAAATGGATCCGCACGAGCTGTGGGAAACGACCATGGATCCCGAAAAGCGTACCCTCAAGCGCATCACCATGGAAGACGCCGCCAAGGCCGACGGTATTTTTACCCTTTTGATGGGCGAAAAGGTCGAGCCGAGAAGAGAGTATATCGAAACCAACGCCAAATTCGCGCAGAATTTGGACTATTGACGAAATGTGTTCTTCCTTCGTTACAGTAGGGCGGGGACACGTCCCCGCCGCCACGGTGAGACGGTCGAGTAGTCGGTCGTATAGTGCACCGACCGACATGGTGTGCCAATACGGGGACGTATCCGATTCGAGCGTTTTACCATTCAACCAAGCACTCAAAAACCGTCGAGTTGCGGCGGGGACATGTCCCCGCCCTACTGTAAAGGATGGAATCCATCCCCGCGGAAATAACAAAAGGAGGAAATTCTTTTGGCACAACACAAGAAAGACTACAAGCCCGAGGACATCATGTACCCCGATCAGGCGATCGTGGAGTCCGAGCTTGTCCACGAAATGAAGACCAGCTACATCGAGTATGCCATGTCCGTCATCGTCGGGCGTGCGCTGCCCGACGCGCGCGACGGCCTCAAGCCCGTGCATCGGCGCATCCTCTACGCCATGTACGAGGATAATCTGACCTACGATCGGCCGCTGCGCAAATCCGCGACCTGCGTCGGCGACGTTTTGGGACGCTATCACCCCCACGGCGATGCTTCCGTGTACGATGCGCTCGTGCGCCTTGCACAGGATTTCTCCATGCGCTATATGCTCGTCGACGGCCACGGCAACTTCGGCTCGGTCGACGGCGATCCCCCCGCGGCCTACCGTTACACCGAGGCCAGAATGTCCAAGATCGCCAACGAAATGCTGCGCGACATCGAAAAGGACACCGTCGACTGGGATCCGAACTTCGACGAAACGAGAAAAGAGCCCCGCGTGCTGCCCTCGCGCTTCCCGAACCTGCTGGTCAACGGCTCGTCGGGCATCGCCGTCGGCATGGCGACGAATATCCCGCCGCACAACCTCACCGAGGTCATCAACGCCTGCATCTGCGTGCTCGACGATCCCGAGGCGACGCTGGCCGACCTCATGCAGCATATCACCGGACCCGATTTTCCCACCCGCGCCATCATCATGGGGCGCAGCGGCATCCGCGCCGCCTACGCCACGGGCAAGGGACGTCTGACGCTGCGCGCGCGCCACCATTTCGAGGAATTCGGCCAAGATCGCACGCGCATCATCATCACGGAGCTTCCGTATCAGGTCAACAAGCGGATGCTCATCAAAAATATGGCCGATCAGGTCAACGAAAAGCGGCTCGAGGGAATTTCCGACATCCGCGACGAGTCCGACCGCAACGGTATGCGCATCGTCATTGAGCTCAAGCGCGATGCAAATCCGCAGATCGTCCTCAATAAACTCTTTACCCAGACACAGCTGCAGACCACCTTCGCCATCAATATGCTCGCGCTGGTGCATGACCAGACGCAGCCGAAGGTGCTGACGCTGCGCGAATGTCTGGACGAATATCTGACCTTCCAAGAGCAGGTCATCTACCGCCGCACCGAGTACGACCTGAAAAAGGCGCTCGAGCGCGCACATCTGCTCGAAGGTCTGCTCATCGCGCAGGACAATATCGACGAGGTCATCCGTATCATCCGTTCGTCCTATGACGACGCCAAGGAAAACCTCATGAAACGCTTCGGCCTGTCCGATGTGCAGGCGCAGGCGATCCTCGATATGCGCCTGAAGGCGCTGCAGGGGCTTGACCGCGAGAAACTCGAAGCCGAGTATAAAGAGCTTCAGGAAAAAATCGCGTATCTGCGCGCCGTCCTCGCCGACCCACAGCTGGTCAAGAACATCCTCAAAGAGGAGCTCATCGCCATCCGCGACAAGTACGGCGACGAGCGCTACACCGAAATTCAGGATGTGGAGGACGAGATCGACATCGAAGATCTCATCGAGGAGGAAAACTGCGTTTTCACCATCTCCAATCAGGGCTATGTCAAGCGTATGCCGGCCGACACCTACCGCACCCAGAGCCGCGGCGGCCGCGGCGTCAATGCGCAGAACCTCAAGCAGGAGGATTTTGTCAAGAGCCTGAATATCGCCTCGACGCACGATCATATCCTCTTCTTCACCGACCGCGGTCGTGTCCACCATCGCAAGGGCTATCAGATCCCCGAGGCCGGACGCACCGCGCGCGGCACGGCGATGATCAATATTTTGCCGCTCGAGCAGGGCGAGAACGTCACGGCCATGGTCATCACGCGCGAATTTGACGACCATGAGTATTTGATGATGGTCACGCGGCAGGGCACGGTCAAGCGCATTCCCTTCGTCGCACTCAAGACCAATCGCAAAGGCGGTATCCGCGCCATCACACTCGACGAGGGCGACCAGCTCATCAACGTCATCCGCACGAACGGCGACGATAATATCATCCTCGCCACCCGCGGCGGCATGGCCATCTGCTTCAACGAAAACGATGTGCGCTCCATGGGCAGAGACGCCATGGGCGTGCGCGGTATCACGCTGGGCGAGGGCGATATCGTCATCGGCGCGGAAAAGGCCGAGCAGGGCAAGACCCTCTTGACCGTCACCGAGCGCGGCTACGGCAAGCGCACGGAGCTTTCCGAGTACCTGCGCACGGGCGCCAACGGCGAAAAGAGTGCCCAGAGCCGTGGCGGCAAGGGTCTGAAAAACTACAATATCACCGAAAAGACGGGGCTTGTCGCGGGCTGCCGCGTCGTCGGCGAGGACGATGACGTCATGCTCATCGAAAACGGCGGCGTCATCATCCGCATCCCCGCGTCGTCGATCAATGTCTACAAGCGCGACGTGCAGGGCGTGATCGTCATGCGCATCGAGCAGGGCAATCAGGTGGTATCGGTCGAGCGCGTCGAAACGGAGCAGGACGAGGCATGAAGACCGTAACGCTCTATACCGACGGCGCCTGCTCGGGAAATCCCGGTCCGGGCGGCTGGGGCGCGATCTTGGCCTATCGGGAGCACGAGCGCGAGATGTCCGGCGGCGAAAAAAACACCACCAACAATCGCATGGAGCTGCTGGCGGTGATCCGCGGATTGCAGGCTCTGAAAGAGCCCTGCGTGGTGGAATTGTATTCCGACTCGAAATATGTCATCGACGGCCTGCAAAAGGGCTGGGCGGCCTCGTGGCAAAAGCGCGGCTGGATCAAATCCGACAAAAAGCCCGCGCTCAACCCCGATTTATGGGAGCAGCTGCTCGCGCTGACCGCCGTGCACGAAATGCATTACCACTGGATCAAAGGCCACGCCGAAAACCCGAAAAACAACCGCTGCGACGAGCTGGCCGTCGCGCAGTGGAAAATGCTCAAATAACGATCGATCGGCGCGAAAAGGAACGGATCCTTCGACTCGCTGTCGCTCGCTCTTCGATGACACGGTGTTTTTCGTTACCCTCGCGTAGGGACCGGCGTCCTCGACGGTCCGCGTTCCACCCCACGGCGACGCGTGGTAGGGCGGGGACACGTCCCCGCCGCCCCCGTTCGACGATTGCACGGTCGGACAAAGGCAAAATGTCAAAATATGTCATCCTGAGCGAGCGAAGCGAGTCGAAGGATCTATCCCCCGATTTTTCAAAAAATGTCCCGTTAAAAAGTAGATTTCTCGACTCGCTGCCGCTCGCTCGAAATGACAAACTTGCGTTTTTTTCGGGCGGACGCCTCTGTCCGCCCGCCGATACGGTATGTCCGCGTAGGGGGCGGCGCCTTCGACGCCCCGCAAAAAATGAATTCGGAGGGATCTTATGTATTTATCCATCGGCGGTGATTTTACGGTGCGACAACAGGCGGTGCTGGGTATTTTCGATCTGGACAATACTTCGACCTCTTTGCGCACGCGCGAATTTCTCGAAAAGGCGGAAAAGGAAGGCATGGTCGTTCCCTGCGACGAGCTGCCGAAATCCTTCCTGCTGACGAGCGAATTCGGGCTCATCCGCGTTTACCTGAGTCCCCTGTCCGCCGCCACGATCGAAAAAAGAATGCGATAAAAACCACCGGGTGCGCCGGTGGCTTTTTTTGGACAAAAAATGCAAGATCCGCAGCGGAGAATTCTGCGGATCTTGCCTGCAAAAAAAGAAAAGAGGAGAGGAAAAAATGAAAAAGAAAAAGAGAAAAGAGAGAAAAACCTTCAATGCGTTTTCTACTGACCATCATAAAGGGAATATTTGAAAAAAGAAAGCGTCAAATATTAAAAAAGTATTAAGTTTATGGATTTTTGTATATTTTTTGCGCGACCGCGGCGCAAAACCGCACGGCGACGCGCAGTAGGGCGGGGATATATCCCCGCCGCCCCCGTTCGACGACTGCACAGCCGGTCTAATAGCCAAAAGTAAAGTCATGTCATCCTGAGCGAGCGAAGCGAGTCGAAGGATCTATTCCCTTGGTTTGCAAAAATGTCCCGTCAAAAAGTAGATTTCTAGACTCGCTATCGCTCGTTCGAAGGGACAAATTTATGGTTTTTCGGGCGGACAGAGGCGTCCGCCCCTATCGCGTGAACGGACATTTTCATGCGGGACGCCGAGGGCGTCGTCCCCTACGATTTTCGGCGGGCGGATAGAGGCGTCCGCCCACCCCACGGCGACGCGCGGTAGGGCGGGGATATATGTCAAGAGTAACATGATACACAGTTGTGCAAGG
>CAYOZT010000074.1:0-7229 GCA_964408545.1 uncultured Oscillospiraceae bacterium | reverse complement strand
AAGTTCCTCGAGCGCGTGTGGGACTGGAAACACAAGTACGGCAACCGCATCGTCGAGCAGCAGAAGAAGCTCGGCGCGTCCTGCGACTGGGACAGAGCGCGCTTTACCATGGACGAAGGCTGCTCCAAGGCCGTGCGTGAGGTGTTCGTTTCGCTGTACGAAAAGGGACTGATCTACAAAGGCAGCCGCATCATCAACTGGTGCCCGCACTGCGTGACGGCACTGTCCGATGCCGAGGTCGAATATGTCGACAAGCCCGGCCATTTGTGGCACATCCGCTATCCGCTGGCCGACGGCAGCGGCGAAGTGATCGTCGCGACCACCCGCCCCGAGACCATGCTCGGCGACAGCGGCGTCTGTGTCAACCCGAACGACGAACGTTACAAGAGCTTCATCGGTAAAAAGGTCATTTTGCCCTTGGTCAATAAGGAAATTCCCATCGTCGCCGACGATTACGCCGAAATGGAATTCGGCACGGGCTGCGTCAAAATGACGCCCGCGCACGATCCGAACGACTTTGAGGTCGGCCTGCGGCACAATCTGGAGATCATCCGCGTGCTCGACGACAACGGTCGCGTCAACGAATTCGGCGGAAAATACGAGGGTCTCGACCGTTACGAGGCGAGAAAGCAGATCGTCGCCGATCTCGAGCAGGGCGGTTATCTTGTCAAGATCGACGATTACTCGCACAATGTCGGCACTTGCTATCGCTGCCACAACGATGTCGAGCCGATCATCTCCGCGCAGTGGTTCGTCAAGATGAAACCGCTGGCCGAAAAGGCCATCGAGGTCGTGAAAAACGGCGAAACGAAGTTCGTGCCCGAGCGTTTCTCCAAGACCTATATGAACTGGATGGAAAATGTGCGCGACTGGTGCATTTCCCGTCAGCTCTGGTGGGGACATCAGATCCCCGCGTGGACCTGCGCCGATTGCGGCCACATCACCGTTTCACGTGAGGATGCCCGCAAATGCGAAAAATGCGGCAGCGAGCATATCACGCGCGAGGAGGACGTGCTCGACACATGGTTCTCGTCCGCACTTTGGCCGTTTGAGACGCTCGGCTGGCCGGACGATACCGCCGATCTGAAGAAATTCTATCCCACGAGCGTGCTCGTGACGGGCTATGACATCATTTTCTTCTGGGTGGCCAGAATGATCTTCTCCGGCTGCGAGCACACGGGGCAGACGCCTTTCCACACCGTGCTCATTCACGGCCTCGTGCGCGATAATCAGGGCAGAAAAATGTCCAAATCGCTCGGAAACGGCATTGACCCGCTGGAAATGATCGATCAATACGGCTGCGACGCGCTGCGCATGAATATGGTCACGGGCAATTCTCCCGGAAACGATATGCGCTTCTTCGTCGAGCGCTGCGAGGCGATGCGCAACTTCGCCAACAAGCTTTGGAATGCCAGCCGCTACGTCATGATGAATTTGACGGAAGGCGCCGTGCGTCCGCTTCCCGCGCCCGAGCAGCTCGAGATCGCCGACAAGTGGGTGCTCTCCAAGCTCAATACGCTCATCGCCGAGGTCACGGAAAATCTCGATAAGTACGAGCTGGGCGTGGCCGTGCAGAAGATCTACGATTTCGTATGGGACACGTATTGCGACTGGTATATCGAGCTGACGAAGGCAAGACTGTATTCCGAGGACGCGGCGCGCAAGCAGACCGCGCTGAATGTTCTGGTGTATGTGCTCGAGCGGACGCTGCGTCTGCTGCATCCGTTCATGCCCTTCATTACGGAGGAAATTTGGCAGAGCCTGCCGCACGAGGGCGAGGCGCTGATCGTCGCGCAGTGGCCGACACACTGTGAAGCGCTGAATTTCAAGGCGGAGGAAAACGCCATGGAGTCCGTCATGGAAGCCATCCGCTCCATCCGCAACCGCCGCACCGAAATGAACGTGCCGCCGAGCAAAAAGGCAGCGCTGTATGTGCTGGCAAACGATCCGAAGGTCTTCATCGAGGGCGAGGGCTTCATGCTGCGCCTTGCCTATGCCGACAGCGTGACCATTCTCGAAAAAGAGCCCGAAAATCTCGACGGTATGCTCACCTGTACGACCGCAGATGCCAAACTCTATATCCCCATGGGACAGCTGGTGGATGTGGCCAAGGAGCTCGAGCGTATCGGCAAGGAACTGGAAAAAGCGCGTAAATTCCAAGCATCCCTCGAAGGAAAGCTCAATAACGAGGGCTTCGTCTCCCGAGCGCCCGCGTCCGTCGTCAACGCCGAACGCGAAAAAGCGCAGAAAAACAAGGACCTCATCGCGCAGCTGGAAGCATCCTACGCCGCCATGCAAAAAATGGCATAATCAATTCCGCAAATCGGAAAGTCCGTAGGCAAACGAAAAACATTTCCCCGCAAAAGCAGATCGCGATTTCTGCTTTTGCGGGGAAATTTGCGTCAAAAGGGAGCTTTTTCGGCTCAGTGCAGATACGGCCAGAGCAGGTACAGTGCGACAAGATGGGCAACGAACATAAGCGGGATGCCGATGGCAAAGCGCTTATGCAGTGTCTTATGCCGCAGCAGGTACATACCGAGCATCCCTCCGACGCTGCCGCCGATGAAGCTGCACCCGAGCAGGGTGCTTTCGCGGATGCGCCAACGATTTTTCTTCGCTTTTTGCTTGTCGATGAGCATAAGCAGGAAAGTCAGTGCATTGATTATAACGAGGTAGATGATGAGGATTTTCATGGTCAATTTTTCCTTTCGGGAGGTAGAAAATGAAGAGGATCTGTGCGATCGTGCTGATGTGTGCGGCCTTGGTCGGCTGCTCTGCGACGGAAACATTCGAAACGCTGGGGAATGTAGCACATGAACGCAGCGAGCAGGCGGCTTTGGGCAAGGTGACGCTGAGCCTGCCGAGCTCGGCATCGAAAGAGGTGTTTTCCAACGGCGGGGATACGATGTACGACTGCGAGGGCTACACGCTGATGCTGCAAACGCTTTCATCGGGTGATCTTTCGCGGTCGGTGCGCGCGATCAGCGGCTTTTCGCCCGACAAGCTGACGCTCATGCAAAGCAGCGCGGACGGCTGCAGCCGCTACGAATGGGTATGGACGGCGGCGGGGGAGGGAACGGATGTTCTCTGCCGTGCGGCACTGCTCGACGACGGCAACTATCACTACTGCCTGTATACCGTCGCGGCGGCGCGGGATGCGGGCGCGCTGACGCAGGAATGGGATGCGCTGTTTCGCTCCTTCCGCCTGTGCTGACGGTACCGCATACCATGCGGAAAAAACAAAGTGGGATCATGCGGCGTTCGGGATCGCGGGGGTGAAGCTATGTGCAGGAGAAATCAGCTTTTGGGAGTGGCGCTGATGGGCTTCGGGCTGGGGATGCTCGCGGCGGGACTGTTCGAGTCGGCGTTTTTCTGCGGCTTACTGGCCGTGGGACTTTTGGCTGCGGGCGTATTGATCGTGCAGAAAAAATAAAGGACATAAACTTGTCCGCCCGTGAATAAAATGTACTACAGCAAAAAGGAGTGGATGCAATGGAGTGGACACAAAAACCCTGCCCGTATCTCAAAACGCTACTGCGGCAGGTTCAAAACACGGAACAGACGCAGGAAATACGTCTTTCGGAGGAAATGCCCGACATCGCACGGGTGGTCTGCAGCCGAGGGCAATGTGTCCTGCGCAGCAAGGAGCGGCGCGGCGAAAGCATGAGCGCCGCGGGCGGCGTGAGCGCGAGCGTATTGTACCTGCCCGAGGACGGCTCGTCGCCCGGAAGCGTGGAGGTTTGGATCCCGTTCCGACTGACATGGAATCTGCCGAAAATGCAGCGCGAGGGGACGATGCGCTGTCAGTGCCTGCTGCAAAGCATCGATGCGCGGATGCTTTCGGCGCGCAAGATCATGGTGCGTGCGTCGGTCAGCGTGCTGGCGGAGGTGTTCGAGCCGACGGATGAACCGATCTCCCTCCCCGAGGAGGTGCCGGAAGGTTTGCAACTGCTGCAAAAAACATATCCCGCACTTTTGCCGCGCGAGGCGGGGGAAAAGCTGTTCGAACTGGAGGACGATCTGAAGCTCGACGGCGTAAAAGAATTGTTTGCATCGGAGATGACGCTGCAGCTGAACGAGCAAAGCATTGCCGCAGACCGCCTCGTGCTGCGTGGGCAGGGACAGGTGCATTGCGTTTACCTCGGCGACGACGGCGAAATACACGCCGCAAGGCAGTATGTTCCCTTCGCGCAGTTCGTGCAGCTCGACCGCGAGTACGACAAAGAGGCCGATGCGGATACCATGGTCGCCCTTTCTTCGCTCGAAACGGAACTCAGCGAGGACGGCGTGCATATCCGCTACGGTTTGAATGCGCAGTACCTCGTTTGGGAACGGACGCTTCTGCAGATTACGGAGGATGCGTATTTTCCAATGCACGCGGTGCAGCTGAGCACGCAGGACTTGGCGCTTCCCATGCAGCTGGACGATCGCACGGAGGACGTGCCTCTCGTGTGCGGCGCGTGCGAGGGGAAACTGCTCGACGTGACCTTCCTTCCGTCGCATCCGACACAGTACCGCGAGGGAGAGGAGGTGCACGTGAGCGTCGGCGGCGCGTTCCAAATGCTTTACGAGGATGCGTTGGGCGAGCTGCAGTCGAGCGTCGAAAACTTGGCGGAAGAACTCTCCCTGCCCGTCGCGGCGGATGCGCAGTTGCACAGTATTTTGCGCAGCGTTGCGAGCGCCGAGGACGGTACGCTTGCACAACTGCAGATCGGTCTGCAGACCGTTTCGACGCAGAGCATCCCCATGCTCACGGCCATTTCGATCGGCGAAAAAGAGGCGGCGGACGAGGATCGCCCTTCGCTGATCCTGCGCAGAATGGATGCGCAGTCGCTGTGGGAGCTGGCAAAGGAAAACGGCTCGACGGTCGAGGACATCCGAAAAGCAAACAGCTTGGCGCAGGAGCCGGAGCAGGGGCAAATGCTCCTGATCCCGATCCCTTAGCCTTCGACCCTGACGCCGCCTTGGAAAACCTGCAGCAGGGCGTAATTGCGGTCGCAGACGAGAAAATCCGCCTCCATGCCGTCGGCAACGGAGCCGATGCGCGCTTGCGCGCGAATGGCGCAGGCGGGATTATAGGTCGCCGCGCGGACGGCGGCCTCCTCGGGAATGCCCCAGTCGATCGCGTTGCGCAGACATTGGAAAAGCGTCGCGGCGGAGCAGGCGATGGTGCCGTCCGCAAGGCGCGCGACGCCGCCGTCGAGCCGTGCTTTTTGCCCGCCGAGGGTAAAGACCGTGCCGTCCGACATCCCGCAGCAGCGTCCCGCGTCGGAAATGAGGATCATGCGCTCGGCACCGAAGAGGGAGAAGGCGAGCCGCGCGGCGGCAGGGTGGACATGGTATCCGTCGCAGATGAGCTCGGCGCGCACGGCCGCGTTTTCCAACGCGGCGGGGATCACGCCGGGGGCGCGATGCGCAATGGGCGTCATCGCGTTGAAAAGATGCGTTAACTGCCGCGCGCCCGCACCGAAAACGCGCTTTGCGCATTCGTAATCGGCCGCAGTATGCGCGACGGACACGGTGCAAAGCTCGCTCGCCTGCGCGGCAAACGCTTCCGCGCCGGGTAGCTCCGGCGCAACATCGACGATGCCGATCAGACCGCCGCAGGCGTCATAGAGGCGGCGAAACGCCGAAAAATCGGGACTTTTGAGGTGCGCAGGATCCTGCGCACCACATTTTTCGCGCGAAAGGAAGGGGCCTTCCATGTGGATGGCGCGGATGCGGCTGCCATGCGGGGGCGCAACCTGCAGTTGCGCAACGTGAAGTTGCCTCCCGCTTTCGAAAGCACGCTGCAACGTGTCGTACGGCAGGCTCATGGAGGTCGGCGCGAAGGAGGTCACGCCGTTTTGCAGCAAAAAATCCGCCGTTTTTTGCAGCCCCGCGGCGTCGCCGTCGGAAAAATCGTGCCCGAATGCGCCGTGGCAGTGAATGTCCACGAGCCCGGGAATGACGGTCGCGCCGTGCAGATCGACCGCGTCCGCAATGTCGGCCGCGGGCAGGATCCGACCGAATTTTCCGTCCTTCACCTCAAAGGAAGCGTGCACAAAGCGAAAATCGGCGGTAAACAGCCGCGCATTTTTGTAAAACATAGGCGTCCTCCGTGGTTTTTTTCTATTTTATCACAGATAGCCGTGCTTGTCACGCAAATTCTTTTCGGGAAGGCATATACTTTGCGGGGGTGGAAAAATGAAAGTGTATTTGCGGCGTTTTTGGCCGTTGTATTTGCTCGCGGCGGTGCTGCTGTTCGGCGCGACGGCGCTTGGTAGCCATGTCGTGACGGTGCTTGCCGAGGACGCGCCGATCGTGCGCACGCACGTGATCGTCATCGATGCGGGGCATGGCGGTGAGGACGGCGGCGCGGTGTCGTGTTCGGGCGTTGCCGAGAGCGGTATCAATCTCGAGATCGCGCTGCGGCTGGACGATTTGATGCACCTTTTGGGCTTTGAAACGAAAATGATCCGCACAAAGGATATTTCCGTTTACACCGAGGGCGCGAGCATCGCCGCGAAAAAGGTATCCGACCTGAAAAACCGCGTCCGACTCGTCAACGAAACGCCGAACGCCCTGCTCATTTCCATCCACCAGAATCTGTTCGCAGACTGCCGCTACAGCGGCGCGCAGGTGTTTTATAATGCGGCGGGGGAGGCGAGGGCGCTTGCCGAGGCGATGCAATCGGCCTTCGTCGCGACGGTCAATTCGGGCAGCAATCGAAAGAGTAAGCGCGCGGAGAAGATCTATTTGATGGAGCACGTAAGCTGTCCCGCGGTTTTGGTCGAATGCGGATTTTTGTCGAACCCCGAGGAAGAGGCACGCCTGCGCACGGCGCAGTACCAGAAAAAGCTGTGCTGCGTTATTGCAGCCGAAACCGCGCGCTATTTCGCGCCCGAACAATAGTTTTTCGCTGTCCACCCGCAAAACCGCCCCGCTAGGGACCGGCGCCCCCGACGGTCCAATTGCAACGTTCCCGGTACGGGCGGACGCCTCTGTCCGCCCGCCGCGCCGTTCGGCGCGAAAAGGAACGGATCCTTCGACTCGCTGCGCTCGCTCAGGATGACACGACTTTTTACGCCGCCGCGCCGAAAGCACAAATTCCCCACGGCGACGCGCGGTAGGGACCGGCGTCCCCGACGGTCCGCTTGCCCGCCCCACGGCGATGCGCGGTAGGGCGGGGACACGTCCCCGCCGCCCCGTTCGACGACCGCACAGCCCGTCAATGGCAAAACGCAAGT
>CAYOZT010000073.1:0-7233 GCA_964408545.1 uncultured Oscillospiraceae bacterium | reverse complement strand
AGCAGATTTACAGTCTGTCCCCTTTGGCCACTCGGGAACTCCCCCATATGAACTTGATTCCGTGAGCGCAGTGTTTGCTTGGAGCCGGTAGACGGACTCGAACCCCCGACCTGCTGATTACAAATCAGCTGCTCTACCAACTGAGCTATACCGGCGGCTCAAACAGAACACGCTTATTATAGCCATCCGTTTGCCATTTGTCAAGTACTTTTTTCAGCAAGTTTCAAGAAAAAATTCCCGCGGTGTCCTCCGATACGGAATTAACTTCGGAAATTCTAAAAAATGTATTTTTTGACTTTATTTTTGGAAGAAAATATGATATAGTGTTTCTGCGACACAAACTGCATACATTCTTCGATAGGTGTGTATTTTTTCGGTAAAAATGCATGCCCGTTTTCGCATACCTATCGAGGGAGTGGAAGTTTGTGTCGCAGCAAATGGGGCCGTGCATTTTTCGGTGTGCAGCTCCGGCTGCACACTTTTTATTTTGCCGTATGACAATCAAAAGGGATGAACCATCGTTCTTCGCGAAATTTACACATTCTTCGATAGACAAAACACGAAAGGGGCATCATCATGAAAACCGAATCCGACAAGAAAAAGACCTCAGACGCCATCTCCGACGCGCTGCAGAAAACCGCCGATTTCAGCAAAAAGACGGCAGCGGGGGTAAAGTCCGCCGCGACGACGGTGCTGAAAAAAGCCGGAGCCGCAAGTCGTTCCCGTCAACTCAAAAAGCTCAATCCTTTGTTCCCCGAGCAGTTTCAAAGTACGGACTACCATCTGCCCAATGTGATCATCATCGTGGATGACGCCGTTCGCCGAGAGATCAAGCTTTGCGAAGGCGCGATCGGTTGGACGGGAAAAGTGAAGGATGTAGAAGTTTTGTACCTCTATGATGAGGCAGTGCAGAACTCCGGCATTCACTTCATCCCGAATGCCACTTGTGACAGCGTATATTACACCGATGATATTTCCCGTTCCCGCTATATTCGTACCGACAGATTTTTTGAGAAAATACGCGAAGAAATGATCGCCGAATTGGAACATATCGCTTTTTCGCTCGGCGCAAAGCGCTGCAGCATTGCCATATCGACTTCTTCTGTCGATAAAGAGGAGCAATGCAGTGAAACGGATGTACACACCGCGGGCGGCGGCGTGTCCGGCTCGGAAACAAGATCGCAGCAATCGTCGCAAAGCAGCTATCGCCGTCAAGATGGGGCACTGATCACCAATTTTCAAGGCGTTCGTTCTCCGAAACGCCCCGAGCTGAAATGGTTTGCTCACGAGGATACGCTCAAGCGTCTGATCGATATGTGCTGCGCAGGAGAATGCCCGCAAAATCGAGATTTGACATTATCCTCTTCTTCGTCTTTTTCCATGTCAAAAAAGGTAGCAGTCGCCATCGATACTGCCGTTGATAATTACGGCGTTTTCCACGGGACGGGCAGTATGTCAAAGCAGATCGATCGCGAGCAGCACAGCAAATTCCATTTCTTCATCGAGTTTTAACGGCTCCCGTCAAAGCGGGCGTCGACGCATTTACAAATCGCACAAAAATCGGGGTCGGGCGCGGTGCCCGATCCCGATTTCGATGTATGGAAGCTGTTTCAAATCCCGTACACGAGCCAGATGTAGATATACGCGGGGATGATGGCGGCGATGGTGAATGGGATGCCGATGCGGAAAAAGTCGGAATTTTTCACTTCGTAGCCTTCCTTGCGCAAAATGCCGATACCCGTGATATTGGCCGAGGCGCCGATGGGCGTGCAGTTGCCGCCGAGCGTCGCGCCGGAAAGCAGGCCGAAATACAGCGGCGTCGGATCGATGCCGAGGTTCGCGGAAAGTCCGCCGATGACGGGCAGCATGGTCGCGACGTAGGGGATATTGTCGATAAACGCCGAAATGAGCACCGACGCCCACACAATGACCGTATACAGCAGGAACACATTGCTTCCGCCCGCCTTGGCCAGCAGCTCCGCCGCAGCGTCGATGACGCCCTCGTGGCTGATGCCGCCGATCATCAAAAACAGTCCCGTCAGCAGTCCCAGCGTCTCAAAATCGATGGCGGCGAGCGGCTCGGTGATCGCCTTGAGGTTCTTTTTGCGGCAGAAATTATACAAAATGCCCACGATCATGACCGCAAAGCAGCTCATGCCGTTGATCTCATCGGGCAAATGCCAGCTCTCGGGCGCGAAGGAGATGGCGGCCAACAGCGCGACGACGCCGACGAGCAGCACCGTCGGGACATAATCCGTCACCTGCGTGCGCTGCGTGGTCTTGGGGATGGGCGATTTTTCGCGGCGGAACAAAAATGCCAAGATCAGCGCCGAAAGCACCGCGCCGAGCTCCACGGCGAAGAAAATGGAGGGCTTCCCGTGGTACCAGAAGAAATCCATGAAGCTCATGTTCAGCTCCGAGCCGAGCATGATGGCGGTGGTATCGCCCACGAGCGTGGCCGCGCCCTGCAAATTCGAGGACACGGCAATGCCGATGATGAAGGGAACGGGATTGGTCTTGAGTTTGCGGCAGATCTCCAGCGCGACGGGCGCGACCATCAGCACCGTGGCGACATTGTCGACGAATGCCGAGATCAGCCCCGCGAACAGGCTCAGCGCGACGGCGGCCATTTGGATATTAGGCACTTTTTCCATGATAAGATCGGCCAGCAGCGCGGGCATTTTGCTGTCGATGAACAGCGCGACGAGTCCCATGGTGCCGGCGATCATCAAAAGGACGTTAAAGTCCAGCGCGCCCCACGCCTGCGTGACAGGCAGCATTCCCGTCACAATAAAAATAACGCCGGAAGCCAGCGCGATGTACGGGCGGAATTTGCCGAAGATCAGCATCAGCACATACGTGATGACGAACAGAATAATGGCAGGATACACAGCTTTTTTCCTCTTTTCCTATGTTTTACATAGGCATTATAGCCTGTCCGTCGGGAAAAAGCAAGCCGTTTTTTTCCGTTTTTCGGCGGGCGAAAAAAACGCGCGCAAAAATTTTGCTTTTTTCGGGAAAGATTTGATTTTTGTACTAGCTTATCGACGCCGAATGTGCTATACTGGGAGGTGTAAATTGTAGATTTATGCTCTTTGCTGTCTTTTGGGGGGCAGGTCGGGGCGTAGATCGAAGCAAATCCATTTCATAAGGAAGGTGCGAAATTGGAAAACTATACCAAGTTTCAGCTGAAGCCCGCCGAAGAGCTCGCCGCCGTCCTGCAGGGCGCAGACGACCTTTTTGTGCTGGCGTGCAACAAATGCTTCAAGGAGTTTGAAACGACCGAGGAGCCCGAGTGCGCCGAGTTCGTTCGCTTCGCCGTCGAGCAGGGAAAGCACGTGACCGGCTCCGGCAACATCGATTTTCTGTGCAACAAGACGCTGACGCAAAAGAAGCTGCAGTCCATGATCCCCGAAGGAACGGCGTGCGTATTCGTCATTTCCTGCGGTCTGGGCGTGCAGACCGTCGCCTCGCTGCTCGACATTCCCGTCTACGCGGCGGCAAATTCTCTCAACTACACCGGCCATCACGGCATGGCACTGACGAAAAAGGCCTGCGACGCCTGCGCGCAGTGCTACCTGAACATCACGGGCGGCATCTGCCCGATCGTCGACTGCTCCAAGAGCCTCGTCAACGGTCAATGCGGCGGCGCAAAGAACGGCAAATGCGAGGTCGATCCCAACAAGGACTGCGCATGGGCGAAGATCCAAGCGCGTCTGGAAGAACAGGGACGGCTCGACGAGTTCAAATCGCAGCCCGTGCAGCTGCGTGACTATTCCAAGGTGAACGTCAAGGCCGTGCGCGAATACGTCGATGCGATCCGCGGCAGCCGCTTCGCCGGCTACTACGGCGGTGTCCACCCCGTCGAAGGCAAGGAGGCCACCGAGGCGCTCGGCCTCATCCGCTTCCCCGCCCCCCAAACGGCCGTGTTCCCGCTTTCGATGCATCTGGGCGCGCCCGCGACCGCCATCGTCGCCGTCGGCGACAAGGTCAAGGTCGGTCAGAAGATCGCCGAGGCTTCGGGCTTCATCTCCGCGCCGGTGCACAGCAGTGTCAGCGGCACGGTCATCGCCATCGAGGATCGTCCCCACGCCAACCGCGGCACCTGCCCCGCCATCGTGGTCGAGAACGACTTTCTCGACACGCCGGACGAGTCCGTCCGTCCGGCCAAGCCGCTCGACGAGCTGACCCCCGCCGAGATCATCGACATCGTCAAAAACGCCGGTATCGTCGGCATGGGCGGTGCGGGCTTCCCGACCTACGTCAAACTCAATCCCGGCAAGCCCATCGACGCCGTTCTCGTCAATGCCTGCGAGTGTGAGCCGATGCTGACCGCCGACCACCATGTCCTTCTCGAGTTCGCCGACGACATCATCTACGGTTTGAAGGCGGAAATGAAGGCGGTGGACACCAAGCGCGGCGTCATCGTCATTGAGGACAACAAGCCCGACGCGATCGCCCTCATGCAGGAAAAAGTCGCAAACGAGGAAGGCATCGAGGTCTGCGTCGCCAAAACGAAGTACCCGCAGGGCGGCGAAAAAATGCTCATTCAGCGCGTGCTCGGCCGCATGGTCCCGAGCGGCAAACTGCCCGCCGACGTCGGCGCGGTCGTTTCCAACGTCAGCACGGTCAAGGCGATCGCCGACGTGCTGAAAACGGGTATGCCGCTTGTCGAGCGCGTGACCACCGTCACCGGCCCGTACATCCCCCACCCCGGTAACTTCATCGTGCGTATCGGCACGGCGGCAAGCGAGCTGGTCGACTACTGCGGCGGCGTCATGGACGGCGACGTGACCATCAAAGCCGGCGGCCCGATGATGGGCTTCCCGCAGAAAAATCTCGACTTCCCCATCATGAAGGGCAACAACGGCATCATCGCCGTCGACACCGACCATTCCACGCCGCTCGAGTGCATCAAGTGCGGCCGCTGCATGGACGTGTGCCCGATGTCCCTGAAGCCGCTGTATTTCCACAAATACTACGAAACGCAGAACTGGCTCGGCTTCAAGCAGGAAAGCGTCATGGACTGCATGGAGTGCCGCTGCTGCGAATTTATCTGCTCGTCGAAAATTCCGCTCGTGAGCAAGATCAAGGCCGGTAAGGCTGCCGTAAGGGAGATGAAGTGATATGCTGATTACGCAACTGAAATCCGCCGAGGCCATCGAAAAGCTGGTCACGGGAAAAATATTCGTCATCAACTGCCATGGCTGCAAGGAAGTCCGCTTCCCCGAGCACGAGGCCGTGCAGCTGCAAAAGAAGTGGTGCGAGCAGGGCATCGTCACCGGCATTCTCACCACCGATTACATCTGCAACACAGAAAATCTGAAGCTGCGCCTGAGCTTCCATAAGGACGCCATCGAGCAAGCCGACGCCGTGCTGGTGTTTTCCTGCGGCGTGGGCGTGCAGACCGTGTCGGAGCTGCTCAGCCCCAAGAAGGTCTACGCCGCGTGCGACACCTTCCCGCTGCCCGGCTATCAGGGCGTCACGCCGCTCGAGCACAACTGCGCGCAGTGCGGCGAGTGCTATCTGAATATCACCGGCGGCATCTGCCCGCTGACCGCCTGCTCCAAGGGGCTCGTCAACGGCCAGTGCGGCGGCGCGAAGAACGGCAAGTGTGAGGTCGACCCGAACATGGAATGCGGCTGGGAGCGCATCTACCGCCGTCTGACGCAGATCGGCAGAACGGATCTTTTGAAATGTCCCGTGCAGGTGCGCAATTACGCCACCGACGAGCAAGTCACCAAAAAATAATCGATGAGGAGTATAGAACTATGAGAATTACGGAATTGTTTGACAACGGTCAGTTTGTCGTTACAGCCGAGGTCGGCCCTCCCAAGGGCTTCCATATCGAGCACATGGTCGAGGAGGCGAAGGCCAACCTCAGCGGCATCACCGCCGTCAATGTCACCGATAACCAGTCCTCCGTCATGAGACTCGGCAGCCTTGCCACCTGTAAGGCGCTCAAGGACGCCGGGCTGCTGCCGATCTATCAGCTCACCTGCCGCGACCGTAACCGTATGGCGCTCGAGTCCGACCTCTTAAGCGCCGCCATGTTCGGCGTCGACAATATCCTCTGCCTGACGGGCGATCACACCAAGATGGGCGACCACCCCGGCGCAAAGCCCGTGTTCGACCTCGACTCCGTTTCCCTGCTGCACACCGTCTGCCAATTGGAAAAGGGCGTCGACCTCGGCGGTAACGCGCTCGTCGGCGAGCCGCCGAAGTTCGCCAAGGGCGCCGTCGTGTCCCCCTGCTCCGACTCCGTGGACGCGCAGCTGGCAAAAATGGAGCGCAAGGTCATGGCCGGTGCGGACTATTTCCAGACGCAGGCCGTGTTCGAGCCGGAGAAGTTCATCTGCTTCATGGAGAAGGCAAAACAGTTCGGCAAGCCCGTGCAGTTGGGTGTCATCATCCCCAAGGGCGCAGGTATGTGCAAGTTCATGAACAAGAATGTCGCGGGCGTCCACGTGCCCGACGAGATGATCGCGCGTCTGGCCGCCGATCCCGAGCGTGCCAAAGCCGGTATCACGGGCGTGGAGATCGCCGCCGAGATCATCAAGGCCTGCCGCCCCTACTGTCAGGGCGTGCATATCATGGCGCTCGGCTGGGAGAGCAAGGTTCCCGCCCTGCTGGAAAAAGCCGGCCTGTAAGCAAAACGAAATACGACGCCCATGCCCCCGAAGGCATGGGCGTTTCGTCTGCCCTATAGCGCCCACCCTACGGCGCCGCGCGGTAGGGACCGGCGTCCTCGACGGTCCGTTTGCCCGCCTCACGGCACTGCGCCCCATGGGTGCGAAACTACCTCACGGCGATGCGCGGTAGGGCGGGGACACGTCCCCGCCGCCCCCGTACGACAATTGCACAGCCGGTCTAATAACCAAAAGTAAAGTCATGTCATCCTGAGCGAGCGAAGCGAGTCGAAGGATCCGTTCCTTTTCCGCGCTGAAAGCTGCGTATCGTGCGGGACGCCGAGGGCGTCGTCCCCTACGGTTTTCGGTGGGTGGACAGAGGCGTTCGACCTCACGGCGCTGTGCGGTAGGGCGGGGACACGTCCCCGCCGCCCCCGTTCGACGATTGCACGGTCGGACAAAGGCAAAATGTCAAAATATGTCATCCTGAGCGAGCGGCAGCGAGTCGAAGGATCTATCCCCCAATTTTACAAAAAGCGTCCCGTTAGGAAATAGATTTCTCGACTCGCTATCGCTGAAAATGGTACAGTTTTTTGGACAAAAA
>CAYOZT010000072.1:1504-7417 GCA_964408545.1 uncultured Oscillospiraceae bacterium | reverse complement strand
GCCATGTGCGGCAGTTGTGTCATGTTCGGCGGGATTTTCGCTCTGATGTCCTCCAGCGTGTCCGCCGTCGCTACGAGGTGCGTCGGGACGTTGCAATCCCAGAGCCTCGCGACATATTTGTCGGGGTAGTCTGTCGGTCGGTTGTAAATTGTGATCATCGGCATCGTCCGCACGATTCTGCTGATTTTGGTGTAGTCAAACACTCCGATGATCTCTTTGTCTTCTCTTTGCTCTGCCATGTTGTTCCTCCTCTCATAAAATGGCGATTGTGACAATGAGGGCGGTCGCCAGCAGTAGTGCGGAAATCAAGAAGAAGCTCCTCTCTCGTTCCTGCCGTGCGCCGATCACGCCTCCAAGGTATAAAACCATAAAAGCTGTAAGGATAACCTGTAGCACGATTTTCATTCTCCGCATCCTCCTTTCATTCGGTCTATGATTTCGAGGTAGGGCAGTCCTGTTTCTCCGCCTGCTCGTATCTCCCATTCGGGGTGTAGCTGCTCCGGCGATGCGCTCGCCATTCCTGTGGTTTTCCATTCCCAGCCGTAAGCCTGCACCGTCTGGACGGCGGCTTTGGTGCTTTTCTTGTTCGGACGCTGTTCCCATGCGTCTCTGGCTGCTTTCCAGAATACCCACGGTACCGCGAAAAATCGGCGCAGTCCGAAGCTGACGATTACAATTCCGACCGCCTCCGGCTCTTTGCAGAAGTCGTCGAGGTAGTCTGCTTGGTGTGGCTCTACTCGGCTGAAGGATATCCTCGCGCCTTCTTCGTGCTTTGCCTCGATGGCGACCGGTATGTTGCGGTATCGTCCGAGGTAGTCCACGCAGCTCTTTTCCTCAACCTTGCAGTTGCATATCGTTCCGCTGGCGTTTCGGATCGGTAAAAATTCGGTAGGTACTTTATGGACGCAGGCTTTTCCGCTGCTTTGGTATCTTTGGTGTGCGAATTTGAGGAAGTCCTCAAACGGCCGCCCTCTATTCGCTTGGCTGTAAGATTTCACTAAAATGTCCCACCTTTCCCGGCTCCCATCGGCTCTTGAGTTCTTTGTTTTTGCAGCAGGTCGTACATTTCTGGTATCGGGTGCCGTTCCATCTGCACGTGTCGCAGGTTAGTTCGGGAAGACGAAGGTCTGCGCCCTCTCCTCCGATGTCGATATACGGCTCTACGCCGTGTTTGATGTATTCTTCGCCTGTGCGCGGATCTGTTCCGTCCTCGTTGCAGAAGGTATAACCTTCTTCGGGGTGTTTCGTTCCGGCGCAGTTCTGAAGGTTTTCGTAGTGGAGGCTTCCGTCTTCCTGCAGAATGAGTGCGTCATGCGGGTTGGTGCCGTATTCGTGTATCGTTCCGCTGATGTTGTCCTTTATAAAAATCCTAACCATTACACACCTCCGATTGCTTTGTCGGCGATTGCGTTGTCCAGTTCCTTATGAAGTCGATAAACAGTGCCGCCTCCGATGCCGTTTCCGGTGCCGACCTTTCCTTCGAGGTAAGTGATGAAGCGTTCCACTACCTCGCGGTCGTTCTGCCGTCTTTCGTTGTTTTCTGCCGCGATGCGGATGCCCTCATCGATTCCGCTGCTGTGCTGTCGATCCATCGCCTCGCAGAGCTGCTGGTCTGTCATCTTGCGCAGGCTCACGGCTCTGTCGTGGATGGCTCGTTCGTTGTCAGTCATTCGGCAGTTCTTCTTTGCCATTGTTTTGTCCTCCTTGTCTGTTTTTGAGTATCTGTTCCGGTGTTATGTCTCGTATGGATGTCCAGCCGGTATTTTGTTCTTCGTCCGGCTTCCGTCGTATGAAATGCGTACAAACATCGCAGCTCATCTTGTGCAGTTCACAGCCGACGGTCTTGATGTAATGGATGCATTGGTCTTTTTGAAAGTATTCTTGCATCGCTTCTCGTTGCCTGCGGTAGTACCGTTTGCGATATTCGGGGTTTTGCAGTCGTTCATACTTTCCTCTGACTGCGCTTCCGGAGCGTTGCAGTTGTCGCCCGATTTCCTCCCAGCAATGTCCGGCGGCTCTCATCGTGAGGAGCGTCTCGACCTCGTCGTCCTGCCATTGCTTGTCGTAGTTCCTTATAGGTCGGTAAATCAAGCCGAGCGTTGATATTCGCCTTTTTATCGCTCCCTCGGTGCGATTCAGCAGTCTGCAAAGATCATTGTAGCTGTATCGGTATTGCTTGAGGTAATATTCGAGTTGCTTGTCTTCACTTTGTGTCCACGGCTTTTTGTTCATCTTGGCGAGCCATGAAGCGTGTCGTGCTTCCGCCACCCATTCCGGCTCTGCTCCGAATGTTCCCTCCGTGAATGCGTCAAAGTCTATCAAGTCTTTGTGCTGTTCCGCCCATACCCAGAATTCGTCGATGTCAATCATTGCGTAGCGTTTCGTTACGCTTTTCTGGTAATGGACGGGAAGTCCGAGGCGTACCCATCGGTCTTTAATCCATCCGTAGCTGTTCTTTTTGCCTATCGCCTCGCAGAATTGGCATAGCGTGATTCGTGTTCCGCTGTGAATGTGCCGTCCCAGCCCCATGCGTCCCGCTTTTAGCTTGATTGCGTTCACGCTTCTTCCGAGGTGTTTCGCTATGCTCGGTATGGAAGTTCCCCCCCAGCGTTCTTCGAGGTAGGCTATCTCCTCCTTTGTCCATGATTTTCCGTGTTCCATTTCTCATTCCTTCGTTTCGATGTTCTGCAGGTATTCTTTTATTGCCTCGGCGACGCTCTGCGCCACCGTTGTTGTTACTGCGTTTCCGAATTGTCGATATGCCTGGGTGTCGCTCACGACTTGCTTCCATCCGTCGTCAATCGGGAAGGCTTGCAGTCTGCCGTATTCGTTTGGCGTGAGCTTTCTCACTCGGTATTTCTTCGGGTCAAATATTTTTATGTGGTGCGTTCCGCCTGCGACTGCTGTCAGCGTTGGCGATATTCCTTCGGTGCTGTGTACTCTCTTTCCGTGGTCGTGGCCGCTTTGGTCGAGCCTGCCGATTACTTCGATTCCGTTTTCGTCTTCCTCAATCAAGAGGTTATTTTCCTGGCAGTAGTTCGAGGTGATCGTCGGGTGGATGTCGTGCAAGCCTCCGGCGTTCTTGCCTCTGCCTTGCTGATAGATTTTCGGATTCTTACTCATCGTCCGCGCCTCCTTTCGATTCTTCGATTACGAGGTGCGGTCCCTTGTGATCCGACGATAGGAGTGTCGGGCTTTGTCCGAGAAATACGCCCTTTCCGTTTCTTTGCGCCACGGCTATGCCGTCTCGGACACTCTCTCCAAAATGTACAGCGGCTCCGCTGTCGGAGTCTTCGAGGATGTGTTGATAGTTGTGTTTCTTTGACAGTGACCCCCCCCGCGACGCGAAGCGTCCGACCGATTTCGTTCGGATTGAGCAGTCCTGTTTCATTGCAGATTGCTTTTTCGATTTCTTTCGTCGGCTCTATGAGAAGGTTGTCCTTCAGCACCGTCGTGAGGGTATTCGATATTCCGTCCGGGCGCGGCTCCGGGGTTTTCATTTCTGACCGCTTTGCGGTGATTTCTCCAGCTTCGTACTGCTTCCGTATTTCTCTGCCGTACTCGTTCCTTGAGGAACGCAAGACCGCAGGCTCGGTCGGTGCGAGGTGCAGCTTGCCTTCGCGGATCAGCTTGTCGAGTGCTTTCTCGATGATGCCTTGCGCTCTCTCGTCGGGAATGTAGTATTTTTCGTCCACGTTGTCGTCGAGGAAATCCGCAAGTTTCGGGATTGGATGTTGCTCTTGTTTACTCGGCATCTTTACCGTGTTCGGCAGGTCTTGGTGTGTCGCTATGATGTAGTATCTTTCGCGATTCTGTGCCACATCAAAGTATTTTGAATTGTAAAGGTCTATGTGTCCTTCATATCCGTGCCGTTTCAGTTCTTCCATCAATGTCGGGATGTATTTCTTCAGTCCCTTCACATTTTCGGCTACCAAAATCGCAGGGAGCTGCTCCGGTGCGTTCGCTCTGGTTTCTTCCAGCAGCCTCATCATTTCAAAGAACATTGCGCTCCTGGTCTTTGCTCTGAAGTTGTGGCTTCCACAGTTCGGGCATTTTGTTTCGTCCGTTCCTTCGCCGTGTTCCCATTCCGTTTGGCAGTCCTCGCATATAAATGCAAATCCAGCCTGCTTCCCGGCGTATGAGAGGTCTTGGCACGGAAATCCGAAAGCCCAGACCGTCGCTTGCGGAATGTCCGCCCAGGTCATCTCTCGGATGTCTGTTTTCTTGACGTAGTCGCCGAGGTTTTCTCGGTAGCTCTCTACGGCGTATTTGTCAAAGTCCCACGCTCCGACCACGCGGTATCCTGCGTTCTTGAAACCGACCGCCATTCCGCCACATCCGCAGAAGAAGTCGTTCATTGTTAGTTCGTGCATTGTTTCGTCTCCTTATTTCGTCCTCCAGCTTTCCCAGTACATTTCGATGCCGACGCACATCTCGCGGAGTCGGTCGAGCGTCTTTTCGGCATTCCTCATGTCGCCCGGTTTGCCTCCGTAGGACGGTGTCATTCGGCGGATCAATTCTTCGCCGGTGTAGTTGGTGGTTACGATGGTCGGCATATAAGCCTCGTATCGTGCGTTGATGATTGAGTAAATTCTTGTGATTCCCCATTCAGTCGCTTGCTCGCTCCCCATGTCGTCGATGATGAGCAGCGGCACGTCCTCATAAAGTTTCATGATGGCAGCCTCGGTGGCGTTCTCGCTGGTGTCGAAACTGCTTTTTATCTTCGCCAGAAGGTCTATCATCGTCATGCAAATGACCGGCGTTCCGCCTCTCATGAGTTGGTTGGCTATGCTGCAGGCGAGGTGTGTCTTACCGGTGCCGTAGCTGCCTGTGATAAAGAGTCCGTTTCGCTCCTTCTTCGGCGGTGTCACATTTCCGCGTTCATCCTTTTCGGGGAGCATTATCGGGAAGCTGTCGGCGTACCGTTTGCATTTTTCGTAAGCCCTGCGGTTGATGTCGTTAACCTCGAAGCGGTCAAAGGTGCGGTTTGTGAAGCGTCCTCTGATCCCGCTGTCCTTGATGAGCCGTGCTACTCGTTGCTGAATGCGATCCTGCTGTTCCTGCCTCTTTCTCGCTTCCTCGGCTTCGGCTTTCAGCCTTGCTTGTTCCTTCCAGTGTTCTTGCGCCTGTTCGCAGTCGCATTTTTCCGGATTCTCAAACCAGACGAAAATTTCGCGCTTTCCTGTGAAGTTCTTCAGCCCGTAGTAGTAGAGCGTCTTTCCGCAGAATTGACATTTTGTCGGCTCTGGTGCAGGCTTGGTCATTATCCAGCCCTCGGCGATTGCTCGGTCGCTTCGGATGTGGTATGGTTGCTCGTCTTCCGGCATCTCGTTCGGGGTGTCATTCTGACTTAAATCCTGCGGCTGTTCCATTGCGGATTTCTCCTCCCGCGAAAGCGGAACTTGCATTGCCGCCGCCAGAAAATTGCCCAGTTTCTCCATTTGCGCTCACCTCCTTGACTTCGTCATCCCAGCACCCGCCGTTGAGCCATGTGGCAGGATGCGGTATAAAGCGTCCGTTGTCTTTTGTCCAGCCTTCGCTTCGCTTTTGAATTTCGATTGCTCGCATTATCTTCTCAAATAATGCGGCGTTCGGTTTGATTTTCCTCCACGCCTTTCGTGCGTTCTCTTTGGCTTTCTTGTTTGGGTAAGCCTCCCAGAAAGTATCAAAGCGTGTCTCGATTATGTTCTTGGCTTCCTCCGTCGGTGTTTCCGTCGGCTCTGCCGGCGTTGTTCCTTCATTTGTTTGGCACGGTGTTTGTACTGTGCTTGTTTGGTGCTGTTGATATGTTCCGGCATCAAAGCCAGGCGGGGGTGGTATCTCGCTTGATTTTTCCTTCATATTCGGGTTTTGGTGTTTGTTGAAGTTGACGATCTGAATGTATCGCTCGCCGTCCGCCTCGTACCGAATGAT
>CAYOZT010000072.1:0-1404 GCA_964408545.1 uncultured Oscillospiraceae bacterium | reverse complement strand
GTACCGCCTCCTTGAAACGTTCCGCGTCGCTGTTGTTATTGGAAAGGTGGAGGAGGTATATCTGCTTCACTTGGCTGAGGTCGTTTGCTTTCAAAAGGTCGAGGAAATGGTCGAGGCTCATGTGGCTTTTGATAAGTCTCGGCACGAGTTCCGGCGGAATGTAGCCGTTGCGGACGCTCTGCTCGATGATGTCCATTGAGTAGTTGCATTCGCCCATGATGTGCGTCAGCCCTGTGAAACGGTACTTGATGTAGTAAGTGTCTGTGAAGTATAGGAGTTTTTCTCCTGTGGCTCTTGAGGTTAGCAGGAAGCCCAGCGGATCCGGCGCGTCGTGCTGAACGTCGAACGGTAGCACGGCGAATGTGCCGATGTTGATTTCCTTTAAGGCTTCGACCGCCTTCATGCGGTGTCCTGTGAGCCTGCAAGCGTCGAGCGTTCCTTTGCTGGTGTAAATGTCTACGCCTGCTTTTGCGAGGTCTCCTGCGGCTTTGGCGTGGTCTCCGTGTGCGTGTGTGATAAGGCAGCCCGCAATATCGCGCACCCGGAAATTTAACGCTTGCTTTATGAGCCTCAGCGGTATTCCCGCGTCCAGCAGGAGGGAAGTCTCGCCGTCGTCAATGCGATAGGCGTTTCCGCTGCTGCCGGACGCGATGACCGTTATGTTCATCAGAAGTCGGGACCGTCGGTGGTGTCGGGTGTCTCTGCCGGTGCTGCCGTTCCGGCGTTGATAACCTCGCCGGTTGAAATGTCAACGTGTGCGGGTTGAGACGGTGCTTCGGGAAGTGATGCCGGTGTAGTCGTGTCGATAAAGGTCGCGTTTGCGTTCGCGGCAATTTCTGCCTGTGCTTCGATTTCCGCGTATCTCGCCTCGCGCATCTTCATGTATTGGTAGTTGTCGTCCACTTTCTTCGGGTCTCTCGGCAGGTGCTTTGCGCTGAAGGCTTCGCGGATGATCGTTTTGCGTACCATTTCGTCGAGCCAGCCTTCGGTTTCAACCTCGACCTGTTTTCCGTTTTGCCATTCCTTGGTCTTGCCTCCCCAGAAGTTCGCGCTTGCGTACTGCGGTTTGCGCTTGAGGATGTCCTTCATCGGCATGATGATGAGTTCGTTTCTGGTCGGGTCGCTGAATTCGAGGTATGCAAATCCGCCGACGATCTCGCCTCTGTCGAATGCGTTGTTGATGGCGAATTCGTAGCTTTCTACGCGGTTGTCTTTACCCTTCTTAATCGGTCGGAAGGAGTCGGTGCTGTAGACTACCTCGATTGTTGTCGCTGTCGGTACTTCGACCGCGTATTTCTCGGCGATGTAGCGGATTCCGTTGTAGCCTTCCATGAGGTTGACATCGTACCAGTTTCTCTTGTTGTTCTTGTAAGGGATCGGGAAGAGCATATTGTCCTGCGTCAT
>CAYOZT010000071.1:0-7460 GCA_964408545.1 uncultured Oscillospiraceae bacterium | reverse complement strand
TTTCGATGTTCTTGCAGCCCATGATGACGATGGGCATGGAAACGGCCTCGGCGACGGCCTTGGCGTCGGCGACGCACTCCTCCACGGAGCGGTTTGCGCCGTTGGGATCGGCAGATTCGAAGTGCAGGCACAGGAAATCCGCGCCTTCCATGGTCTCGGCCTTCTTGGCGCGCTCGACCATGGTGTTGCAACCGGCGTAGAACTCCACGAGGGCGGGAGCGGTCCACTCGGCGGCGGTGTCGGAGATCTCGACACCGATCTTGGGTGCATTTTCGATGGGTGCATCGAAGGTGTAGAACGGCAGCACGTTCTGTCCGCCGATGACGATGGCCTTGTCACCGGTGCCCAGCGTCACGGCATTGATCTTGCCGCTGTAGGGAGCCGTCTTGGGTGCGAAAGACATAGTTGGTATCCTCCTTGATTTTTCATGCATTTCGCCGCGAAGCGAAATGCTGCTTTCATGATCTATATAAATGCCGCGAGGGCACTTATGACGTATTTTACAGTCCGATCGACTGCGCGATGGCCTTCAGAGCGGTCTTCATCGGGTCGCTGTCGGGCAGCTTCGACGACGGCTCGCCGTCACAGTCGCAGCGGTAAACGGCCTCGTCCTGCGGTAAAACGCCCAAAAGCGTCAAACCGTGCTTGTCGATCTCGGATCTGACGCCGTCGTCGAGCACGCCGTTCGGCGCGCGGTTGACGATCACGCCCATGCGGCCGGGATTGAGGTTCATTTCCCCCACCATCTCGGCAATGCGGGCGACGGCCTGTATGCCGCGGCGCGAACAGTCGGAGATCAGAAGCATCGTGTCGACGTGCGGAAGCGTGCCGCGCGCGACGTGTTCGAGCCCCGCCTCGTTGTCCATGACGATATATTTATAGTTTTTCGCGTACTTGTCCACTTGCGTTTTCAGCACGCCGTTGACATAGCAATAGCAGCCTTTTCCCTGCGTGCGACCCATGACGAGCATATCGAAATCATCCTCTTCCACCAGCGCGGAATTGAATTTGAAATCGGCATAGTCGGCCTTGGTCATACCTGCGGGGATCGTGCCCTTGAGTTCCGCCTGCGCCATTTCTTCGCGGATCGCGCCGAGCGAGGTCTCCACCTCGACACCGAGCACTTCGTTCAGATTGGAATTGGCATCCGCGTCGACGACCAGAACGGGGCCTTGTCCCTTTTTGCACAGGTAGTCGATGAGCATACCGCAGGTGGTGGTTTTGCCGACGCCGCCTTTACCGGCAACGGCGATGGTGTGGGGTGTTGCCATAGGTTTTCTCCTTTTCGAACGCCGCGGTGTTTCTCCACGGCGCACGAGTCCATATTGATACATCTATATCGTAACACATTCGCCGAAGAAATTCAACCATAAATTCAGCAAAAATCTGCCTTTTCGAAAAAGAGCGCGTAAATTTTTTGTAAAAAAGCGAATGTCCTCGTGTCGACGACAAAGTAAATTTTTTCGCCGCCGAAAAGAAAAGGCGTTCTTTTCGACAAAAAGAGCTTGAATTTTGCAAAGCACTCTGCTATAATGATGGCAATGCAGGGTTCGTATATCGGTAATACAACGGCTTCCCAAGCCGTGAAGGCGGGTTCGATTCCCGTACCCTGCTCCAGCAAAAAAGTTCCTTTTGTCCGCGGACAAAAGGAACTTTTTTGAACTAAGTGTGCCTTGCGGCACGATAAGTGCACCTTCGGTGCGTGAAGTGACGCTGCGCATCGTGAAGTGCCTGCGGGCGTGGGTGGCACACAGGACTTCACGTTGTGCGCAAGCGCAATACTTCACTTGGCGAAGCCAAACTTCACTTCGGCATCGGCCGAAACTTCACAAAAGTTGTGTATGCTGTTCTTAAATTCTTTCTTTGTCAAACCGGTCGATCCCACGGTGTCGCAAAAAAGCCTTTTTCTCGAAGTGCGTCTTGCATTTGTCGGCGCGAGGGTGTAGAATATAGAAAAATCGGGAAACCGGAAACAAGGTGGGATCATCATGACGGTCGCTTTTGACAACGACAAATATCTTCTGACGCAATCGGCGCACATCGCCGAGCGTATCGCACAGTTCGGCGGCAAGCTGTATCTGGAGTTCGGCGGCAAGCTCTACGACGATCATCATGCCGCGCGCGTGCTGCCCGGCTTCAAGCCCGACAGCAAGCTGCGTATGCTGCTGAAAATGAAGGAGCAGGTGGAGATCGTCATCGCCATCAGCGCCGACGATATCGAGAAAAACAAGGTGCGCGGGGATCTGGGCATCACCTACGATCTGGACGTCATCCGTCTGGTGAACATTTTCCGCGATCTGGGACTGTATGTCAGCTCCGTCGTGCTCACACGCTTCAACGGCCAGTCGATCGCCAAGGCCTTCCGCGCGCGGCTCGAGGGCATGGGGCTGCGTGTGTATCACCACTATCCCATCGCCGGCTATCCGACGGACATCGATCATGTCGTCAGCGAGGAGGGCTACGGTCGCAACGACTACATCGAGACCACGCGTCCGCTGGTGGTCGTGACCGCGCCCGGCCCCGGCAGCGGCAAGCTCGCCACCTGCCTGAGCCAGCTCTACCACGAAAATAAGCGCGGCGTGAAGGCGGGCTACGCCAAATTCGAAACCTTCCCCATCTGGAATTTGCCATTGAATCACCCCGTCAACCTCGCCTACGAGGCGGCGACGGCGGATCTGGACGACGTGAACATGATAGACCCCTTCCATCTCGACGCCTACGGCGTGACCACCGTCAACTATAACCGCGATGTGGAGGCTTTTCCCGTGCTCGTCGCGATGTTTCGGCAGATCCTCGGCACCTGTCCGTACAAATCGCCGACGGATATGGGCGTCAACATGGTCGGCAGCTGCATCGTCGACGATGAGGCGGTCAAAGAGGCCGCACGGCAGGAGATCATCCGCCGCTATTATACCGCCGTGTGCGAAAACAAGCAAGGCCGCGGCAGCGAAAACGCCGTGCGCAAGCTCGAAACGCTGATGAAAAAGGTCGGCGTGGAGCCGATGGATCGCCGCGTCGTCGCGCCCGCGCTCGAGCGCGCGCAGCAGACCGGCGCGCCCGCCGTTGCGCTCGAACTGCCAGACGGCACCATCATCACCGGCAAGACATCCAATTTGCTCGGCGCATCCGCCGCCGCGCTGCTCAACGCCCTCAAGTCGCTCGGCGGTATGCCGAAAAATCTGCACATGATCTCGCCCGTGGCCATCGATCCGATCCAGCATTTGAAAAAGGACCATTTGGGCGACCGCAATCTGCGATTGCACACGGACGAGGTGCTCATCGCCCTGTCCATCAGCGCCGCCACCAATCCGACGGCGGAGTATGCGCTGCAGCAGCTCGGGAAACTGCGCGGCTGCGAGATCCATTCGACCGTGATGCTCTCGTCCACGGAGCAGAACACATTCAAGCGGCTTGGGATGCACGTCACCTGCGAGCCGAAATTTCGGGAGTAAAGTATGATCACAGACTGCTATGATATCGAAACGGAGCCGACAAGCACTTCGCGGGACTTTTACGGCGAGCCGGGGCACTTCACCGACCGCTGCCTGTGCATTTTGTCCGACAAACTTTTTGCGCACCTGCGCGAAAACTTTCCCTGCGAAAAGATCGGCGCGATCAAAAGCTGCAACGGCGATCGCGACGTGTATCTGCTGACATACAAAGGAAGAAAAATCGCCTTTTACCTGAGCATGATCGGCGCGGCGCTCGCCGCGGGGCAGTGCTTGGAGGCCGCGTGGATCACGGGCGCGACGAAGTTCGTCCTGTTCGGCTCCTGCGGCAGCCTCGACCGCGCGGCGACGAACGGGAAATTCATCTTGCCCACCGAAAGTTACCGCGGCGAGGGCGTGTCGTATTACTACGCGCCGCCTCGGGACTATATCACCATCCGCAACAGCGACAAAATGAAGTCTGTGTTCGAGCGGCAGGGCATTCCTTACGTGCAGGGGCGCGTCTGGACGACGGACTCGTTCGCGCGCGAAACGGCGGGGCTCGTCGCCAAGCGCAGGGAGGAAGGCTGCATCGCCGTGGAAATGGAGCTTGCGGGCGTGCAGGCGGCCTGCGATTTTGAAGGGTACGAGCTGTACGATTTTCTGGAGGCCGGCGATGTGATCGAAGATAGCGGCTACGATGTCAGCGGTCTGAAAAAGGCCAATCACGACCTCGCCAAGCTCTATATCGCCCTCGAGATCGCCGCGGAAATATAGTTCTGTCGCCGCCTCGAGGTTCGAAAAAACGGAAAAATATGCGAAATTTCAAAAAAAGGATTGACCTGCTTGCAATTTTCGGTTATAATACCACAGAATGACCCTAAATGGTCTTTCCGCATGTATTGCTGCGACGAAAGCTTTCGTTGTCGAGCATAGATGTAACACGATAAAGGAGGTGCAATCCATGAAGCGTACCTATCAGCCCAGCCGTCGTCACCGTTCCAAGATCCACGGTTTCCGTCAGAGAATGGCGACATCCAATGGCCGCAAGGTTCTGGCTCGCCGCCGTGCAAAGGGCCGCAAGGTCCTGTCCGCCTGAGCGCAGCGCTGCGGGACACGCAGCAGCAAAAGGGGTTCATTGTGCGGGGCGAATGTCGCCCCGCCCCTTTTTATTCCATCATGAGGATCTTGCTATGAAATTTTCCGTATCCCTGAAGCTGAACCACATCTTCCGGCGCCTGTACGCGACCAACGGTCTGGCCGACCCGTATCTCGTGCTTTACGCCCGCCGAAACCGCAGCGCGCAAAATCGCGTCGGTATCACCGTCGGCAAAAAGCTCGGCAAGGCCGTGGTGCGCAATCGTGTGCGCCGCCGCATTCGGGAGGTTTACCGCCTGAACGAGGACAAACTTTTGCCCGGATACGACATTGTCCTTGTCGCGCGTTCGCGCGCGATCTGTGCCGATTTTTCCGCGCTGACACGGTCTTTTTTGCATTTGGCGAAAAAGGCGGGGCTCCTCGCTCCCACGCAGGAGGTCGCACAATGAAAAAATGGATGCTCAAGGCCATTCGCTTCTACCAGCGCAAGATCTCTCCGACCCGTCCGCCCTGCTGCCGCTACAGTCCCACCTGCTCGGCCTACGCGTACCAAGCAATTTCCAAATACGGCGCTCTCAAAGGAGGCTATCTGGCGTTCAAGCGCCTGATGCGCTGCCACCCTTTTTCCAGACATCCTTACTTTGACCCCGTACCATGACATTAGGAGGAATGTCCGTGTTTCTATTCAGTATGAGCGATCTCGTGACCGTGCCCTTCGGGTGGCTGCTCAACCAGATCTATTCTCTGGTCGGCAACTACGGTCTGGCCATCACGATCTTTGCCGTGCTCGTGCAGCTGGTGATGCTCCCCATCACCGCCAAGAGCAAAAAAAGCACCATGAAGATGTCCCGTCTTCAGCCGCGTATTCAGGAGATCCAGCGCAAATACGCAAACGATAAACAAAAACAAAACGAGGAGCTGCAGAAGCTGCAGCGCGAAGAGGGCGCGACCATGGGCTGCGGCGGCTGCCTGTGGAGCCTTGTGCCGCTTTTGATCCTCATCCCGCTCTACAGCGTCATCCGTGAACCGATCCACTACATCCTCGGCGAAAGCAGCGAGGTCGCGAAAAAGATCGTGGAGATCTTGAAGGAAAGCGGCGAGGTCAGCTTCGGCAGCAACAGCTATTATCACCAAGTCACCGCCGCGCAGTATATCAGCCAATACAAAGACGTCATCCAAGAAGGACTGGCCGAGGCGGGACTGACCCTCTCCAACTCTGCCACGCTCGAGGGTATCCGCTTTACGACGCTCGGCGTCAACCTCGGCGCGATCCCCGCGTTCAATATTTTCAAGTGGTCGGCCTATGACTGGGCGCATATCGGACTGTTCCTCGTGCCCTGCCTGTCCGCCGGCTCTCAGGTGGTGCAGATGCTCATCTCGCAGAAGATGAACAACTCCGTCATCACTGACGACAAGGGTATGCAGGACAAGCAGACCGCCCAGAACTCGCAGGCGGCGCAGACCAATAAGATCATGCTCTTCATGATGCCCGCGATGAGCCTTTGGATCGGCTTTACCGTGCCTGCGGGACTGTCGCTGTACTGGTTCGTTGGCGGCGTGGTGCGCATGGTCGAGGATGTGATATTGACCAAGCATTACCGCAAGATCTACGACGAAGAGGACGCCATCCGTATGCAGCGCTATCTCGAGGAGCAGCGCATCGAAGAGGAGAAGGAGCGCCTGCGCGCCGAGCGCCGCGCCGCCAATCCCGACGGTATCACCGCCAACACCAGCAAGAAAAAGCTGCAGCAGAAGCACAAAGAAGAGGAAGCTGCCGCCCGTGCAGCCGCCGAGGCCGAATATCGTGCCCGAAAGACCGGCGCGCCGGGCGAAACGGAAGACGGGACACGCCCCGTTTCCGGCACCGTCGATCGTCCCAACAGCAGAGGACGTGCCTACGATCCCGATCGTTACCATTCTACGGAGGAATAAAAGATGGAAAAAACCATTGTTACCAGCGGCAAGACCGTTGACGCCGCCATTGAAGCGGCTTTGACCACATTGGGCATGGAGCGCGAAAATGTCTCCGTGCAGATCCTTCAGCAGCCGAAATCCGGCTTTCTCGGCTTCGGCGCGCAGCCTGCCAAGGTGCAGGTGAGCTACGAGGTGCCCGACGAACCGAAGCCCGAGCCCGTCAAGAGCGCGCTGGGCAGCGCTTCCCGCTCCAAGACGACCCACTCCGGCGTGGTAGCCAAGGAGGAAAAACCGAAGCCCGAGCAGCCCAAGCAGCAACCCAAGCCCGAGCAGCCCAAGCCCGAGCAGCAGCCGAAGCCCGAGCGCCCGAACAGAAACGAGATGAAATCCTTCCATCTGGCAAAGCCCGAGAAGAAGGAGCGCCGCCCCCGTCCCGAGCCCGTGAAGGCCGAGCCGAAAGTCTACGCGCCCGCCGAGCCCGGCTCCGTCGAGGAAAAGATCGAGCAGTTCATTCGCGGCCTGCTCGAGCACATGGACTCGCCCGCCGTGCCGCACTGCGTCAAGACGGAGGAGAACGCGTATCATGTCGAGCTGGTCGGCGAGGATCTCGGCTTCCTGATCGGTCGCCGCGGCGACACGCTCGATGCCATCCAGCATCTGGCCAATTATTCGGTCAACCGCAGCGTCGAAGGCCACATCCGCATCAATGTCGACGCGGAGGAATACCGCGCCAAGCGCGAGGACAGCCTGCGTAAATACGCTCGCAAGAAGGCCATGCAGGTGCTCAAGGCGCGCCGCCGCACCACGCTCGAGCCGATGAATGCCTACGAGCGCCACATCATCCACGCCGCGCTGCAGGATATGGAGAATATCACCACCTACTCCACCGGCACCGAGCCGAACCGCCGCGTCGTTATCGAGTACATCCGTTGATCTTTCGGCCTCCGTCACACGACGGAGGCCGATTTCAGTCTGTCAAAGAACCCCTGTTTTTGCTAGGCGAAAACAGGGGCTTTGCCA
>CAYOZT010000070.1:0-7524 GCA_964408545.1 uncultured Oscillospiraceae bacterium | reverse complement strand
AAACTCACCAGACTTTGATTCAAAACGGATTGCGTACGCGCGTCACGATTGAGACCGACGGAAAGCTTATGAGCGGGCGCGATGTTGCGATTGCATGTTTGCTCGGAGCGGAGGAGTTCGGCTTTGCGACAGCTCCGCTTATCACAATGGGCTGCGCGATGATGCGGGTTTGCAATCTTGACACTTGTCCTTTCGGAGTTGCGACGCAGAACGAGCGGCTTAGAAAGCGCTTTAAAGGGAAGCCTGAGTACGTCGAGAACTTTATGAAGTTTATCGCGCAGGAATTGCGTGAATATATGGCGAAGCTAGGCTTTAAGAGCGTGAACGAGATGGTAGGGCAGACGCAGCGTCTAAAGCTCAAGGAAAACCAGGGATTCAAGCGTGCGGCTTTGGTCGATATGTCGAGAATCATCGGCTACAGACCGGACGAAAATCAGACTCAGCATTTTGTGAAAGAAGATGTTTATAATTTCAACCTTGAAAAGACAGTTGACGAGAAAAATCTTCTTAAATCATTTGAAAAATGCGCGAAAGCCAAAAAAGGCGTTTTCAACATCGAAGTTTCCTCAACTGACAGAACGGTTGGAACAATCTTAGGCTCTGAAATCCAGAAGAAATTTGGAAGCGCTTTGGCAGAAGACAGCTTTGTTGTTAATGCGACAGGCGGCGGCGGACAGAGCTTCGGGGCTTTCATTCCAAAAGGACTTACAATGCGGCTCACAGGCGACGCGAACGACTATCTTGGAAAAGGGCTTTCAGGCGGAAAAATCGTCGTCAAGACTCCTGGAAACGTGACTTTCAAGGCTGAGGACAACATCATCATCGGAAATGTCGCGCTTTTCGGGGCGACAAGCGGCGAGGCGTACATCAACGGAATCGCGGGCGAGCGTTTCGGCGTGAGAAATTCCGGGGCGACAATCGTTGTTGAAGGCTGCGGCGACCACGGACTTGAGTACATGACAGGCGGAACTGCGGTCATCTTGGGAAGAACAGGACGGAATCTTGCGGCTGGAATGAGCGGCGGAATCGCCTATGTCCTAGACTTGAACCACGACTTGTATCACCGCTTGAACAAGCAGCTTGTCTCGATGGGCGAAGTCACGGACAGCCACGACATTTCAACGCTCAAGGTGATAATCGAAAAGCACGCGAAAGAAACAGGCTCGGCCTTAGCAAAGAAAATCCTTTCGGACTTTGACAATTATCTTCCGCATTTCAAGAAGATAATTCCGAACGACTATCACAAGATGATGGTTGAAATCAGCAAGGCGGAGGAGCGCGGGCTTAAGCACGACGAGGCGGTTCTTGAGGCGTTCAAGAAAGTGACAGCAGCGTAGATAGGGACTAGGGATTAGTGTGAGGTACAAAAAATGGGAAAACCGACAGGATTTTTAGAAGCAGATAGAAAAGAAAACATAACAGTCAAGCCTTCTGAAAGGCTCAAAGGATTCAAGGAGTTCCACGTTCCGCTGAATGTGGACGAGCGGCGGAAGCAGGCGGCGCGGTGCATGAACTGCGGCGTTCCGATGTGCCAGAGCGCAATCAAGCTTTCTGGAATGGTGACAGGCTGCCCGCTCCACAACTACATTCCTGAATGGAACGACGCGCTTTACCAGGGGCAGTACGACATGGCGGCGTGGCGGCTCTTGAAGACATCAAGCTTTCCTGAGTTCACGGGGCGCGTGTGTCCGGCACTTTGCGAAAAAGCGTGCAACTGCGGAAACGGCGGCGACATCAAGGAAGCGGTGACAGTCCACGACAACGAGCTTTTTATAATCGAGAAGGCTTTTGAGTCTGGATATATGAAGCCTGAGATTCCGAAGACGCGTTCAGACAAGAAAATCGCTGTGATTGGCTCGGGTCCTTCAGGACTTGCAGTCGCTGATCTTCTCAACCGGCGCGGACACAATGTCACGGTTTACGAGCGTGAAGACCGTCCGGGAGGACTATTGATGTACGGAATCCCGAACATGAAGCTCGACAAGAAAATCATCGAGCGAAGAATCAATCTTATGAAAGACGAGGGCGTGAACTTTGTTCTTGGCGCGAATGTCGGAGGAGAAGGCGAGAATGCTGTAAGTGCGGACGAGATTTTGTCAGAATATGATGCTGTCGCCTTGTGCTGCGGAGCGAAAAAAGCTCGTCCTTTATCTGCAATCGGAGTTGAGAATGTGTCGTCAGGAATCATCTTCGCGGTTGATTTCCTAAAATCCGTCACAAAAAGCCTGCTCAACTCAAACTTTGAGGACAAGAAATTTTTTGACCCGAAAGGAAAAAACGTGATTGTCCTAGGCGGCGGCGACACAGGAAACGACTGCACAGGAACTGCAATCAGGCTTGGAGCCGCGAGTGTGACTCAGATTGAAATGATGCCGAAGCCTCCAGTTGAGCGTCTGGCATCAAATCCGTGGCCCGAGTGGCCGAAAACTCTCAAGACTGACTACGGCGCGGAAGAGTCAATTTATAAATACGGGCACGACCCGCGCGTTTTCGAAACGACAATCAAGGAAGTCTACAGCAAGGACGGAGCGGTTTGCGGAGTGAAAACCGTGGAAGTCGAGTTCAAGATGATTGACGGGAAGCGCACGCTTTGCGAGCGGCAGGGAAGCGAGAAAGAGCTTCCAGCGGACTTGATTTTGATTGCGGCGGGATTTTTGGGCTGCGAGAACTACACGGCCGAGGCGTTCAAAACTCCTTTGTCAGCGCGGAACACAGTCTTGAGCGCGGGCGATGCAACTCCGGAGCTTGCGAGCGCGAACGGCTACAAGACAAGCGTCGAGAAAGTCTTTACCGCGGGCGATATGCACCGCGGACAGTCGCTTGTTGTCTGGGCGATTGCCGAGGGGCGCGAGTGCGCAAGGCAGATTGACGAGTATCTTATGGGATACACGAACATCTAGGCAATGCACAATCACCAACCACGGAGACGATGCGTCCACATACCGCGGAGACGACGCGTCCACAAACCACGGAGACGACGCGTCCCCGCGTCGTGTGTGAACAGTTCTTCTGATGCGAGTCTCGCCCGAAGCTCTGCGTAGGGCGCGTCGTCAGCCCCAGCCACGAACGGAGAGCCCCATAGGAGCACGACAATAACATTTCGCAGCTTTTGGAACGTTCACCCTTTTCAAATCACAACTTTTGTCTTATACTAAGAGTATGAAAATTATCTTACAAAATAATTATTTTGCCTTTTTCTGCCTGAGCAGTTCGCAAACTGAACGGGGGGGGGTATACAATTATATAGATAATTTTACAGACTCAAATTTTTTTATGCGAACGCCTGTGCGCGCGTCATTTTAAGCTTTTAAGATGATGCGTGCGCAGGCGTTTTTTTGTTTTTGGAGGAAAAAATGAAGAAATCAAAAATTCTTGTTGCGCTGGTTGCAATGCTTGCGCTCTCACTCGGATTTGTGTCCTGCTCAAGCGGTTCTGACGACGATGACGGCGGCACGACCGGTGGCAACGGAACTGTCACAACAAAAGGCGCATACGCTGTGCGCTCTGTGACAAGCGCGGCATCTTCTGCGTCTGTTGTGCTTGCATGGCTTGAACCAAGCGACACCTCGAACTATGGCGGAGTTAAAATCAGCTGGGGAAGCTCAGAGAGTCAGAGCGCAACTGTGGATTCAGGCACGACAACGTACACTGTGACAGGTCTTAGCGCATCCACAAGCTACACTTTCACGCTCACGACGCTCGACAGCTCAAAGAACGAGACAAGTTCGGCTGTAACGATAAAAATCACGACCCCTGCCGCGCAGACAAGCGGAGGCACAACAACCTATGTTGACAAGACCTATGCATCTGCCGTCGCATTCACGGCGACTTCAGACGAGAACGGAGTTGTCAGCGTGCTTATGGCAACAGAAACAGATGGAGCTGCAATCTACTACACGACAGACGGAACCACGCCGACAACTTCAAGCACTGAGTATACAGGCGCGATTGAAATTACAGGGGACACAACAATAAAGGCGATTGCGGTAAAGGACGGAATTGAAAACAGCCCTGTTTCTGTGGCGACTGTTTCAATCAAGACAAAGACAATAACAGAAACCAAGACAGAGGCAGTCACAGAATATGTGGACAAAACTTATGCGAGTGCTGTAACTTTCTCGACCAGCGCGACAGACGATGGCGTGAGTGTCTTTATGGCGACTGCGACAGAGAATGCGACAATCTATTACACGACAGACGGAACTTCACCGACAGCTTCTAACACCGAGTACACAGGCGCGGTTGAAGTTACAGAGGACACAACAATAAAGGCGATTGCCGTAAAGGACGGAATTGAAAACAGCCCTGTTTCTGTGGCGACTGTTTCAATCAAGAAAATTACAGATACTGACGAGGACGCTCCATCGGATGTTTCAAGCTTGTCTGCAACAAACCTTGACGGCGCAGTTCTTCTCACCTGGACAGACCCAAGCGACGAGGACTTGTTTGGAATCCAGATTACATACACAGAGAACACTTCCAGCCGTGCGATTCTCGCAATGGAAGAAGGCAGCGTCTTTGTTGCTCCATGCACTCAGTCTGCCACAATCTCAGACCTTGTAAACGGAACTTCTTATACATTCACCGTAAAGGCGATGGACACGAGCGGAAACAAGTCCGGCGGTGCAACAGCCACAATCACGCCTTCTGTGATTCAGGGAAATGTGATGAGCATAACACTTGCTCCAAGCACAACCGAGACTACAAACGAAGATGTTACGGTGAGCATTGCAATCACAACCGACGCAAGTTCTGTTACTACTGTAAAGTACGCAAGCGGAAGTCAAAATATTTCTTATTTTACAACTAGCGGAACAAAAATCTCGGCGGATTCAGACGACGAATATAGTTTTTCTGCAAGCGAGAACGGAACGTACACAGTCTACGTTTTTGACTCTGACGGACGGCGCAAAACAGAGGCAATCACAATCTCGAACATCGACAAAACCGCTCCAAACGCAGTTTCGCTTTCTTCAACATATAGCAACTCCGACAAGAAAATTACTGTTAGCTGGACTTCATCAGACACAGACATTGACCACTACCTTGTAAGCTACTGTCTTGGTGATGAAACAAAACTGACAGACGAGGAAGTTACAGACACAAGTTACATATTGTCTGAAATTGAAGCCGGAAGCGGAACCTACACATTCACTGTAAAGGCGGTTGACAAGGCTGGAAACGAAAGCGCAGAAAGCACAACAAGCGTAACGTCGGCACAAGCGCCTTTTGTAAGCAGAATAGAGCTTGACCGCTACCACATCGCATATAACGATGACGATCTTACAGTGAACGTAACAGTTTACGGCTCTGACTTTGACTTGATTTCAAGCCAAGATGACACAACTCTTAAAGTACAGCTGGTTTCAAGCGACGGCGCAACGGTTTACGATACAGCGACAGCGGCAGTAGACACTACAGCGAACACAGCGGCAGCCACAGTCACGGTTCCGACTCTAAGCTCTGCTTCAACATCTGGAACAGACTACACAATCCGTGCGAAAGTCTGCGGTACAATCGACAAAGAACACACGGCGACTTTGAACATTTCAAGCGCGGTTGCGGTAAGCTCAGTTAGTTTGAGCACAACGCAGATTTCTGTGGATGATGTTACTAGCACGACAACTACAACCGCGACAATTAAAGGAACGAATCTTGATGTTGCAGGTACGATAACATTGCAGCTCTACGACAGTACAGGCGCGTCTTATGGCGACGCTGTTGCAGTTGACACAAGCGGCTTTGAGATGCACGAGACAAGCTTTACAGCGGATATTCCGGTTCCAACAGTTGATGACATGTACACATTAAAAGTTTTGTTTGACGGAACTGTGCAAAGCGAAACCGCAAGCTTGCAGATTTACGGCGCGCCTACATTTACTTCATTTGCAATTCCGAACGCTGGAATAAGCATAAAGGGCCTTACTGTTACTGCGACTGTGAAAGGCAAGAACTTTACTGCGCCTGGTATTGCAGAAAGCTCATTCACGATAACTTGCACAGATGAAACTTCGATTGCAAGCGGCTCTACAGTGACAATCGCTAGCGACAGCAAGATTACTGTAACGCTCACAATTCCAGAAACAGCGGGCGAGTACAAAGTGACAATCAAAAGCGGAAGCGAGTCTCTTGAAGGCACATTCACGGTAAAAGACTACAGCAATTACACAGTTGGAAAAATAATTCTTGCTGACGGAACGCTTGCCGAAAGTTCAAGTTACAAAGCAATAGACAGCGCAAACCCGCCTGTCGCAATTGTTGCTTGCTTTAAATACGGAGCTGCTCTTGGAGTAGGCTTGCATACAGGTTTTGCGTCGTGGGCGAGGCAAGACACAACTGGCTACAGCACACAGTTCAAAGACATTGGCAGCACTACGACCAAAACTGGAAGCGGAGCAGCAGGGTACACGGATAAAATCAGTGGTGACAAAGACGGCTCTGACAACTGGGACGTAATCTGCTCTGTAGACCCTGAGGGAGCGGCTGACGCGGCGACAAACTATCCGGCGTTTAACTGGGCGAACACGTACGGAGAGACATATAAAGACCAACTTGGAAGCGCGATAGACGGCTGGTATATACCGAGCTTTCACCAGCTTTGCAATGTGTACTACAACAGAGAGAAGATAAACGCAGCTCTTGCTGTGATAAACAAACTTGAATCAAAAAACTACGAGCAACAGTCGCTTTCAATAGCAACATCTTTCTGGTCTTCCAGCCAGGTTTCGGATTCCGGCTATGCCTATTGCGCATGGCAAGTGGGTTTCAGCTATGGCTACGTGAACAAGTGTGGCAAGAGCAACGGAGGAATAGTGTTAGTAGTCCGGGCTTTTTAGCTATTCAGCTATTTAACTATTTTGCCACGGAAGCGGCAAACTTAACTTGCGAACTTGATACATCATCTTTGACAAGGCGGCAAGCCTTGTCAAAACAAAATCAAAATTTTCTGTTTAGGGCGGAAAAAAAAAGGAAAAATTATGGAATACATTATTGAAGGAACAGTTTCAGAAGTAGCATTAGAAGAAAGCAAAATTAGCTTTAAAATTTCTGGCACGGAAGGATATTCAATAAAGCAGGGTGATAAGAAATACAATGTCTTTTGCCTAAAAGATAAAACACTTGGTAAAGCGTATATTTTTGCGCAAAAAGAAAAAATTACGGCAAATGAGAAATATCAAATTTTGCTTACTGCAGCAGCAACAAACGCAAAAAAAGTTAAAGTCGAAATTCGCAATGAAAAAGAATCTGCTCCTATTGTATTGGATAATCCAATCATCTCTCTTCTTTCGGACTAGCATATGGAAAGCCTTATTCCTCAGCGTTACTCCGAGACGCTTGTAATAATCGGAGCCGGCTCAACTGCGACATTAAAATCGCCCACGACTTGGGATCAGACAACAATCTTCCGCAACCTTTCTGACTCAAACGGCGGCGCTTCTCAAAAAAAAGCATTGAGCGATTATTTTTCAGGCGAAGACTTGGAAAAAGTTCACGCGTTCTTGAACCTTCTCTACGGCGAAAAAG
>CAYOZT010000069.1:0-7549 GCA_964408545.1 uncultured Oscillospiraceae bacterium | reverse complement strand
AATTTTTGTCCAAAAAACTGTACCATTTTCAGCGATAGCGAGTCGAAGGATCCGTCCCTTTTTCGCGCCTGCGGCGCGGCGGGCGGCCGGTAGCCGCCTCTACCGCGTGAATGGTACATTTTTCGTGCGGGGCGTCCTGAACGGGGGCTTAGGTCGTATAATACTGTGCCTGCGCGTTCCACAGCTCGTAGTATTTCCCGTTCGCGTCTGCGAGGAGCGCCTCGTGGCTGCCTTGCGCGATGAGCGCGCCGTGGTCGAATACGGCGATCTCGTCACAGAATTTGCACGACGACAGGCGGTGGCTGATATAAATGGCCGTCTTGTCGCCGGAGATGGTGTCGAATTTTTCGTACACCTCCGCTTCCGCGATGGGATCGAGCGCGGCGGTCGGCTCGTCGAGGATGATGAAGGGCGCATCCTTGTACAGCGCACGGGCAATGGCGATCTTCTGCGCCTCGCCGCCCGAAACATCGATGCCGTCATCGTCCATGTCCTTGTAGAGCACGGTGTCCAAGCCCTTTTCCAAATTGTCGAGCCGTTCGCCGAAGCCCGCGTCGCGCAGGGCTTTTTCCGCCTTTTCGCGGTCGTATTCCTTTGCGCCGGCGATGTTGCTGCCCAAGCTCTGCGCGATCAAGCGGAAATCTTGGAACACGACGGAGAAAATGTCCATGTACTCGTCGTAGCGGTACTTGCGGATGTCGATGCCGTTGAGCAGGATCTGCCCCTCGGTCGGATCGTACAGTCGGCACAACAGCTTGATGAACGTCGTCTTTCCGCTGCCGTTTTCGCCGACGATGGCCAAGCGCTTGCCGACTTGGAACTTGATATTGACGTGGCGCAGCGCCCAATTTTCCGCGCCGGGATAGCGGAAGGACACGTCCCGAAATTCGACCTCATATTGGCGGTCGGAGCGTTTTTCGGTGGTCAGGCTGCCCTGATACATCTTGTCGGGCGTGTCGATCAGCTCGTAAACGATGGTCAGGAAGCGGTGATTGCCGCGCAGGCGGTCGAAATTGACGAGCAGTTTTCCGAGATTGCCCGACAAAGAAGTCACCGCGCTGACGTACTGCGTCACCGAGCCGATGCCGAACGCGCCGCCGAGCGCTTTCAGGCAGGTGAAGGCGTAGACGAAGAACATGAACACCGCATCCATCGACTCACCGACGCTCTGAAGCAGCGCATACGGCCCGCGCATCAGCTTATGGAACGTGCCGCCGGGCGAGAAGGAGGTGCCGCTGAGGAAGTCCTTTACCACCTCCTGCTGCTCGTAGACGCGAATGTCCAAACGGCGTTCACGGTCACCCGCCATGAGGCAATAGAAGGAAAACTTCCGATTGCCCAATGCCGCATCGTCGGCCAGCGACACCCATTTTTTCTGAAACAATGCGGAAAGACGCGCGCCGCCAATGCTCGTCGCCGCCATCGCGAGGATCATGGCGAGCACGAACAAAGGAGAATTGAGCACCGTCAAATTTCCCGAGGGCACCTGCTGCGTGAACAGGCTCACCGTCAGCGCCACCGCGCCGAAGATGCTCAGGGCGGACTTTATGATCTCGTCCGTCAGCTCGAGCGACTTGTTGATACCGTAGCCGCCCCAGTTGGCGAACTGCACCTGCTGCGCGCGCAGATCGCGGAAATGGGGATCGTCTACATTGGCGTAATCGGTGGAGAGGTATTTTTCCATGGTCAGGCGATCCATCTGCGGATTGTGGCGGGTGTCCAGACTGCGGTTCCAGCCGTTGAGCAGCGCCTTGACAAGCCCCAAAAGTGCCGTCACGCTGACTGTCCAGAACATCCACGTCAGCAGCACCTCCTTGCGGCGCAGCGACGCCAGCTCGTTGATGAACTGCGCCGACAGCCACACGGTCACGAAGGGGCTGAGCGCCTCAACGACGTCGCGCACGATCGTGCAGGTCAGCCGCCCGGGGACAAATTTCGCGATATCGCGCATCGCGCGCATATGCAGCGAAAGGATCTGCTTCATACTCGGTTTCTTATCCACGCAAATCAGCTCCTTCCTGATAGTAGCGGCTCTGGACTTCGTAAAGGTCGGCGTATGCGCCCTTTTTCGCCAGAAGGGACTCGTGCGTGCCTTCTTCGGCGATCTTGCCGTCGGCTAAGAAAATGATGCGGTCGCAAAAACGCGTCGAGGCCAAGCGGTGCGAAATGAACACGGAAGTTTTTCCGCCCGTCATTTCGTCGTATTTTCGGTAAATTTCGCTCTCCGCGATCGGATCGAGCGCGGCGGTCGGCTCGTCGAGCACGAGCAGCGCGCCGCCCTTATACAGCGCACGCGCGAGCATCAGCCGCTGCGTCTGACCGCCGGAGAAAAGCACGCCGTCCAAGTACACATCGCGGCCGACGTGGGTATCGAGCCCCTGCGGCAAGCTGCGCACGAATTCGGCCAAGCCCGCCGTTTCCAGACAGTCCCAGACCTTTTGCTCGTCGATGTTTTCCGTCCGCTGCGCCACGTTCTCCGCCACGGTCGTTTCCAGTACGGAAAATTCTTGGAACACCGCGCACAAAATGCGGTAATATTCGCGGCGATTGAACTCGCGGATGTCGATGCCGTTGAGCGTCACGCGCCCCTCGGTCGGATCGTAGAAGCCGCACAGGAGCTTGATGATGGTCGTTTTGCCCGCGCCGTTGAGGCCGACGATGGCGAGTTTTTCACCCGGGTGGACGGTCAAATTCAGATTTTCAAAGAGATTTTCCTTCGCCTCGGGATAGCGGAAGCTCACATTTTCCAGCCGCAGCTCACAGCGGCTGAGATCGGGCAAGGGACGGCCGCCCTCCATGCGGAAGGGTTCGTCGCCGTCGATGTAGGCGATCACCGCGCCGATGCCCTGCGTTTCGCGGTAGATGGTGCCGCAGGTCTCGAGAATGCTCGACACCCACGTGGTAAAGCCGGAGATCGCAGTGAAATACAGCAAAAACTCCGATGCGCTCAAATTGCCCTCGAGCGTCATTTTCAAAAGATACGCATACGCGACGGCGTTTTGCAGCAGCGTCATCAGTACGCCGAAAACGGCAGACGAAACAAGACTTTTTTCGCGGCGGCGGATGAAAGCCGCCTGCGCGCGCAGCGCGTCGGCATAAAGCTGCCGCAACCAATTGCCGAGGCCGAAAATGCGGATGTCCTTGGCCGTTTCGATCGATTGGGCGCGCAGCATCAGATATTGCAGACGATTCCAGTGCTCACCCTGCTCGGTGTTGCCGCTGAATTTGCGCAGCACGCACAGCCGTACGACGGACGCGGCAAGGCAGCTGACGAGCGAGATGACGATCAGCAGTGCGTTCACGCCCGACATGGCCAGCAGGTACAATAGGAAGCAGCCGACGCTCGTCAAAAGCGTCGAAAGCGAGGTCCAGATATGCTCGGTCGACTCGCTGTTACCGTCGGTCTCGTTCAGCGCCCGCCCGAGCAGGTCGCGCCGTTCCTTCAAAAGGAAGTTCGAATAGGCGGTGGTAAAGGATTTGCGGTCGATCAGATCGATGATGGCCGTACGGACGCTGACATAGGGAATGAGCGAGCGCGTCGACAGGTAGGAAAACAGTATGCCGAGCAGGAACAGGCCACCGCAGAACAGCGCGACGGTCGCAAGCAATTCTGCCAAGGGCGCGCCGGCTTCGACCTTGCCGAGGATCATCGGCGCGATGTACAGCTGCGTCATATTTTGCGCGATCTGCAACGCCGCGATGGCAAGGCAGATGGCGATCACGCTTTTGTTGGTTTTCCATGCCGTCGAGAGCATGAAGCGGATGCTTTTGGATACTTTGTATTTTGGTTTTTTCTCTTTCATGGATACCACTCCTTTCGTGCCCGAGTATAGCACAAAATATTCCGCCGCGGCGGATCCGGGGACGAATCGTCGTTTTCGGGGGACGAATTGCAATTTTCCCGTAAATGTATCGTATATGCGATAGACCAACTACGGAAATAGTATAACATTTCGGGCGGCGGCGGTCAATAGCGCAAAAATCGGCGCAGGGTATTTTCCGCGCGGCGGAGCGTGCGGCTGACGGTGCTTTTGCAGACGCCGCGACGTGCGGCGATCTCGGTGATATTCAGCCCGCCGAAATAATAATCCGTCAGCGTTTGCCTTTGCAGGTCGGTCAGCTCCTCGTCCATAACGCGGCGGATGCGCTCGAGCTGCACTTTTTTGGGTAGGCGCAACGTGCCGTGGCCGTCATAAGGTGTATTTTTCATTGCGGTAGTACCCCTTATCGTAATAATGGGCGGTCAGCTCCGCCAACTCGTTCATTTGCGTCAGCATCGGCGTCAGCTCGGCGATGCGCCGCTTCAGGCGAAAAATTTCCTCCGTGTCGTCGCATTTTGCCAGTTCCTGCCGCAGCTGCCGCAAGCGCTGCCGCAGCGGGACGGCGGCGGCTTCATAGCAGCGGCTCAATTCCGTTAAGGTCATCTTCTTCCCCCCTTTCGCAGCGGATGCAGTGATACTCGGGCGGATAAACGCAGCCGTCGCAGTGCAGGCAGCGGCGCTCGGGCGCGCGCTGCGCGTCGAGAAACAGGATCTGCTCGATCGGTGTCATGGTAGCTCCCTCCGTGTAGAATTTTGTCGAAAACGGGTATTTGCTCGAGAAGTTCGAAAAAAGTATACTACACACTTCGTGTGGAATTGCTCGAAACGTGTAGTTGTCAGCGTTCAACAATTTTCGTATGGGCGGCGTGCTAAGATAGTGGCAAAAGGAGGGAGAAACTATGCTCGGGGAGCGCATCAGCCTGCTTCGGCGGCGTCAGGGATGGAGTCAGGCGGAGCTGGCCGCACGGATCCAAGTCAGTCCGAGCGCCGTGGGGATGTACGAGCAGGGACGGCGTGAACCGTCGCTGCTCGTCGCCGTGCAGCTCAGCCGCGCTTTCGGTGTCAGCGCGGACTACCTTCTGACGGGCACCCCCCTGACCGAAAGCGATGACGCGGCCATGCATCAGGCGGTGGCGCGCAGCGTCGAGCAGATGCGTGCACGCCGTCAGGCCTTCTCCGCCGAGGAATTGGCGGCATTGTACGCCGCGATGATGGACGCTTGACAAAGCCATACCTTTTCCGTTATCATAGTATCCGAGGTGATACGCATGACGGATACGGATTTTATGGACGAAGCGCTGCAGCTGGCACGTGCCGCGGCGGACGAGGGCGAGGTGCCCGTCGGCTGCGTGATCGTGCGCGCAGGTCAGATCGTCGGGCGCGGGAGAAATCGCCGCGAGCGCTCGAAAAACGCCCTGTCGCACGCCGAGCTGGAAGCCATCAACGACGCCTGCACGCGCTTGGGCGGCTGGCGGCTGTGGGAATGCACGCTCTATGTCACGCTCGAGCCCTGCGCCATGTGCACGGGTGCGATCATCAACGCGCGCATCGCGCGCGTGGTCTACGGCGCGGCGGATGCCAAATACGGTGCCTGCGGCTCCGTGTGCGATCTGACGGCGATGGGTTTCAATCATCGGCCGCAGCTCGTCGGCGGCGTGCGGGAAGAGGCGTCCGCGCAGCTGATGCGCGAATTTTTTCAAAACCTTCGCGTGCAGCCGCGCCCGAAATGGCGAAAACCGACCTAAGGAGGATAGCTATGGACAGAAAGAGACGCAGCACCGTCATCGGTGCTGCGCTGATTTTTATCGGGACGCTCGCGGGCGTGATGCTTGCCAAAGCACTGACGCGGCAGGAGCAGTCCGTTTTTCTGGAATTTTCCACGGGCGCGCCGCAAAGCACGGCCGCCTCGCTGCTTCCGACCGAGCCGCCCGTCGAGCGTGCGCGCTTCACGGCGGCGGATGCCAAGAAAATATCCCTGCGTTACGGCGATAATTGCACATATCGGCCAAACATCGAATCGCTGCTGCTGCAAAAACTCGACTGGGATCTTCCGGGCGAAACGCCGACGGTGCTCATTTTGCACAGCCACGCAAGTGAAAGCTATACCAAGACCGCCGAGCAGGATTACCGCGAAAGCTCCGGCTACCGCACGCTCGACACGGCGTACAATATGGTCGCGCTGGGCGAGGCACTGTGCGCACGCTTGCGCGAGGCGGGCATCGGCGTCGTGCACGATCGGCAGATACACGATTATCCATCGTACAACAACGCCTATCAAAATTCGCGCGACGCGGCAAGCGACTATTTGCGCCGCTATCCCGACATTCGGATCGTGCTCGACCTGCACCGCGACGCGGTGCTGCTGTCCGACGGCAGCCAGTACGCGCCGACGGTGGAGCTCGGCGGCAAACGCTGCGCGCAGCTGATGCTCATCGTCGGAACGGACGGCGCGGGCGCGTCGCACCCCGATTGGCGGGAAAATCTGGCACTGGCGCTGAAGCTGCAGGTTCTGCTCGAGCGTGCCGCGGAGGGCATCACGCGCCCGACCATCCTGCGCACGAGCCGCTATAATCAGGATCTTTCGACGGGCGCGCTGCTCATTGAGATCGGCACGGCCGGCAACACGCTCGACGAGGCCATGGCCGCCGTCGAGCCGCTGGCGCAGGCGCTGATCGCATTGGCGCACGGCGCGAATTGAGTAAACGTCGCGCTCGCAAAAGCGGCAAAAAACGATCCATCCTGCGTATCCTCTCTTGACGAGCGAGCAAAATTATGATAAAATGCGATCAATCACAGATTTTCATGAAAATCGCAAGTCGGAGGTGCGTTATGCCATATATTACACGAGAGTTGGAGCGTAAATTCCTGAAGCTCAACGATTTTTTCAAGGTTATCCTTGTAACGGGAGCAAGACAGGTCGGCAAAACTACGATGCTGAAGCATTTGTCAGATTCCGACAGAACCTATGTTACTATGGATAACGCAATGGCAAGAGAACTTGCCCGGACCGACCCCGTACTGTTTTTTCAAACTTACAAGCCACCTATCCTCATTGACGAGGTGCAGAAAGCACCGGAGCTGTTCGAGCAAATCAAGGTAATTTGTGATGAGAGCGACGAAAAGGGACTGATCTGGCTGACGGGTTCTCAGCAGTACAAGATGATGGAGCGAGTGCGTGAGAGCCTTGCCGGAAGGATTGGTATTTTGGAACTGTACAGCTTGTCGGCAAGAGAAAAAGCCGGAATGGTGTTTGACACCGATTTGGACTTCTCCCTTGCAACCTTACAGGCAAGGCAAAGAAAACTTCCGAAGAACGATGTTGTGCAGGTATTCAACCACATTTGGGAGGGCGGTATGCCTCAAGTGCAGGGTGTGGACGATGAGCTTCGACAGGAGTATTTCAATTCCTACATCGACACCTATCTGATGCGAGATGTAGCCGAGGCAGGCGGTATCACCGATACGGTTCGTTTCCGCAAGTTCCTTGTGGGTTGTGCATCCCTTGTTTCGGAGCAGGTCAACTATTCAACCCTTGCGGAATCCGCTGATATTGCACCGAGTACCGCAAAGGAATGGCTCAAGGTTCTTGTAGGACTTCACATTGTTTATCTGCTTGCCCCATATTCCAACAATGAATTGAAAAGGCTCAGCAAGACACCGAAACTCTATTTCTGCGATACAGGACTTTGTGCTTACCTTTCGATGTGGTTGACACCGGACACACTTCG
>CAYOZT010000068.1:0-7814 GCA_964408545.1 uncultured Oscillospiraceae bacterium | reverse complement strand
TTGCTCTCAATCTCTATCGCCAAGTTGGACTTATTTACGAGGATGTAGACGGAACCCTTGTTTTAACCGACCACGATAACCTTGTGGGAAGTGAAACCGACGCCGCTGCTCGTATGCGAAGTTCGAGGGCAAACCGTAACACTGCACTGCCGCCGCCTGTAACAGATGGCGAACAAAGTGCGAACATTGTTACACCAGATAATAGAGATAGAGATAAGAGTTCAGATATTAGAGATAAGAGTTTAGATACAAGAGGTAAAGAGAAAAAGGCTGACGCCTTTTCTGAGCTGGCTGGTGATGACGCCGAATTGCTCGAAGCCCTGAAAGACTTTGAGAAAATGCGTAAAAGCGTCAAAAAGCCTATGACGGACAGAGCAAAGCGAATGCTTGTCAACAAACTGCAAAAGGACTTCCAACCATCCCTTTGGATTGCAGTCTTGGAGCAGAGCATCAGAAACTGCTGGTTGGATGTTTACCCTCTGAAAGAGCACCGGGACACAGCCCAGCGGAACAGTGCTGTTGACGATCTTCGAGCCGTTCATGCCATGTTTGAAGCGGAGGAAGGGATATGACCAACAAGGAAATGTCGGAACTGTTTTCCGTGATGATGTTGGCATGGCCAAATGCCGAGATGTTCAAAGGCGGCACCAACAAGCTGGCACCCACCATCAAGCTATGGACAAGCTGCTTGCCGGAAATCGATTTTTGGACTGGGCAGCAGGTACTTATCAAACTATGCCGAGTTTGCAAGTTCCCTCCGACCATAGCTGAGTTCAGAGAGCAAGCGGAAGTTCTTGAGCAGGAAATCAAAAGCAGCATCGGGATGATTCAAAATGACATCCGAAATGCCAAGTTCTTCTATGGCAGCCTTGAGCGGTGGTATGGACAGCTACCATGTGGAAGCCTGACAAGAGTGCTTGTTGACAGGATGGGTGGCGTCAATGCCCTGCTGGAAAGTCACACGCACAACGGAGAAACCATTTCCCTGTGGCAATGGGACAAGCTCGAAAAAGAATACCGTAAATTCCTACGGGAAAAGAAAACATTGCCGGGCGGCTCGGTAGCAGCACTTCCGGCGTACAAGGAGAGTTAACGCTATGAACAAGATTATAGTTTTTATCGCCGTTTTGGTGGTAGCCGCAACTATGTGGGTGTCGATTGACACCCAACCGGCAGAGATTAGCACCACGCCAATTGAATTTGTGGATGCTGAATTCGTCAGCGTGGAAAGCAAGCCCTCCACTCCGATTCAACTGGTGTATACAGAGGTCACAGAACCCGAAGAACCCGTGATTGAGAGCCGGTACATAGGACTTTCGCTTTCAGAGGACGATGTTGAACTGCTCGCCAAAATCATTTGGCTGGAAGCCCGTGGGGAGTGCTTCGAGGGACAGCAGGCAGTTGCGGAAGTTGTGCTTAACCGAATGATGTCCGCCGCATTTCCTGATACCTTGGAGGAAGTGATCTACCAAAAGGGTCAATTCACAACCGCAAAGAATGTGGGGAAAGCTGTTCCAACCGAAACGCAATATCAAGCAATCTTTTCAGCACTCACTGGCCCGAATGTTCTCCCTCTGGATGTGGTGTTCTTTGCCACGACCCCGGAGAACGACAATGTGTGGGGTACGATCGGCGGTCACACATTCTGCTACCCCTATGGTTGGGATAGTAACTGAATTTATCAAGCGAAGGAGTTTTATTATGGCGAAAAAACTGAATGACCGCTGCCCGCTTCAAGCGGAATGCGAGCGCAAGTGCGAGTTCCAGTTCCGGGAGCTTGACTGCGAATACTACGCCTACAATGGCGTAGGAGAAGATCGGACAATTCCCGATCAGGAGGAACGCCGCCAGCAGGCTGATCGTGAACGGATGGAAGAAGAATTGGAAGCATACCTTGCCGAAATCGACGATGACGAGGATGCACCCGAGCAGAACACGGCCAGTGCTGGCAATATCGTGATGCTGCCCATCAACACCCTGCACCCCCACCCGGACAACCCCCGTAAGGATGTAGGTGATATTTCTGAGTTGGCCGAAAGCATTAAGGCCAACGGCGTTCTCCAAAATCTGACTGTTGTCCCCGGTCATTGGATGACTACGGACGAATGGAAGGAAATCAGCGAGCGGTATAAGAGAAATCCCACCGAAGAAGATCGGGTACTTATGAACCGGAAGTGGCTCGACAGTGGCTACACTGTCATCATCGGCCACCGGCGATTGGCAGCATCCAAAGCGGCAGGGCTGACCGAAATGCCTTGTGTCATCGTTGAAATGACCCAAAAGGAACAGGTCGCTACGATGCTTACGGAGAATATGCAGCGTGTCGATCTGACGGTCTATGAACAGGCCAATGGCTTCCAAATGATGCTCGACCTCGGTGACAGCATGGAGCAGATTGCTGAGAAATCCGGCTTTTCCAAGACCACAGTGCGTAAGCGGCTGGAAATTGCAAAGCTGGATCAGAAGACCCTCAAGAAAGTTTCCGAGCGGCAGCTCTCCATCGGAGATTTTGACGAGCTGGCCAAAATTGACGATATCGGAGTGCGGAACAAGTTGCTGGGCAGCATAGGCACGGCGAACTTCAAAAACGAGCTGCAAACCGCCCTGAAAAACCAGCAACTTGAACGGCGTATGAAAGAGTGGCTTGAGGTTATCCGCACCTTCGCAACAGAAGATCCCGACGCCAACTATCAGAACCGCCAATATTTGCGGAATTACAGCTACTACAACATGGGCGCCGATGTGGTTGTGCCCGATGACGCCGGCTCGAAGCGGTACTACTACAGAATCAGCAACAGACAGATTGATATCTACACTGACAAAGACCTTGAGAAAGAAGCCGCAGATAAGGCCGCTCGAGAAGAAACGGCCCGGTTAGAGTCTGAGGAACGACAGCGTTGGGATGATATCAACGAACGGCATTTTGGCCTCCGTAGGGATTTCTGCAAAGACCTCTCCAATGCCGTATGCCGCAAAAACGCCTATGCGATTTATGCGTTCGCTGCCAATGTGATGTATGTGTTGGTGAACGACTACAAGGACGAATTGGATTTGCCCTTGCTCTCCTACCTCCTCGGGGTCAGTATCGACGAAAAGGAATGGGAAGGAAATGGGCTTACGGATTACAGCGGAATCCGCACCGCCCTTGAAGCATTCCCCGAAAAGACACTTCTGTGTCTGGCTTACTGTTGTGCTGACTATGACCATAACGGCTATTTCCGCAGATCTTGGAAATGTGGCAAGTATGAGTATGTCCACGATGCAAACCCCAAGCTGGACAGCCTGTATGCAACCCTTGCCGCTCTCGGATATGAAATGTCCGACGAGGAAAAGCAAATGCAGAGTGGCGATCACGCATGGTTTCGCATGGAAGATGATGACAAGCTGACACCGGAGGATCTGGCAGATTTGGACGAGCTTGTCGATGACGATGTGGACGAGGATTAACCTCGTCCACGGCAAAAAGGTGGTGTGAAAATGACTCAGGAAGAAATCATCCGGCTGGCGGCAGAAGCAGGGGCAAAGGCTGCTATGGAAACCTTGGAAAAGGAACGGCAGAAAGAAAGCCTTGAAATGTCTGACCGGCGTTTGAGAAACACAAAACTACTGCTACGCAACTACCGTGTATTCAAGGACCACGCCGCCAATGCCGTGTACGAAGTGGAATCCGAAGAAGATCCGTTGCAAATCATTCAGGAGCTTATGATGCCGGGCAAATCCCCGAACCTGTTTGTAGAGAGCATCAAACGGTCAGTGGCACGGACGGTTACCATCGTCAAGCATATCGAAACGATGTTGCACCTCTACCAAGTCTACTGCTATCAGTACGGTTCAGAGGAAGATGAACGCCGCTGGCGTGTCATCGATGGGCTGTATGTTGGTAATCAGAAAATCTCCGTGGCTGAACTGGCTGAGCGTGAGGGCGTTGTGGAGCGGACAATCTACAAGGACATCGATGTGGCCAGTGAACGGCTCTCCGCCCTTATCTTTGGCATTGACGGAATCAAGAAACGGTAACCCGATCACATTCAAAGGATTTCCCATTGCAAAGTGCGTCCCGGTGGAGAGTGCGGTTTTCTCCTTTACGCACAGATGGCGGTTCGACTCTCGCCACGCACTATCTACATAACAAGGAGGGTCATATTATGACCATTGTCAACGCTGACCACTGCTACATATGCGGTGCAATTATCCCAGAGGGGCGGCAGCTCTGCCCAAGCTGTGAACAGGCTGTTGCCACGCCAAGAAGAAATCTGCTGGCAATCAGTATTAAACACAGTATGTACCGCTGGAAATTTGGAATGCCCTGTGTTTTGTGGGGTCATCGGACAAGCGACGCTGAAAGCCGGTCGTTTTCGGGGTATACGCAGTTTCCGGAGAAAGCCGAGCTTTATACCATCGAAGAGTTTCAAGAGCATTACAGCAATAGCCCGTGGATCAAATTCGACAGCCCTGTGAAAATGGAGATCGGCTTTTGCAAAAAGTGGCGTAACTTCGATACCGTGTTCGTGAGGTACGACGATTATATCAATTACTGCAAAGCGGCAGGTTTGTCGTTGGATGGAGGCGGCTATGGCGAAGAATAAGAAAGGCATTATGGGGCGTAGCGACATTCCCTTCGCCCAGCGGATTGCCATGCAGCACATGAGCGATGTCAAGTTCAATCGTGACCAGTCAGCTCAGATTGCCATGTTCTGCACCAGTATTGCCCTGCATGAGGTCGCCGGTATCGGCTATAAGCGGCTGGTGAAATACTCGCTCCACTTCAAGGACATCGTGGATGAATTCTATGACGATGATTTGGATGTGAGTATGTCACACGCCAAGCACCGCATGGAGCAGATAGGGATGCCGATCTCTGGCGAGTTCTTCTCTGTTGACCCCACGGGGCTGAGCCGGAAACAGGCAGAGATGGAAAACCACAAGCTGCAAGCCACACAAATCGCTCTGATCTGCGGAGCAATTGCCATGCATGATGAGTTTGGCTTTGCCCAAGAGCGGCAGACACGGATTTCCAACCGGGTCACAGAGCTTACAGGCCGCTACGCCAAAGAGGGCAAAAAGTTCCTACTGGATGAAATGAAGAAAATCGGGTTTAAGATCGTCAATGGTACGGTCTGTGCCTACATGGACGATGATGGCAAAGCCGTTACCCCAAAACAAGTTTCAAAGGAGGGCTATCCCAATGCTTGAAAATAAAACCGAAGAAATCGTCAAGGCTCTGCGGTGCAGTGGCTCACCCGGCGGCTCTGAAAGCTGTGATGGCTGCCCCTACAAATTCCGGGAAGAACTCCCCAAAGAGTTATGGGGCGAACACGGCGGCAAATATGTAGAGGGCTGCGACACCGACAAGATTGTACTGGATGCGGCTGATCTGCTGGAAAAGCTGGTAGCCGAGAACGAAGCACTGAAAACAAAACTGTGGCCGGAATACTGCCAGGACATGGCCGAGTATTCCTGTCCCCGGGTGGAACAGCTCCGGCAGGAGAACGACCATTTGCGTGAGGTCACGAAAATGATTGGCAAGGACACAAATGTCCCCACCAAATGGGTCAGTGTGGCTGAGAGATTGCCGGAGCCGGATAAAGATGTCTTGCTGATTGCACACGGTTGGAGCGGCAGAAGTATCTATGTTGGGCGGCTGCACCCCGTTAAGAGTCAAAAATCATTTCTTACTGGTATTGAAAACAAAGCAAGCGAATGGACGATTTGGGGATTTAGCTACCTAAGAGAGCCGAAAGTTACATACTGGTGCGACCTACCCGAACCACCCAGCACCGAGGAGGTAGAGTGATGACAAAGAAGGATTTGGAAGAAATCGAAGCCAAACTGACAGCGAGACGAACTCAGAAAAAGGAAATCGCTTTGGCGAAAGCACAAGCCGAAATCAATACCATCCAGCGTGAAGCGGATGCCTATTGGGATGGCGTGTACGATGCGCTCAAGGCTGTCAGAGATTTACTCCCCGACACTAAGGAGGCTACCCCATGAGAGAAAAAGGTGCTACCGATTTTGATAAGCTGTGCCACAAGGTATTTAACGCCAATGCCAAGAACTATCGTGCCCGGGAGTGTGGTGTCAGATGTGGATGTGGTCACGAGTTGGAAGTCTACTACTGCGAGAGCCAACTTTATTTGGTGGAGTGCTTCGCCTGTGAAACCAAGGCATTGGTCAAAGCCAGAAGTCCCAAAGATGCGGCGTATAAGACCTTTGCCCATGAAGTGATTCCTGTGGATGATATGGGCGAAGATTGTGCCGTGTTCTTCTCTCATACCCCAATCGATGAGCCGCCCGTGTATGTAGGCTCGACCAATGACTGCGATTTCCCGGATGATGTGGTATGCGGTATGTATCTTCCGTGCCTCGGCACGGATGGCAGTGAATTGGAGGTATCAGGATGAAAACTACAGGGACACCATGCAAACTGTGCAAGCATGGAAGCAAGCAAGGTTATGAACAGCCGTGCTGCTGGTGTATATCCAACGAGGATATAGCCCTTAGCGTTCACAACCCAAATCATCCTGTCGATTTCGTTTATTTTGAGCCAAAGGAGATACCCGAATGAGAATTCTGAAACCCGATAGAAAGCTGAGTAGCAGGATGTCTTGCTGTGCTATTTGCGGAGAGTTGAATGAAAAACGGAAGATGAAACCATTGTATACAGCAGATTCCAGCAGTATGCCGCCTAAGCTGTTCTGCTACCTTTGCGAAAGCTGCTTTTGCAAACTGCTGGACTATATTGCGGTTGGTATGTAAGTAGCCATACCATGAACGGAGAAAAATATGGCGTTAACCTATACAAACGGAGGAAATACCAATGACTGAGTATATTTCAAGAAACACAGCTATCTGCATTGCGGACTATGCCGCAGATGAACACCCCTATGACAAAGACCCTGCAAAGCCGGAAACATTTTCCGAGTACAATCAAGGCTGGAACGATGCCTGCGATTATATTCGGGAACGGCTGGAAAACACGGAGAAAGCCGATGTTGCCCCGGTGCGGCGTGGGCGGTGGATAGAGGGTGCAGAAAATTTTACCTGCGGAAATCACAATGCGGAATGTTCTGTTTGCCATTGTAACATTTCATGGAACGGCTGCGACGAAGATTTTAATTACTGCCCCAACTGCGGCGCACGGATGGACGGAGGCACTGAAAATGCGTGAGATTTTATTTCGAGGGAAACGCAGAGACAATGGATCGTGGGAAACTGGCTCGCTCGTAATGGTTCGAGGAGGTATTTCGGGGGAACAGGTATCTATTGCTGACAAAATGACGGGTTATCTCACCCCTGTCGTTCCCAGAACCGTAGGCCAGTACACTGGTCTGACCGACAAGAACGGCAAGAAGATTTTCGAGGGAGACATTTTGCCGATATGGGAATATGGCGAGGAGCACGATTACAAGGTCATTTACAACGGTGACTGCTTCATGCTTTCAATGCTCGACAGTGAACAAGGAAGCTACCCGTTATCAGTCAAGCACAAGATGAGCAGAGTCACCGGCAACATTTACGACAACCCTGAACTGTTGGGAGGTGATGACAAGTGAAAGCGTGGTTGGTTCGAAAGCGTGACGAGCGGTGTGCAACCATTGTATTTGCCGAAACACGAGGAAAAGCAAAGTATATCGCAATGTCTACAGAGGCTTGCGAGGATGCTGATTACACAGATATTGAGTGTCATCGTGCAAATAAAATGGACAAGTATTATACCCCGGGAAAGACAGAGATGGATTGGTTTAACCCGGATGACAGAATTGCCCTTGTCAAAGATGCAGGGTTTTCGTGTGACTATGCAGACGAGGACATTG
>CAYOZT010000067.1:0-8122 GCA_964408545.1 uncultured Oscillospiraceae bacterium | reverse complement strand
CGCCGCGGCCGCGCCGTCACCGGCGCCAATAACCGCGCGCTCAAATCCCTGTCCGATATGCTCAAGGGCAAGCAGGGACGTTTCCGTCAGAACCTGCTGGGCAAACGTGTCGACTATTCCGGCCGTAGCGTTATCGTCGTCGGCCCGGAGCTGAAGCTGTATCAGTGCGGCGTGCCGAAGGAAATGGCCATCGAGCTGTTCCGCCCCTTCGTCATGAAAAAGCTCGTCGCCGACGGCTTGGCCAACAATATCAAATCCGCCAAGAAAATGATCGACAAGGGCAAGGCCGAGGTCTGGGACGCGCTGGACGACGTTATCAAGGATCGTCCCGTCTTCCTCAACCGTGCGCCTACGCTGCACCGTCTGGGCATTCAGGCCTTCGAGCCGGTGCTGGTCGAAGGCCGCGCGCTGAAGCTGCACCCGCTGTGCTGTACCGCCTTCAACGCCGACTTCGACGGCGACCAGATGGCGATCCACGTTCCGCTTTCCGCCGAGGCGCAGGCCGAGGCCAGAATGCTGATGCTTTCGGCGAACAACCTGCTGCGTCCGCAGGACGGCAAGCCCGTCACCGTGCCGACGCAGGATATGATCCTCGGTGCATACTATCTGACCTATGTCCGTCTGGGCAAGGCCGAAAAGGGCGCGGAGACGGTCTATGTCACCGACAGCGGCGACACGGATCTTCCCGCGGGCGAGATCGTCGACGCCGACGAGTTCGTCGCCGCCAACAAGAAGGCCAAGGCTGAGAACAAAAAGCAGGCCACCTTCCGTCCCGTGCACAATTATTCCGGCGCGAATGAGGCGCTGGCTGCCTACGCCGACGGCTCGGTCGGACTGCACGCGCCCATCACCGTCCGCATGGAAGCGGATTTCCACGGCGAAAGATTGGTGCGCATCATCAATGCCACCGTCGGCCGCCTGATCTACAACGAGCACATCCCGCAGGATCTGGGCTACGTCGACCGCAGCATTCCCGGTCACGAGCTGGATCTGGAGGTCGATTTCCTCGTCGGCAAGAAACAGCTCGGCAAGATCATCGACCGCTGCATCGCGCGCCACGGCTTCACCGATGCGACCGAGATGCTCGATAAGATCAAAGCTTTGGGCTATGCCTACGCCACCAAGGGCGCCATCTCCATCTCCATCGCGGACATGGTCGTGCCCGAAAGAAAGTACGAGCTCGTCAGAGAGGCCGAGAGCAAGGTCGTCGAGATCGAGCAGTACTACCGTCAGGGCTTCGTGACCAACGATGAGCGTTACCGCCTCGTCGTGCAGCAGTGGGAAAAGACCACCGCCGATGTGACCGACGCCCTGCAGGGCTGTCTGGACGAGTTCAACCCCATCTACATGATGGCCGACTCCGGCGCGCGTGGCAGCATGGGTCAGATCCGTCAGCTCGGCGGTATGCGCGGCCTGATGGCCGATACCGCAGGCCGCACCATCGAGATCCCCGTCAAAGCGAACTTCCGCGAAGGTCTGTCCGTTTTGGAATACTTCATCTCCTCCAGAGGCGCGCGTAAGGGCATGACCGATACCGCCCTTCGTACCGCCGACTCCGGTTACCTGACGCGCCGCATGGTCGACGTTTCGCAGGATGTCATCATCCGCGAGCACAACTGCGGCACGCAGAACGGCATTTGGGTGGGCGCGGTGTACGACAAGAACGGCGATATCGTCGATTCCTTCGGCAACCGCATCCGCGGCCGTTACCCCGTCCGCGATGTGATCCATCCCGTTACGGGCGAGCTGCTGCACTCCAAGGACGTCATGATGATGCCCGAGGATGCCGCCAAGTTCGAGGCCGCCGGCATTGAAAAGATCTATATCCGCACCGTGCTCGGCTGCCGCGCCAGAAGCGGCGTCTGCGCCAAGTGCTACGGCATGAACATGGCCACCTCGAAGGAAGTCGATCTGGGCGAGGCCGTCGGTATCATCGCGGCACAGTCCATCGGCGAACCGGGCACACAGTTGACCATGCGTACCTTCCACTCCGGCGGCGTCGCGGGCGACGATATCACACAGGGTCTTCCCAGAGTCGAAGAGCTGTTCGAGTCCCGCCGCCCCAAGAAGATGGCGCAGATCTCCGAGATCACCGGCGTCGTCAGCATCGACGATACGCACCGCACCGCGCTGCGTAACATCACCGTCGTTGCCGAGGACGGCGAGGTCAAGGAATACCACGTGCCGTACTCCGTGGGTCTGAAGGTGCAGCACGGCAAGATCGTGCACCGCGGTGAGCCGATCACCGACGGCGCGCTGTATCCGCAGGATGTGCTGCGTATCTCGGGCGTCGAGGCCGTGCAGGATTATCTGGTGCAGTCCGTGCAGGCGGTGTACCGCCAGCAGGGCGTTGAGATCAACGATAAGCATATCGAGGTCATCATCCGTCAGATGATGCGCAAGGTTCGCGTGGAGGATCCGGGCGACACCGCACTTTTGACCGGCACCGTCGTCGATCGGCTCGAGCTGGAAGATGCCAACAAGGCCGTGCAGGCTCGTATCGACGCGGGCGAAGGGGAACTGCGTTTGGCGGAAGCTTCCGCCATGCTGCTGGGTATCACCAAAGCCTCCTTGGCGACCGATTCGTTCCTGTCCGCCGCCTCCTTCCAAGAAACCACCAAGGTGCTCACCGACGCCGCCATCAAGGGTAAGGTCGACCACCTCGTTGGCCTGAAGGAGAATGTCATCATCGGTAAGCTCATCCCCGCAGGCTCCGGCCTGATGGCTTATCGCGACTTCAAGCTGGACAAGGCACCTCCCGCACATCCCCCGAAGCAGCCGACGATCATCGATCCCGTCAGCGAAGAGCCTGCCGAGGATCTCGAGGATGACGAGCCGGACGACAATTTCGACGAGACCTTCGAGCAAGCATTGGACGAAGCCTTCGACGATGCTGCCAAGCAGACCGAAACGATCGAAGAATAATAAAAAACGGGCGTGCCTTTTTATCGGCACGTCCGTTTTGACTTACTCGATCTCGATCTGACGCGCCGCGGGCGTGACGATGTCCTTCTTGGGCAGGGTCAGCTGCAGCACGCCGTTTTCGTACTTGGCCTTGATATCCTCGGCCTTGACGGCGGAGACGTCGAAGCTGCGGCTGTACGCGCCGTAGGAACGTTCCACACGCACCAGCTCGTGCTTTTCCTTCTTTTCGACATTGCTGTGGCGCTCGGCGCGGATCGTCAGGGTGTCGCCGTCCAGCTCGAGGCGGATATCCTCCTTGCGGAAGCCCGGAAGATCGGCCTCGAGCAAGTAGTGGTCGCCTTCGTCGGTCACGTCTGTCTTGAACGCGGCGATATCGCTGCGGAAGAAGTCGTCGAAGTGCGGGCCGAAGAAGCGGCGCTCCATTTCCTCCATCTCACGGAAGGGATTGTAGGATGTGATGTTATTGTTGTTTCTGCGAGTCAGTTCAAACATAATGTTACCTCCAATTGTTTTGTGGCTCCTCACGACCTGACCGGATCGTTCTTCGGAGCTGTCTTGTTTCTTTTTACGATGCAAACTTTATCGCCGAAAATCGCATATTGTGTGTCCTTGGCATGAACTTTTCGTGAATTTTAGCACTCTCAACATTAGAGTGCTAATTTTTGAAAAGGACGATTTTTGCAAATTTAGCATTTGCAATTTTTTGCGATTTATGATATAATCTCTATCAGTGCGTTGCCGAACAGGCGTAAGTCCAGCTTAGGACTTACGCCTGTTTTGCCGTTTTCAGGAGGTTATTATGGAAAGTATCAAGCAAAACAAGATGGCTGTGCAGCACGTGGGCAGCCTTTTTTGGAAGATGGGACTTCCGATGATCGTTTCGATGGTCCTTCAGGCACTGTACAATGTGGTCGACAGCATTTTCGTCGCCAATATGGCGGGCACGGGCGACCTTGCCAACGAGGCGCTAACCATCGCCTTTCCCGTGCAGATCATGATCATCGCCGTCGGCGTCGGCACGGGCGTGGGGCTCAATGCCATGCTCTCGCGCAGCCTCGGTGAACGTGACCGTGAAAAGGTCAATGCCGTCGCGGGAAACGGAATTTTTCTCGCGCTCGTCATCTATGCCGTATTTGCCTTGTTCGGCGCTTTCGGCGCACGGTGGTTCATCGAGCTGTTCGCGCAGGACGAACTCGTCGCCGATATGGGCACGCAATACCTGCGCATTTGCACCTGCTTGTCGCTCGGCTCGATCGGATTTAACATCTATGAGCGTTTCCTGCAGGCAACGGGAAAGACCCTGCATTCGACCATAGCGCAGATCGCGGGCGCGGTGACGAATATCGTGCTCGATTATGTGTTCATTTTCCCGCTCGACATGGGCGTCGCGGGGGCGGCGTGGGCGACGGTGATCGGGCAATTCGTGTCGCTGTTTACGGCGATGGCCTTTCACTATGGGCTGAACAAGGAAGTCAGCGGCAGTCTGCGTTATATTCGTCCGCAAAAAAAGATCATCGGCGGCATTTACCGCATCGGCGCATCCGCAGCGCTCATGCAGGCGCTGCTTTCGGTGATGATGGCGGGTATCAACGCGATCCTCGGCAAAGCGGATGCCGACTCCGTGGTGCTCGTCGGCTCCTTCGGCATTTATTATAAGATCCAGCAGGTCGCACTGTTTTCCGCCTTCGGGCTGTCCAATACGATCATCACGATCCTATCGTTCAATTATGGCATGGGAGATCGGACGCGTGCAAAACAGTGCGTCAAGTGGGGCATTTTCGATACGCTCGCGGTCACGCTGCTGCTGAGCGTGCTGTTTGAGCTGATCGCAAGGCCGATGTCGGAGCTGTTTGCGCTCTCGGGCGGCGCTTCGACTGCCTTGGTGGAGGTCTGCGCGCGGGCGACGCGCATCGCGAGCATCGGCTATGTGTTCATGGGCTTCACGGTGGCGGTGCAGGGCGTTTTGCAAGCGCTCGTCTACGCGGGCAAGCCGCTGCTGCTGTCCTTTTTCCGACTGGTGCTGTTCGTATTCCCGATCGCATACCTGTTCACAAGACTCGAAAATGTCGAAAATCTCGTCTGGTGGACTTTTCCCATTGCGGAAATACTGACCTGCGTTTTCTCCGCAATTTTTCTGCGGCAGGCATGGAAAAAGAAGATCGAGGCGTGACTTTTACGGATTTTTGAAATGCTGCCGGATGAAGGTCTGCTCTGACAGCCGAGTCCGTGTGGCGCGTAAAAAAGAAAAGCGGAACAGACATGACAAAAACCATGCCTGTTCCGCAAATCGATTTGCCGAATCCGCCCGCAGGGCGGATCTTTTGCTTAGGTCAAGATGTTGATGCGAGAATCCTCATCCATGCAGTTTTCGAGTGCCCAGCGCAGACCCGAGAGGACTTCGTCGTCGCTCGGGTGACACGAAACGATTTTTTGCAGCGGACAATCGTCGAGAAAGTCGCCGTTGTAGGCGCCGACGATCAAATAGTCGATGCGCGGATCTTCCCCGGCGGCGGCCAATGCGGCAGCTTTATCGGTAAAAATGCCGTGGTTGTCAAAATGGAATTTCTTGACCAGATCTGCCATTTTTTCTCCCAGTGCGAGATCATCGGCCAGAATGACGGCGCATTTGCTGTTAACATTTCTGCCCAACAGTGCGTCGGTGCTGACGGAAAAGTGATCGGCCAGTGCACACAGCATCAAAATATCGGGCAGGGTATAGCCGTTCTCCCATTTGGACACGGCCGCAGCCGTTACGCCCAGATCCGCAGCCAGCTCTTCCTGCGTGATGTTTTTGCTCCTGCGCAATTCGAGAATGTTTTTTCCAAGTGTCATATTGTGCTCCTCCTAAATCGTTCCAAGGCCCTTGTTGACTTTATTATAGCACAAAAAGGGGAAAAAGCAATCGAGCGTTCGGAAAGGAAACTTTCCCGCCGGTTAAGCCTTTTCTTTTTTATGGATTTTTTGAATCAGACCGATGATCTGACCCGAGAGGATGACCGTCAACAGGGAATAGCCGATGCGCCGCAGCGGAATGTATGTCAGCGACAGGAGCAGTACGGCGATATCGCTGATCAGATACAGCCGCTCGATGGCGATGCCCGTCAAATGCGATAGGCTCATCGCAAGCGCATCGTCGCCGCAGGTCGCCGCGCCGATGCGGACACATACGCCCGAGCCGATGCCGATGAACAGTGCGCCGACCACGGACGCAAGCAGCGGAAGCTCGGCGATACCCGGCCATAAGGGCGGGAATTGCTCGCAAACGGCGTAGCAGAGGGAATAGCCGACATTCGCGATGAAGGAATAGCCGATGAATTCTTTGCCGAGCATCCGCCAGCCGAAGGCGTAGCAGGCGACATTGAGTACGATGCTCGAAACGGCAGGGGACAATCTCAGCCAGTGGTCGAGCAGCAGGATCAGACCGAAAATGCCGCCCTCCGTCACGCCCGACAGGGCGTGCACGTTGTACATTCCGAAGGCCTGAAAAGCCGCTGCGAAGAATGCAATGATGCAGTAATGAATTTTTAAGCGTGGCATAGAAACGCGATGATAAACTCCTTATTTTTTATAGTATATCCGATATCGAGCTTCCTTGCCAGGCGGATCGAGCGCGTTGGTGGCGAAGAGGCTGTGCAGATCGCTGCAGCGCGCCTCCAAGTCCCAATACGGGTGCAAAACGCGCGCGCCCGCGTTGATGAATGCGTGTGTTTCCTTGGCGCGGCGCAAAACCTGCCGTCCGCGATCGTTCAGCGCGAGCACGCGCGTATACGGCGGCTCGGCGGACAGATCCGCCTCCGTGATCCCGAGGAAGGCGCACATCGCCATGCGATCGAGCCGCGAGCGCGTGTAGCGCTTGGATTTGGTCGCGCAGAGGATATCCTCCAAGCGGCTTTGCGTCCGACACGCGCGCATGAATTTGCGCCAAAGCCCCTCACTGCCGTAGGGGAGTGCCGCAAATTCGTCGTCCGTCATGGTGCGAAGGCGGAAAAGCATGGCTTTTTCGCCGTTTTTCAGCCAATACTGCTGCGCATCGGCAACCACGGGTTGCGCAGACTCGGGGATATAGGGCAACCACGGGTTGCCACACTCCATGCAAGCGCGCACGGCGGTCGCGGAAGGATACGGCGTATCTGCGACGCGGTCGTGATAGTTGCCGTCGCGGCGCAGCACGATCGGCCGCAGCGGCGAGCCCTGTGCGATGATCGCCTTGCAGTACTCGACGGCAAGAATGTTGTTCGGCGTTTCGAGGATGCTGCCGTCGCAGGCAAAATCGGAAAATGCCGCCTGCCGCGCCGCGGGGAAGGAAAGCCCCTTGCCGAGCCGCGCACGCAGCGCGGCGGAAAAATCGGGGGAGAGGAGAAGCTTGGCGGCGTTTTCGAGCTTTTCGAGCTCGGCCGTCTCCGCGCCGAAGCAAAGACTGTCACATAATTGCGAAAGGATCCGGACGCCGCCTGCGGCAAAGCCCTCCGCCGAGGAAAGCGCATAGGTGATTGGCAATTCCAGCACAAGGTCGGCGCCGCACGCGATCGCCGCGCGGGCGCGCGTCATTTTGTCGAAAACGGCGGGGTATCCGCGCTGGACGAAATTGCCGCTCATCAGGCATACGATGGCGCCGTCCGCGCCGACCTGCTCGCGAGCGAAGGACAGTTGCTTTTCGTGACCGCGATGCAGGGGATTATATTCGCAAAGGATACCGATACTGCGCAAAAAACGCCACCTCCTTGGAAAAAATCAGAAAAAGGGCTTGAGAAATCGGGAAAAATAATGTACAATGGTTTCGTTATGGATATATTAGCACACAAAGACAAAAAATGAAACTATTTTTTAGGAGGATTTTCAAAAATGAATGTACTGGTTATCAATGCGGGCAGCTCTTCGCTGAAATATCAGCTCATGAACCCCGAAACGGGTGAGGTGTCCGCGAAGGGTCTGTGCGAGCGCATCTATATCGACGGCCGTCTGACGCACCGCGTCGGCGAAGAGAAGGTCGTCAAGGACATCCCCATGCCCACACACTCCGAGGCCATCGAGGCCGTGCTCAACATTCTGGTCGATCCGCAGTACGGCGTGATCAAGTCCGTCGACGAGATCGATGCCGTCGGCCACCGCGTGCTGCACGGCGGCATGGAGTTCTCCGACTCCTGCATCATCAACGACGAGGTCATCAAGGCCATCGAAAAGTGCATTCCCCTCGGCC
>CAYOZT010000066.1:0-8553 GCA_964408545.1 uncultured Oscillospiraceae bacterium | reverse complement strand
GGCCTCTTGAACCCCATTCAAGCGCGATACCAAACTTCGCCACACCCGGATATTTCTGTTCTGCGCCTCAGCGCTAGAGTATATTACCACAACTTCCCGCAAAATGCAAGCACTATTTTTCAAAATCTTAAAATTTTTTGTCGCACGTGAAAAAGCGGTCTTCCCTTCTCGGGCGGACAGGCTCGTCCGCCCGCATAGGTAGCACGCGGCTTATTTTTCTTTTTTGCGGAAGACGAGCAGCTTACTGCCGACATAATTGATGATGACGACGAAAACGGAAACAAGGAGCTTCATGATATTTCCGTTGAGCTTCAGCAGATCGACCGTCACAAAAATGATCGCCGTTTCCAAAAGCCCCGAGCCGAGCCGCGTTCCGACGAATTTCGTCAGCTCGGGCACGACTGCCTTCCTCGACCAGTCGTGGCTCTTGAACACGAAGGGCTTATTCGTCACGAACGCGAACGCGACCGACACCGCCCATGCGATGACATTACTGAGCGTCCCGATAAGCCCCAGCAGGTTATAGCACGGCAGGTAGACCAGATAATTGACCGCCGTCGTGAGCACGCCGAAAAAGAGATAGGACAAAATATCCCAATACTTTTTGACCAGCTCCTTGATTTTATCCATCATATTGTGCCTCCAAGATGACTTTCAGCGCCTCGTCCCGCGCGCATTCGCGCACGCGGACGCGGTCGCCCGAAAAGTGATATTCTCGGCTGAAACAGCCTTTTTCATCCGCGTAGCCGATAAATACCGTGCCGACGGGATTGCCGAATTCGTCGCCCGCGGGGCCGGCCAAACCCGTCACGGATACGGCGACATCCGTATGCAAAAGCGTGCGCGCGCCGCAGGCCATACTTTGCGCCACCGGCGCGGAAACCGCGCCGCAGCGGTCGAGCAGTTCCTCGGGGACGCCGAGCACGGCGTGCTTGACGGCGTTGCAATAGCTGATAACGCCGCCGCGGTACACCTTCGATGCTCCCGCAACGCTCGTCAGTGCCGCGCCGATCGCGCCGCCCGTGCAGCTTTCGGCGGTCGCGAGCGTCTTGCCGCGCAACGCTTCCAAAACCTGCTCAGAAAGTGTCTTCATGATATTTCACCGTGATCTTTTCGACATTTTCCAACGCTTGCGCGATGAGCGCTTCGCGATCGAGCTTCGACTCGGCGTGCAGCAACTGGCCGAGCGTCGGCTTGGTTTTGGGGTGCTTGGGGGTGAAAACGGTGCAGCAGTCCTCATACGGCAAAACGGAGGTGTCGAACGTGCCGATCTTTCGGGAGATCGTCACGATCTCTTCTTTGTCCATGCCGATCAGGGGCATGAATACGGGGATATCTACCACCGCGCCCGTGACGGTCATCGCTTCCATCGTTTGGCTTGCGACCTGACCGAGATTTTCGCCCGTGATGAGCGCGCCGCAGCCGTCGTTTTTCGCCAAACGCTGCGCGATCTCCATCATGAAGCGGCGCATGACGAGGGTGAAGTATTCCTCGGGGCAATTGTCGCGGATGGCCTCTTGGATCTGCGTGAAGGAGACGACATTGACCGTCATTCTGCCGCAGTAGCGCGTCACGAGCCGCGCAAGCTCGATGACCTTGTCCTTGGCAAGCTGCGAGGTGTACGGATAGGAGAAGAAATGCACCGCCTCGATCTCCACGCCGCGCTTGGCCAGCATATACGCCGCGACGGGTGAATCGATACCGCCGGAAAGCAGGCACATTGCCCGTCCGCCCACGCCCGTCGGCAAGCCGCCGGCGCCGGGTGTCGCGGGGCCGTGGACGTAGGCCGCGAGGTCGCGGATCTCGACATAGACGGTATACTCGGGCTTGCGCACGTCGACCTTGCAGTGCGGATGCGCCTCGGCGAGGCGGCCGCCGATCTCCTGCGAGATGGCGATGGAGGTCATGGGGAATGCCTTGTCGGAGCGGCGCGATTCGACTTTGAACGAACGCGCGCCGTCGAGATCTTCACCCAGATATGCCTCGATCGCGGCAAAAACGGCGTCCATATTTTTCTCACACGGACGGCAACGGCACAGGCTGACCACGCCGAAAATGCAACGGCAGGCGTCCCACGCGCCCTCGACATCCGCCATATCGTCCAGCGGCTCGACATAAAGCGTCGACTGCATGATGTACACGTCAAAATTTCCGTAGGCACGCAGGCGGCGGCGGACATTTTGACGCAGCTTATTTTCAAACTGGCGCTTGTTCGCGCCCTTCAGGACGATCTCGCCCAGCTTCATCAGAAATATTTCGTTCATTGGCTTACCTCATTATCTGTTATCGATTTCCCAAATTCACCGCGCGGTACTGGATGGCTTCGGCGATGTGCTGCGGGCAGATGTCCTCGCTGCCGTCGAGGTCGGCGATCGTCCGCGCGACGCGCAATATGCGGTCAAAGCTGCGGGCGGTCAGCCCCATGGTATCGAAGGCCTGCTTCATCATGGAAGCGCCCGCTTCGTCGAGTTCGCAGAATCGGCGCATTTCCTCCGGCCCCATGCGGGCGTTGCACATACCGCTCTTTTTCTCAAAACGGGCGTTCTGGATCTTGCGCGCGGCGTCCACGCGCTTTTTGATCTCGGCGGATGGCTCGGCTTCCGCGCGGGCGCGCAGTTCCTCGAAATGCACCGCGGGCACTTCCACGACAATGTCGATGCGGTCGAGCAAGGGTCCGGAAATGCGGCCGCGATACTCGTTGACCGCGCGCTCGGAGCAGCGGCAGCGTCCCGAAGGATCGCCGTACCAGCCGCATTTGCAGGGATTCATGGCGCACACCATCATAAATTCCGCAGGATACGTCACCGCGCCCGAAACGCGTGAAATGGTCACCTGCCCGTCCTCGAGCGGCTGGCGCATAAGGTCGAGCGTATCCTTGTGGAACTCGGGCAGCTCGTCCAAAAAGAGGACGCCCTTGTGGCTCATGGAGATCTCGCCCGGCTTCGGGTTCGTGCCGCCGCCGACGAGGCCGGCGTTGGAGATGGTATGATGCGGACTTCGGAAGGGGCGGCGCGTCACGAGAGGCTCCTTTGCCGAAAGCGCACCCATGACGGAGCAGATCTGCGTGATCTCCAGCGACTCTTCCCACGTCATATCGGGCATGATCGACGGCAGGCGCTTGCTGAGCATACTTTTGCCCGAACCGGGCGGGCCGATGAGCAGCACATTGTGACTGCCCGCAGCCGCGACTTCCAACGCCCGCTTGACATTTTCCTGCCCGAGCACGTCTTTGAAATCGAGCCCGATGACCTGCCGACTCGTCGGGAGCCACAGCGGCTCCTCCTGCAGCTGCGTTTCCCCGTTGAGCCCTGCGGCAAGCTCGGCGATATTGTGCACGGGATAGACCGCGGGGCCGCGCGCAAGCGTTGCCTCGGCTGCATTCTCCGCGGGGACGAAAATGGCCTTGATGCCCTCTTTTTTGGCGGCGATGGCCATCGGCAGCACGCCCGGGACGCTGCGCAGCGTCCCATCGAGCCCCAGCTCGCCGACGAACGCGCAGGCGGAACTCGGCCGCCTGACCGAGCCGACGGCGCAAAGGATACTCAGCAAAATGGGCAGGTCGTAGTGCGTGCCCGCTTTTTTCAAATTCGCGGGCGCGAGATTGACCGTGATGCGGCTGACGGGAAAACTCAAGCCGCTGTTTTTCGCCGCGGCGCGGACACGCTCACGCGCCTCCTTGACGGCGGCGTCGGGCAAGCCGACGATATCAAACCCGGGAAGACCGTTGGAAACGTAGCATTCCGCCGTGACGATGCTGCCCTGTATGCCCGTAACGCCGAGCGTATGGACGCTGCAGATCATAAAATTCGCCCCTTTCTCTCTATTGCACTATCATAACGCATTTCCCGCAAAAAAACAATGCCTTTTTTCGATTCGGTCGATTTTGCCGCAAAAATATGAACAAAATGTAAATTTCCATGTTTTTTCAAAAATAGTGTCCAATTTTGGCGTGCTCATCCGTTATAATGGGTGACGGAACCAAAACAGTGTCATGACAGGAAAACGTTACGTCAAAAAGGGGGGATGTCTTTGCTTGCCTTCGCACAAAAGGCGGACTCGTCGGAGAAAGAAACGAAATTCGAGACGATCTACCGCCTATATCGCGACAAAATGTACGCCGCCGCGTATTCCGTCTTGCGCAACGAAGCGGATGCGGAAGACGCGCTGCAAATGGCATTTGTCCGAATTTACGAATGCATCCGTCTTGTTCCCGATCTGAACGATCCGCGGCTCGGCGGCTATCTGATGACGATCGTCGAGAACAAAGCCATCGACATCTACCGCAAAAACAAGCGCGTCGTCCCCCTCTCGGAGGCCGACAGCGCGGCGGGCATCCAAATCGACTGCACGGACGCCGGCGACTTGGCACAGTGCATCGCCGCGTTGCCCGCAAACTACCGTCAGGTCATCGTCTTGCGCTACGCCGTCGGCTACAGCGCAAGCGAAACGGCACTCCTGCTGGGCTTAAGCACAGCAAATGTTCGTAAAATAGAACAGCGTGCCAAAGCAAAACTTGAGATTCTATGCAAGGAGGCGCAACTATTATGATCTCGGACGAACAACTCTCTGCCGCGGCGCGGGAAGCGCTGCTGCACATGGAAGAAAGCGTGCCGCAAACGCCGCACGAATTCTCACCCGCATTTGAGCGCAAGCTGCGTTCGCTGCGCCGCAGGGACGCGCATCGGCGGATCTTGTCCGTCGTGAAAAGCACGGCGGCGGCGCTGCTGTTCGCCGCGACGGCATTTTCCTGCGTGTTCCTGCTCAGTGCGAAGGTGCAGGCCGCAACGGTGGACTGGGTACGCGAGAAGATCGGCATCTACACGCAGTATTCGCCCGACGGCAGCGAGGGCGGCATTCATTACGAATACCTCCTTTCCGGGCTGTCCGATGAATACGAGCCCATTGCCGAGCTGAAAACGGACGGCGGTTTCCTTTTCCTGTACCAAGACGGTCAAGGCCACCAGCTCTCTTTCAGTTATGTCCATCCCAAGGATGGTTCCGCGCTACGCGTCAACATTGAAGGCTTCGCGGAGTATCGGGGAATGGTCGGAGAAAGCGTCGCGCAGATCTATATCTCCCCCGTCGAGTCCAAGAACAGCGTCATCGTCTGGGAAGACGTCTCCAACGGTACTCTTTTCAGCATTTTCTATGCCGCCGACGAGCAGACGCTGCTCGCCCTCGCGCGGCAAGTCGTGAATAATTAGGAGGTCATCTCATGAAGCAGTTTTTTCCCGCGCATCGGTCATTGCTTCTGGCCTTTATACTCCCGTGTGTCGCTGTCTGTGTCGTTTCAGGCATCCTCATCATTGCAAATCTTTCGGTAAGTACCCCGGATCCAAGCAACGATGTATACCACGCTTATTTTCTCTCTTCGACCGGCGAAATGCTCGACACGTTTGATATTACAATAACCGGCGGACTCGTCTACGAGGAAAACGACGGCAATGATACCGCAGCGATCAAAGGTGTTGATTATTATATCGGATACCCTTCGGATTTTTGCATTTTTTACAACGAAAACGGTCGCGGTTACTGGGAGATCGACTCAGAAAAATCCACTCTCTACGATCCTTCCTATGTTGTTTGGCACGGAGTCGATACGTATAACAATGAAACGGGAGTCTTCTATGTATCTTACTATGGTTATTCCATAGAAGAAAAGTACTTGGTCGCATATTGGCCGGGATTAAAATTCTCGTTGGTAGCTGCCGCCGATCCGAATGTCGATGCAGAACACCTGCTCGACTATTTCGACGGCTTTCTCAAGGCCGCTTCAGCTCCACGCTATTAATAATTGTCAGCATTTCCCATATGCTTTGTCAAGGTTTCTTGCAATCATTTCACCTTGTCAGCGGTATCGCCTCATTACGTCACGCTATATCCAGCACTAATAAGCAGCCTGTATCTTCGTTTCGGTAATCAACAGTCGATGCAACATCTTTCAAAAATATGAACGAACTGTAAATTATGTTTTCTTTCGAAAAAGAGTGTCCCATTTTGCCTTTCTCGTTCGTTATAATTGTGTTAGCATTATATCTGTCACATCGCATAGTCGATACATTAGAAAGGAGCTTATTATGCTAAAGAAGATCATCAGCGTTTCCCTTATTATCGTACTCATGCTTTCCCTCATGCTGCTCGTCCCTGCATCCCCTGCCACAGCAACCGCAGTCGAAGCCGAGAATCGTACCGTTGAATCAATATTGGACGAATACTACGACAGAAGCTTCGCGTCTGCTGTTTCCGGCGTCTCCTTGTGCTCTTCCGGTGAGACATTGGAAGAAGAAACAATCAGAGCACTCAACGACGCCGGATACGAAGCATATCATATTACTGCCGATAACTATGACACATTGGAGGCACAGCTTGCTACCAGTTTTTCTTCAATGGGCTTAAGTCGTGATTCTTCCTACATTCTCACCTTCGGCAATGAAAGGAGCGTTACGGATCCGTTCCCAAAATATGACAACATTGAAGAGCCGGGGCAAGCGTCCGAATTCTGGTATGAATACAATGGCAGCTCGTTTAAAATGCGATTTGCCACCATAGCTCCTACCGCCACAGACGGAATGGTCGTAACCTCCGCATATGCACTAAGTAAAAACGACTTAGTCAAACACGCGATACAAACGCTTTTGGAAGGTATGCTGGTCGCGGTTGCCGATGGGATTTTTGAAAGTGCACATATCGGAACCATTGGTTCATTGCTTCTTTCGCGGCCTTCGGACGGCACCTATGTCGAGCTGATTCCCGATTCGCTGGTTGTGCATGCTCAAAGTTTTTGGACGATCCAGTTCATACAGGTATGGGATGTTAACAGTAGTCGCTGGGATTCCCCTTACTTGTCCGAGTATGTCACCTCGAATGCAAAATGTGCCGGATGGGTATACGACGCAGACACAAACGAAAGCGTATGGTGCGAAGGTCCTTGGCAAAAAGCAAAAATATACTCTAGCCAATATCATGACCTAGAAACAAGGAAAGTAAATGCCATGCACGCGTACGATCTTGGTCAAATTCAAGGGGACTGTGTATATGAAGTTGCATTCTATGTAAAAAACAAAAATGTTACAATCTCTGCTAACACAGCCGGCAAGAAAATGTTTACACATAAACGCAGTTTTTCAACCGTTACTCCTCCCATAGACTAAGCATATGCGAATTAAAAACCGTTTCAATCCTTAGGAAGGAGTTTATTATGCGAAAATTATTAACAACGCTTATTGTTGCTTTGATTGTTTTGGCTGTTTTGCTCGTAGGAGTCATCACGTTGCTGTTGCTTCATCCACACGTTGCGGAAGATAAACTATCCGAGGCGCCCCTTTCCGTTTCCGTGACGACCGTCAAGGTGGATGCCGAGGGCAACGAGCTTGGAACGGCAACGCTCGGTATCGACGGATCGATCATAGAGTCTCGCAGCAAGGGCAAATATTTGGATGCTACATTTGCCGATTTTGACGGTATGCGTGTAAGCAACTCCGTCATCAATGAGCCCGACGGCGTGGTCGGAAAGCTGCAACGCTTCGAGCTCGTCGATTTTTCCCATGTGTATGTTTCCGTCATTCGTGAGGACGGAACGCCGGGCACCGGCACAGTCGCCTTCTCCCCCGATCTGGATTACTGGCTTTTCTCCAACTCAACGGACGGCTACTATTACTACGGCAGCGTCAGCGGTAAAGCCACCACGCAGGAGCTGATCGAGTATTTTGCCCCGTTTGGATTGAAGAACACGCTCTCTTAAAGCTGAGAACAAAGAATACCGACTCCCACGCCGATCCGCCCGGCGTGGGAGCTTTCTATGCCGCATAGGCGTCGGTATCTTGCGTCTTTTACGCAGGTAAACAAACGCGAAAAATCAGAGAATTGTCATTTCGAGCGAGCGGCAGCGAGTCGAGAAATCTACTTTTTCATGGGACATTTTTCGTAAAATCGGGGGATAGATCCCTCGACTCGTTCCTCGCTCGGGATGACATGGTCTTGCGTTTTGCGATTAGACCGACTGTGCAATTGTCGTACGGGGCGGCGGGGACGTGTCCCCGCCCTACCGCGCGTCGCCGTTGGGAATTCGCGCCAAACGGCGCGAGCGGACCGTCGGGGACGCCGGTCCCTACCGCGCGTCGCCGTGGGGAATTCGCGTCAAACGGCGCGAGCGGACCGTCGGGGACGCCGATCCCGACGGGGGAGCATCTTCGGCCGACTTTTCTGTTCTTTTTTCCCGAATGGAAGAACTTTGTGACTTTACAAAGCGGAAAATTCGTGTTATGATATATCCGACAAAAAATGAATACTTTAGGAGGTATTTTATTTTGGCAAGAAAATTTAAGACTATGGACGGCAATACCGCTGCCGCTCACGTCAGCTACGCGTTTACCGAAGTAGCCGGCATCTACCCCATCACCCCCTCTTCCCCCATGGCCGACAATGTTGACCAGTGGGCCGCCGCCGGTCGCAAGAACATCTTCGGCGACACCGTCAAGGTCGTCGAGATGCAGTCCGAGGCCGGTGCCGCAGGTACCGTGCACGGCTCTCTGGCCGCCGGTGCTCTGACCACCA
>CAYOZT010000065.1:0-8664 GCA_964408545.1 uncultured Oscillospiraceae bacterium | reverse complement strand
TTTGGCGGTCTTGGCGGTCTCGACGGCGCCCGCCAAGACCGCCAAAGTCTTCGGCATCGATCCGAAGGTCGCCATGCTCAGCTTCTCCACCAACGGCTCCGGCAAGGGCGCGACCGTCAAGCTTTCGCACGACGCCACCGCCATCGCCAAGGAAATGGCCCCCGAGCTCGCCATCGACGGCGAGATGCAGTTCGACGCCGCCGTCGCGCCCGAGGTCGGCCAGCTGAAATTCCCCGGCTCTCCCGTCGCAGGCTACGCCAACACCTTCATCTTCCCCTGCATCGAGGCCGGCAACATCGGCTACAAGATCGCGCAGCGTCTGGGCGGCTACGAGGCCTACGGCCCGATCCTGCAGGGTCTGAACGCGCCCATCAACGACCTCAGCCGCGGCTGCAACGCCGAAGAGGTCTACAAGATGGCCATCATCACCGCCGCATTGGTCTAAATCCGCATACAAAAAAACCGGCATCCGCGAAGGATGTCGGTTTTTTGTGCTTTTGTCGGCGATCACATATCGTATTTCGCGGCGAGGCTTGCCGGCGGCCGATGCAGCGGCGCGCGCAGCGGCAGCAGCGAAACGAACAGATAATACACGGCGATCACGGCGGCGACCACACAGGAAGCCGTAAACGACAGCACGATATCCAGTTTGATCTCGGGGATCGTGCCCATGATGCGGAAGGCATAGTAGGCGATCACCGTCGTCGGCACGAGCGTGCGCAGCAGCGAAAGCCCCGCTTCCATGGCAAAAATGCCGTAGAGTTTGCGCTTCGGGATACCCAGCAGCCGATACACCGCCAGCATCGATGTCCTGCGGTGCACCTGCGCACGACAAAGAAGGTAGAGCATGACGAGCGAGAGCACCAGCAGCGTCGTGATCACGATCGTGCGGCCGTCTGCGCGGACGGTGGCGGCGCGTTCGTAGACGCGATAGGTCTCGGTGTAGGGATCGGAGATATTGACGACCAGAATGTCGCTTTGCACATAGTATTGCAGCGTAGCGAGCGTCAGCTCCGACTCATCTTTGATCAGTCCCTCCTCGATGCAGGCTTCGAGCACCTCCGCCGCGCTCAGGTGCGGATTTTCCTCGGCATAAGCGACGGCCGTTTCGGAGATCTGCGACAGGGGGATATCGCGTGTCAGCGTGCGCAGCACGGAAAGCGTCTGCTCTTTATCGGCGCAGTAAAGTCGCACGGACGAGCGAACATTGTCGGAAATGCGCCGGTCGAGGAAGCTGTCATTGGCGACGATGGAATAATTGATGGCTTCGTCCGTAAAGACCTGCGTGACGGTCAGGTCGGTGCCGTAGAATTTCTGGCCGATGCGGTGCTTATAAATTTCGCCCGCCACGTTCAAAAATACCGCGCACTCATCCTCGGCAAGCTCCAGATCGCCGTATTTTCCCGGATAGAGCGATTTCAGCTCCGAAAGCGTGATGGTGGAAACGCCGCTCGTGGTCAGGGCGACCATGCTTCCCTTGCTCATATAGATCGAGCGCTCCCCGCTGTCGCAAATGCCGACGATGACGGGATGCAGCGATTTGCTTCTGGCAATGGTCAGCTCCATGCCGAGGAAGAAAGAAACATTATCAATACTCTTGGCGATGGTGCTTTCCTGCTCCAAAAGCGCCTCGAGGACTTGCCGATCGATCACGATCTCATCGCTTTTTTGCGGCATACGGCCGTAGAGGATCGTGCTTTCGTCCAAATACTGCGTGAACACGACGCTGCACGCGGGGAAGGTCAGCGTTTCCTTGCTCATCTGGTAAAACACCTGCGCCGTGCACTGGATGGGGGTGGACAAGGTCGGCAACACCTGCGGCTGCGCGCCGCGTTCGGCGGTCAAAGTCTGCAGCATTTGCCAGTAATTGCCGTAATTATCGGTCGCGATGACGGAGCTGTCCGTATTGTTGCCGCGGCTCATCGAAATTTCCAAAATATGCGAGTCGGCGGTGATGAAATCCTCGGGATCGAGGCGGGATATGGCGATGTAATCTCCCGTGACGAACAGAGCCAGCACCGTCAGCAAGATCAAAAACGCCCGCAAGCCGACCTTTTGGATGCCCTTGCCGCGCACGAGCGAACGCGATTGCCGCAGCATCATGCCGCCCGTGACGCCCTTGCCCGCGCGACACTGCGCGGCGGGCGGCTCGTGGAACAGTTCCATGCCCTCCTGCGAATGCGCATCGACCGATTCGAGCGTCAGCAGCGGGCGTTTTCCCTCACGGACGGAAACACTGTCGTCGGATGCGCTGACGGTGATGGGGCGCGGATCGTCGAGCTTGATGACCACGCGGTCATGCATCGCAACGACCGTCAGTTGCACGGGCGGTGCGCCCTCCTGCCGCAAAAAGCGAAGCGAAAGGCTTTCCTGCTGCTGCGTTTGCTCGATATAGTCCCCCGCGTAGAGGATCTTGTCGGAGGAGGCGGAAAGGCCGCTGCGATCCCATGTGTCGATATCGCTGTCGATGCGTCCGTCCGTTAAGGTGATGATCCGGTCGGCGTAGAAACGCGCGATGCGCTCCTCGTGCGTAACCATGATGACGAGACTTTCCTTCGACGCTTTGCGCAGCAGCGCGCAGATGTTGCGCGTGTTCGCCTCGTCGAGATTTCCCGTCGGCTCATCGGCGAAAATGACCTTCGGGCGGCGTACCAGCGCGCGGGCGATGGCCACGCGCTGCTGCTGACCGCCGGACAGCTGCGAGACGGTACGGCGGATATAGCGCTCCATATCCACCGCCTGCAGCGCCATGCGCACGCGGCGCATTTTCTCCTTATGCGACAACTCGAGGCTGTGCAATCCGAGATAGACGTTATACGCGACGGAGTGATCCTCCAGCAGGTAATAATTCTGGAAAATGTAGCCGAAGCTGCGATTTCGCTCACGCTCGTAGGCACTCGTGCCGTAGCGCGTGACGGAAACGTCCTGCGTACCCATGCGGCCGTTGTCGAATCGATCGAGGCCGCCGATGGCGTTGAGAAGACTCGTTTTGCCGCAGCCGGACGGGCCGAGGATGCACACGAAGCCGGTGTCGGGCAGGGTGAAACTGACATCCTTCAGGACGTGGTTCGCCGTGGGACGGCGACGGTCGTAAGTCTTATTGAGATTTTTTACTTCGATCATAGCTGCACCTCCCCTTCCGTTTCATCCATCGGAAGATCCATATCCGAGCGTGTGGAAGCGTAGACATTTTTGCGCAGCGAGCGCATGATGAGCCATGCCGCCAAAAGCGAAATGAGCAAATGCACCGCGATCAGCAGCACCATGCGTACGGGCGGCAGATAGCGCACGATGGATACGATCCGCTCGACGCCCATGTGATCGCACACGGCAAGCGCCGCGATGCTCAACACCTGACCGAGCAGGCAGAAAATGAGCACCTGCCAGAGGATCGAGCGCTTGGCCATCCGCGCGGACAGGCCGATGTTGCTCAGCAGTCGGTAGCTCTCCGTCTGCGTCAGGAAAAGGGTGCGCAGCAGTATCAGCTGCAGCGCGATGATGGCCACCAGTGCGAGCGTGCACACCAGCAGCGTCTGCTCGCGCTGCTGCGCAAGCGTTTCGTTTTGCTTGACCGCGCCGAGCCGATACGGCGACGCCGCCGCAAATCCCAGCGCCTGCACGGATGCGATGACGCGGTCGGTGTACGCGTAGTCGCTGATGGTCATGCTGACCTGCTCCGAACCGCCGTTCCATGCGAGCTTGTCGAAATCCGCAGGGGATACATAGACATAGCTGTTGAGCGTCGTTTCGGAATAGAGCGCGCCTTCGTTTTCTTCGGCTTCCCGCTTTTTCCAGTCGGAGGCCGTCACATATGTAAAGTCTTCATCGACCGCCCAACAATATGTGATCTGCTTGAACTGAGCTTCCTTGTCCCATTCGGCTGCTTCGGAAACCAAGTAGCGGTCGGCGTTGGAGATGGTGTAGATCGTGCCCTGCACCTGCGTAAAGGTCCAGATATCGTCCTCGGTGTAGCCGCTCGGGACGCCGTTGATGTCCATTTCGATCGTCGTGCTCTGCATCTGCAGCGCGTAAGATCCCTCGACGGCGCGCGCGCTGAGCGCGTAGTAGTGCACTACCTTGTCTTTGTCGGTCATTTGGCCGATGATCAGGTAGTTGCCCTCGGGCAGCGTGCCCTCCTCGGTCGGCTGCGTTTCGCCGATGGGATAGAGCGTGTAAGAAGATACCGTGGGCAGGGAATCGGAGCGGAACAGGAAGGAAAATACCGTTTCTTCCTCTCCTTCCTCCGCGATCATACCGTTCTCGGTTTTATAGCCGATATCCAGATAGCGAAAACTACCGAGATTGGTGAGCTGATATTTTCCCTTGCTTTCGCGCATGGCATTACTTTCGACGCGGTTGTCGCCGCTTTCCAAAATAAAGCTGTCGGTGGTATCGGTGATATCCGCGACAAGCTCCTGCTCCGAAGCATTGATATTATCAAAGGTGGTCCTCCACGGCAAAACGGGCGCCTCCAGACGGCCGCTCTTGTACATTCTTTTCAGATAAGCCATGTAGTCATACTGCAAAGAGGCGATGGTGGACGCACTTGCGACGAAGTTGCCGTCGGGAATGTCGGGATCGGGGATGAATTTCGTGTATGTCGTGCCGCCCAAGGTGATCTGCATCCAGAAGCGGGCGATATCCTCGTGGAAATAGAGATTTTCGCCGATATCCGTCACGCCCACGACCGTCACGTTGAGCGTGTGATAATAGCCCGAAGGCCAGTATTTTTCGTTGTCGAGGTAAACGGTCAGCTGCTTTCCGAGCAGGCTCTTGCCTCCGACGGCGACGACCTCATACATATTTTCGGGCAGGCGTCCCGCGCTCAAAAAAGTCTTCCCTTCGGGCAGCACGGGCACGGTCTGCATATACGGCGCGCCGGAGCGCAGCTTGATCGACTGCACGAAACTGACATCCTGCGCGCTGCTGCCGCCGGCGATCGCCGTAATGTCGCTGATGATCTCCTCGCGCGTGACGACATCATAGTCGACGCCCTCGCGATAGCCGTATCGGCTGTCGGTGATGTAGCCGTTCGGCTCGACGCGCCGCACGTATTTGAGGTCGGCAAGTTGCTGTAACTGCTCCTGCGTAAAGGCCGTGCCGTCGTGCGTGGCGACGATGACGCGGGTCTTCGAGCCGTTTTTGAAGATGGAATTGTTGTAAATACGGGTAGACGTATCATCGAGATTGACGATGAGCGTTCCGAGGAAGGCAAAGACCGCAAACGCCGTCAGCGCGAAGAAGATCGTCAGAAAAGTGCTCCAGACGGGGCGACTGCGCTGCTGCAATCGCGCGACGTAAAGCCCCACCTTCTCGCGCGAGGCGTGCCTTCGTTCAAACGGGGCGACCTCGTGCGCAGGCTGCAAGGGCGCATCCATGACGACCTTGCCGTCCTGCAAGATGATGTGCCGTGTGGCGTAGGGCGCGGCCTCGGAGAATTCGTGCGTGATGAGGATGACGAGCCGATCCTCCGCCGCCTGCGCCAAAAGCTCGATGACCTTGGCGCTGTTCTCCGAGTCGAGGTTGCCGGTCGGCTCGTCGGCGATCAAAACGGGCGCGGGCTTGGCGAGCGCGCGGGCAATGGAAAGCCGCTGCTTTTGACCGCTCGAAAGCTTGGCGGCGCGGCGCTTGTGCATATCCCACAGCTCCACGCGGCGCAGCAGCGACTCGGCGGCCTCGTGCGCCTCTTTTTTGTCCATGCCCGTCAGCAGCAGCGCGCTGACGACGTTCTCCATGACCGTCGCGCCGAGCAAAATGCCGTAATTTTGGGAAATGAAGCTGATGTTGTCACGGCGATAGCGCTCCCAGTCGGCACTGTCGAAATGGGATGTGGGATTTCCCGCGAAGAACATTTCGCCGTTTTCGTAGGGCAAAATGCCGCCCAAAACGTGCGAAAGCGTGGATTTTCCGCTGCCGCTCTCGCCCGTGATCGCGACGAATTCACCGCGGGAAAAGGCAAGATTGACCTCGTTGAGCGCAACGACGACCGACTGCTTGCCGGTGTAGAATTTGCTCAGGGCGGATAGTCTTAATATTTCTTTAGCCATGGCGTTCACTCCTTTTGGTACAGTATACCAAAGATCGTTTCCTTTGTCAAATAAAACGCGTGCATTCGCCCGTCTGCCGAGAAAATTGCCCCCATGCACATTGACAAGCACGAGGGCAATTGGGTATAATATGGGGAAAGGAGGCGATTTTTATGCCGGAAGATCTGCAAAGAGCGCAAACGCTCCTCAAAGAAGGCGGCTATACTTGCGTCCTGTGCCTCGGCGAGCGCGTGCATTGCAGCCGAGAACGCGGCGTCGCGCCGCTGCTGGCGCTGCTGGACGGCGGCGAGGATTGTTGCGGTTTTTCCGCGGCGGACAAGGTCGTCGGGAAAGCGGCGGCCATGCTGTATTGCCTTTTGGGCGTGCGTCGTGTATACGCCGGCGTGATCAGTGACGCCGCCGTGCGCGTGCTGCGCCGAAACGGGATCGAGGTCTACCGCGACCGTCTTGTCGAGCATATTCGCAATCGCGCGGGCACGGGACTGTGCCCCATGGAGGAGGCCACACGCAGCATCGACGAGCCGGAGGCGGCGCTTGACGCCATCCGCGCCACGCTTGCGCGGCTGCGCGATTAGATCCGAAACGGGCGGACGATCTGTCCGCCCGCTTTCTTATGCAAACGCGTCGAGCGCGAGCTTGAACGCGCCGTAGCTGCCGGCGGCGTTGCCGAGCTCGGCGATGGTGAAGCGGACATCGCGGATGCCGTGGAAGCAGTACTTTTCATAGCTTGCGCGCACGCCCTCGAGCAGCACCGCGCCCGCCTTGCTGACGCCGCCGCCGAGCACCACGACCTGCGGATCGATCACGGCGCAGACCGTCGCGAGGAACTCGCCCAAGCGGTCAAAATACTGCGCCAGAATTTCCTGCGCGGGCATATCGCCCTGCGCGGCCGCGTCGAAAACATCCTTGGCCTGCATATTTTCCTTCACGCGAAGCACGCTCGGCGCATCGTCGCGCGCCAAGCGGCGATGCGCAAGGCGCACCAGCCCCGTCGCCGAGCAATACTGCTCGGCGCAGCCGCGATTGCCGCAGCCGCAGCGCTCGGTCTCGTTGCGTTCGAGCACCAGATGGCCGATCTCGCCGCCCGCGCCGTGCGCGCCGTGCAGCAGCTGCCCGTCGACGACGATACCGCCGCCGACGCCCGTGCCGAGCGTCGCCATGACCATGGAGTCATACGCCGCGGCGCTGCCTTTCCAGTATTCGCCCAGCGCGGCGACATTGGCGTCGTTTCCCGCCCGGACGGGCAGATCCGTCAGCTGCTCGAGCTCGCGGGCGATCTGCTTACGCCCCCAGCCGAGGTTGACGCACATCTTCACGACGCCCTTGCCGTCGACCGGCCCGGGCACGCCGACGCCGATGCCGATGATCTCGCGCCGTGTGACGGCGTGCGTGCGCAGGTATCCGTCGAGCGCCGCGGCAATATCCGGCAAAACGTGTTCGCCGGCGTTTTCCGTGCGCGTGGGGATCTCCCAACTGTCGAGCAGGGTACCGTTTTCATCAAAATAGGCGATTTTTACCGTGGTTCCGCCAATATCCACACCAAATCCGTAACGCATGATTTTCCCTCGTTTCCATGGAATTTTCTGCGGCAATTATACAACATGCACAAGAAAAAATCCATAGCTTGCAGAAATTTTACAAAAAACTTTTGTATTTTTTCTTGCCTTTGGCTCTTTTTTGCGGTAACATATAGTCAGAAAAACGGAAAGGACGGTCATGTATATGATCAGAGTCGATATTTCAAACGTATGGGGCGAGGTCGGTCTGCAGGATCTTCTGGCAACCGAGCAGGAAGTCTTCCGCGCCCATCAAACGCTGACGGAGGGCAGCGGCGAGGGCAGCGATTTCCTCGGCTGGCTGAACCTTCCCACCGCGCGCCCGACCGAGGAGATGCGCCGCATTAACGACGCCGCGCAGCGCATCCGTCAAAATTCCGACGTATTCGTCGTCGTCGGCATCGGCGGCAGCTATTTGGGACCGCGTGCCGCCATCGAGCTGCTGCAGGGTCAAAACCACAACATCGGCAAAGGCAAGGGCGATCCGCAGATCTTCTACGCCGGCAACACCCTCTCCACGCGCGCGTGGAACGAGCTGGAGCGCCTGCTCGAGGGCAAGGATTTCTCCGTTGCCATCATCTCCAAATCCGGCACGACCACGGAGCCTGCCATTGCCACGCGCAATCTGCGTTGGCTTCTCGAGCGCAAATACGGCTCGGAGGGCGCCAAGCGCCGCATCTACGCCATCACCGACCCCGTCAAGGGCGCGCTGCGCCAAATGGCGACGCAAGAGGGCTGGGAGTCGTTCGTCATCCCGCCGAGCGTCGGCGGACGCTACAGCGTGCTGACCGCCGTGGGACTGCTGCCGATGGCCGTTGCGGGCATCGATATCAACGCCGTCATGGCGGCCGCTGCCGATGCGCGTACGATCTACGACATCCGCTCCTTCGAAAACCCCGTCTGGCAGTACGCCGCCGTGCGTAATCTGCTGTACCGCCGCGGTAAGTGCATCGAGATCCTCGAGTCCTTCGAGCCGGGCTTCCGCATGATGGGCGGCTGGTGGCAGCAGCTGTTCGGCGAGTCCGAGGGCAAGGACGGCAAGGGCATTTTCCCCGTGACCG
>CAYOZT010000064.1:0-9233 GCA_964408545.1 uncultured Oscillospiraceae bacterium | reverse complement strand
CTGCCATGGCAACCGTAAAGGACGAGATCAGCAGCGCCGCAGCAGCGGCCACAGCAATCAGCGCCCGATGAGAACGCCGCCGATAGGGAACCATTTTTTCATTCATGGGATCTACCTCCTCCACATAGGCTTGATCTACCTGTCCAAGTACATCCAAAACTCGTTCCACCTTCATCGCAGAATACCTTCCTTCTCCAAAAGTTTTTTCAGTTCGTTTCGGGAACGCAGCAGGGACATCTTGACTTTGCTCTCGCCCATGCCAAGTCCCGCGGCGATCTCCTTAATCGGGCACAGATACCAGTATCTGCGCATAAAAATCTTGCGTTGTTCCGGTGTCAGTGTCCCAAGAAAGCGGTTGAATATCTCGGCCAGCACCAGATCGTCTATGATCTGCTCTGTGTTGTCCGTGCCGGAAATGCAGTCCTGCAATTCCTCCAAAACAGCAGGGATTTGTCCGGAATTGCGCTTTTCCGCAGTCAGATTTTTGTATCGGTTCAGCGCCAAATTTCGGGTGATCTTGCCGAGAAATGCTTTTAACATAGACGGCCGATGCTGTGGCATACTGTTCCATGCCCGCATATATGTATCGTTGACGCATTCTTCACTGTCCTCTTGACAGGATAGAATATTGTAGGCAATCTGATAGCAGTATTTGCCGTATTTTTTCTCCGTTTCGGATATGGCATTCTCCGAACGCGCCCAATACAGGTCTATGATCGTCTTATCTTCCATATTGTTCCTCCTCTCTGCTTCAATAAGGCCTTTCACTCTAATAGACCGCAAAGCCATGCTCCGGGTCACATTGAGAGCCGTCCCATCTTCGAAATTTTCTCCCGTGCGTAATTCAGAATGAAAAGCAGAGAGTCAACCACCGTTGAAGGTGGTTCACTCTCTGCTTTTTTACAGTCTCCGCGTTATTCAGGCCAGCTTTGCGCAGTGGAATACCTTTTTGCCTTTTTTGAGGATGATGCCGTCGCCGGCAAAGGCAGCTTTGTCGAACTGCGCGGCCGGATCGGTCACTTTCACATCCCCCACGGACACGCCGCCCTGCTGAATCAGCCGCCGTGCCTCGCCGTTGGAAGCGGCCAGACCGCATTTGACCAGCAGAGACAATGCCCCGATGTGATCTTCGGTGAAGTCCTCGGCTGTCAGCTCCGTAGTAGGCATATTGGACAGGTCTCCGCCGGTGGAGAACAGTGCCTTCGCGGCGGACTGAGCCTTTTCCGCCTCCTCCTGACCGTGGACAAGAGCGGTCAGCTCATAGGCAAGGATCTCCTTGGCGCGGTTCAGGTCGCTGCCCTCCCAGTGATCCATCTCGTTGATCTGCTCCATGGGCAGGAAGGTGAGCATCCGGATGCATTTCATCACATCCGCGTCGGCCACATTGCGCCAGTACTGGTAGAAGTCATAGGGCGACGTCTTGTTAGGATCGAGCCAGACCGCATTGCCCGCCGTTTTGCCCATCTTGTTGCCCTGAGAGTCGGTCAGCAGCGTGATGGTCATGCAGTGGGCGTCCTGACCCAGCTTTTTGCGGATCAGCTCCGTGCCGCCCAGCATATTGGACCACTGGTCGTTGCCGCCGAACTGCATATTGCAGTTGTAATGCCGGAACAGGTGGTAGAAGTCATAGGACTGCATAATCATGTAGTTGAATTCCAGGAAGGAAAGGCCGCGCTCCATGCGCTGCTTGTAGCAGTCGGCGCGAAGCATATTGTTGACCGAGAAGCAGGCACCCACCTCACGCAGCAGCTCCACGTAGTTGAGATCCAGCAGCCAGTCGGCATTGTTGACCATCTGCGCCTTGCCCTCGCCGAATTCGATGAATTTCTCCATCTGGCGTTTGAAGCAGGCGGCATTGTGCTCGATGTCCTCTATGGTGAGCATTTTACGCATATCGGTGCGGCCGCTGGGGTCGCCGATCATAGTCGTGCCGCCGCCGATGAGGGCGATGGGCTTGTTGCCCGCCATTTGCAGGCGCTTCATGAGCGTCAAGGCCATGAAGTGTCCCGCGGTCAAAGAGTCTGCCGTGCAGTCAAAGCCGATGTAGAAGGTCGCCTTGCCGTTGTCGATGACCTCACGGATGGCCTGTTCGTTCGTCACCTGCGCGATCAGTCCGCGGGCGACCAGTTCGTCATAGATTTTCATATTCGTTCCTCCTGTATATTTTTTGGATGGAGGTACAAAAACGCCCTCCGTCCTGCTCGGACAGAGGGCGTAACATTTACGCGGTACCACCTCTGGTTCACTCCCGCCTCACGGCAGGGAGCCTCACGGTGTCTGACAACACCTCTCGCTGTGTCGGGCGAACCCGTCTTCCCCTACTGCAATTTCGGGAAAGCCGCTCCGGGAGGTATTTCCTCGTCGCCTTCCACTGCCTTGCACCAACCGGCAGCTCTCTGCGGTCAGCCGCACGAGTACTTGTTCCCATCACTGCGTTAGAGGTATTCTAGCAAAAGTTCGACGATTTGTCAAGTGATATATTTCGCGGCGATCTTCTGATAGCGATTGAGCATCCATATCATGCCGCCGGAGGTATTGATGATCAAAAGCAGCAGGAAAATATAGGACATGGCATTCGTCAGATCGTTAAGGACGCCCGCGATGCCCGCAAGCCAATAGCAGACGGAGTAGATCAGCCACATTTTGCCGACCTCGCGGTTATAGCGCGCGATATCCTTCACGCGCGACGGCTCGATCTTCGTGCCCGCCCAAAAGGACACGGGCTTTTTGGCGAGTAGCGCGCGCACACCGCATACGGTGAAAAAGCCGCCCGACAACAGTCCGACGATGCCCATGACGATCGCTTCCATACTCATATTCTTCGCTCCTTTACATGGATAACATTTCTTCCGCGCTCTTGAGCGTGGTCTCGGTAATGTTCGCACCGCCGATGATGCGGGCAAGCTCGCGCTTGCGGCCGTCGAGATCCAAGGGTGTCACGGTAGTGTATGTTCTTCCCTCGCGCTCGGATTTGGCGATGAGCAGATGCGTCTGCGCCAATGCGGCAAGTTGCGGCAGGTGGGTAACGCACAAGACCTGCTTGTGTCGCGCGACGCTGCGCAATTTTTCGGCGACCTTTTGTGCGGCACGGCCGGAAACGCCGGTGTCGACCTCGTCGAAAATGAGCGTCGCAACATCGTCCTTTTCCGCGAGGACATTTTTCATGGCCAGCATGATGCGTGCCAATTCGCCGCCGGAGGCGACTTTGCTCAATGGCTTGAGTGCTTCGCCCGCGTTGGCGGACATATAGAAAGCCACGCTGTCCGCGCCCGACTCCGAAAGCGGCGTCGGTGTAAAGCCGCATTCAAAGCGCACGCGCGGCATATCGAGCTGCGCCAGTTCCGTCAAAATCTGCTCGGACATTCGTGCGGCATTTTCCTCGCGATCGCGGCGCAGCTGCAGCGCCGCGTCCATGGCACTCTTTTCGGCCGTTTGCAGCTTATGCTTGAGTTTTTCCAATCGATCGTCGGCGAACTCGATGTCATCGAGCTCCCGTTTCGCCTTTTCGCAGTAGGCGAGAATGTCCGCGCAGGTGACGCCGTATTTTCGGCGCAGCTTATGGATGACATCCAGGCGGCTTTCGATCCTCTCAAGCTCGTCGGCGGAATAGGAAAGGCCGTCGAGCGTGTCGCGCGCCTCCTGCGCGGCGTCCTGAAGCTGGTACATCAGCTCCGTGACGCGCTCGTGCAAAGGTCGATAAGCGTCGGTATAGCGCTCTAACCTTTGCAGGGCGTATTCCGCCTGAGAAACGAGCGCGGCTGCGCCGTCGCTGTCCTCGCCGCCGTAGAGGCATTCGACCGCGGAGCGCAAGCCGTCGGAAAGTTTTTCGGCGTTTTGCAGGAGCTTGCGGCGCTGCTCGAGCTCCTCGTCCTCCCCTTCGCGCAGTGCGGCCTTTTCGATCTCGGCGATCTGGTAGCGCAGCGTTTCCATGCGGCGCAGTTTCTCCCCCTCGTCCATGGTCATGTGTGCAATGTCGCGGCGCAGCGCGCAAACGATGCGGTATTTTTCGGCATAATCGGCGCGCACAGGCGCATTGTCGGCATAAGCATCGAGGAATGCCAGATGGTTTTCCTCGTCGAAAAGTGTGGCGCAGTCGTGCTGACCGTGGATATTGATGAGGCGAACGCCGAGCCCGTGCAGCACGGACACGCTGACGAGCGTCCCGTTGACGCGGCAGATGTTTCTGCCGTCGAGAAAAATATCGCGTCGAATGACCAGCTCGCTCTCGTGCTCCACGCCGTTTTCGGCGAACCACGAAAAAGCGGGAACGTCGTCGAATACGGCCTGCACGGAAGCCTTGGTCGCGCCCGTGCGGATCATGTCGCGGTAGGCACGTTCGCCGAGGATGGCGGAAATGGCATCGATGACGATGGATTTGCCCGCGCCGGTCTCGCCCGTCAGGACGTTGAAGCCCTTGTCGAATGCGATATCGGCACACTCAATGACCGCGATATTTTCGATATGCAGTAGTCGCAGCATCGCGAGTCCTCCAATGCGTTTATCCGAGAATATTCTTGATCTCGCCGCAGAAGGCAGCGGCGGAATTGCTGTCGCGCATCACGACGAACACGGTATCGTCACCGGCAATGGAGCCGAGCACGACACCCAAGCCCATCGCATCGAGCGCGGAGGCTGCGCCGTTGGCCAGCCCCGGGATGGTATGCACGACGACCATGTTTTGTGCGTAATCGTAGCCGGTGACGCATTCTCTGAAAATGGCGTTCAAGCGCGCGGAAAAGGAGCCCGTGACCTCGGTCGACGCGGTGCGATAGCGATAGGTGCCGAATTTGGTCAGCTCCTTCGTGATGCGCATTTCCTTAATGTCGCGCGAAATGGTCGCCTGCGTGCTGTAAAAGCCCTCTTCCTGCAGCAGCTGCAGAAGATGCTCCTGTGTTTCGACATCCTTGGTGGAGATGATCTCCATGATCTTTGCCTGTCTTTGTGATTTCATAGCGCTACCTCTTAGTTATTTCTGAGCTTTGCATTGACTACGTCGTAAAAGCTGCGGTTTTTCAGACGAATGAGTTTCGTTTCCCTGCTCGACTTGCGGATGGTCGCGACATCGCCCATGTTGAGCTTTTGCGCTTTCCCGCCGTCGACGGATAAAAATGCGTTGCGCCGTGCGTTGCGCGTCAGGCGAACGGATATGACGCGCTTGTCGGACGCGACGAAGCAGCGGCTGACCATATCGTGTGCGCAGATGGGCGTGAGCAAAATGCCGTGTGCCTCCGGCTCGACGATCGGGCCGCCGGCGGATAAACTGTAGGCGGTCGAGCCCGTGGGCGTAGCGACGATCAGGCCGTCTCCGCCGCACTCCATCACCTCGACATCGTCGCAAGAGACGCTTAGGTGGATGATGCGCGCAACGGCGCCCTTGGTCACGGCAATATCATTCAGGCACAACTCGTGATAGACCACATCGCGCTCGCGCTGCACACTCACTTCGAGCATCATGCGCCGATCGATGGTGAACTCCCCCGTCGCAAGGCGCGAAAGTTCCTGCAACTCCGAGCTTTCGAGTTCCGCCATAAAGCCCATCGTGCCGATGTTCACGCCGAGGATGGGGATATCGTAGCGCGTTGCGGCCTTGGCCATGTGCAAGATCGTCCCGTCGCCGCCGAAGCAGATGATCAGATCGGCGCGCGGCAGTTCTTTTTCGAGGCGGTGGAATTGCAAATCGGCAGGCAGCTCGAAATTCCTGTCCACGTCAAACGGCAGGCACAGCCGCACATCCATACCGGCCTCGCGCAAGATCTGCATTGCATTGCAGACGGTATCGAAATTCTTGTCCCGATAGGGGTTCGGTGTCAAAATCACTCGTTTCATGTGTTCACCCCTTCAGCGTTTCATGCGCCTGACGAACGATCTCGGCCGTGTCCGGCGCGCAGTCGGGCAGATCCTCAAGCGTCAGGTGTGCCAGAAACTCGATATTGCCCTCCGGCCCCTTGACGGGCGAAAAGGTCAGCCCGCGAACGGAAAAGTGCAGCCCCCGTGCCAATTGCAGAAAATCGTCGAGCACCTCGCGGTGGGTCTGCGGTTCGCGGACAACGCCCTTTTTGCCGACCTTGTCCTTCCCCGCCTCGAACTGCGGTTTGATCAGGCACAGCACCTGTCCGCGATCGGGCTTGAGAAGCGCCTTGATGGCGGGCAGGACGATTTTTAAGGAAATGAAGCTGACGTCGATGACCGAAAGATCGAGCGCTTCGCCCAGATCGGCGGGGGTCACATAGCGAATATTCGTGCGCTCCATAACGACGACGCGCGGGTCGGAGCGGATCTTCCAATCGAGCTGCCCGTAGCCGACATCGATGGCAAAGACCTTGCGCGCACCCTGCTGCAGCAAGCAGTCGGTAAAACCGCCCGTGGACGCGCCCGAGTCGCTGCAAACGAAGCCATCGACCTTCACGCCGAAATCGCGCAGCGCTTTTTCGAGCTTGAGCCCGCCGCGGCTGACATAGGGGCAGCTTTCGCCGCGCACTTCGATGCTGACCGTTTCCTCGTAGGAAATGCCCGATTTATCGGCCTTCTGTCCGTCGACATAGACGTTTCCCGCCATGATGATCGCCTGCGCCTTCGAGCGCGTGTCGGCATAGCCCTGCTCGGTCAGCAAAACATCGAGGCGTTTTTTATTTTTCATTGCAAAAGACCTCCTTCGCTTTGCGCGCGATCGATCGCGCGTCCAAGCCGTAATGGGCATAGAGTTTCGCAACATCGCCGTGCGGAATGAATCGATCGCCGAGATCGACGCACGCCACGCGGCAGTTCGGATACTTTTGTTTGACGGCGAGGCCGAGCGTTTCGCCGATGCCCGCGCTGTGACAGCACTCCTCGGCGATGAGCACGCAGCGGCAGTCGCCGAGGGCGGACAAAAGCGCCTGCGTCGGCAAGGGCGCAACCGTCAGTAGACGGATAACGCCCGCAGAAATTCCGTCTTCTTTCAGAATTTCCGCTGCGTTCAAAACATTTTCGGCAAAAACGCCGTAACTGACGAGCACAACGTCCCTACCCGTGCGATGGCATTTGAGCAGGCCGTTTTGCGCGATATCGGGCTTATTTTTCCAGTCGGAAGCTGTCAACCCACGGTTGCCCCCGCGCGGATAGCGGATGGCGACGGGCGCATCGTACTCGCGCACCGCCCAGCGCAGCATATCCGTCTGCTCCGCCAGTGACGCGGGGCAAAGAACCGTCATATTCGGCACGAGCCGCAAAAACCCGACATCGAAAACGCCGTGATGCGTTTCTCCGTCCGCACCGACGAGCCCCGCGCGATCGACCGCCAAGACCACGTGCAGGCGCAACATCGCGATATCCTGCAGGATCTGATCGAATCCGCGCTGCAAAAATGTGGAATAAACGGCCACGACGGGCACCATTCCCTGCTTGGCAAGTCCGCCCGCCATGGACACGGCGTGCTCCTCCGCGATGCCGACATCAAATGTCCGCTCAGGATAGGTTTTCATAAAGTCCAGCAGCCCCGTACCGTCGGGCATGGCCGCCGTGATGGCACAAAGGCGTGCATCGTCTTGCGCCAGCGCGAGCATTGTCTGCCCGAAATTGTGCGAAAAGCTCGGGACGGACGCGGCGCGGGTCTGCCCTGTCGTCGGATCGAATTTGCCGATGCCGTGAAATTTGGCGGGATCTTCCATTGCGGGCGCGTAGCCGCGTCCTTTTTGCGTCTGCACGTGCAGCAGGACGGGTCCCGTCATTTGTTTCGCCTGACGCAGCAGGCGGATCAGCTCCGTCACGTCGTTCCCGTCCACCGGGCCGAGATAGCGCAGTCCCATGTTTTCAAAGATCGTCGTCGGAAGCAGGCTTCGTTTGATGCGCTCCTTCGCGCGGTGATTGACGCGATACAGCGCGCGCGAAAAGCCGTTTTTCGACATGATCGTGCGATATCGCTCCTTAAATCCGAGATAGCCTTTTTTGGTACGGAGTTTTTTCAGGTGTTTGGCAAGCCCGCCCACGTTCGGCGCGATGGACATTTCGTTATCGTTGAGGATGATGAGCATATTTTCGCCGCTGACCGCGGCGTCGTTCATCGCTTCATAGGCCATGCCGCCCGTGGCCGCGCCGTCGCCGATGAGCGCCACGACATGATGATCCTGCCCCTGCAGCGTCCGCGCGCGTGCCATGCCCAGCGCGACGGAGACGGAATTCGAGGCGTGCCCGGCGACGAATGCGTCCGTCTCGCTCTCGGCAGGCTTCGGGAATCCCGCCATGCCGCCAAACTGCCGCAGTGTGCAAAAATCCGCCCGGCGGCCGGTCAGCAGCTTATGGACATAAGACTGATGGCCAACATCGAAAACCAGGCGGTCGGTATGGGTGTCGTACACCGTTTCCAGCGCGACGGACAGCTCCACCACGCCGAGATTCGACGCGAGGTGGCCGCCCGTCTCGGCTACGGCGTGCACGAGAAAGTCGCGGATCTGCGCGCACAGCAGCTCAAGCTCCTGCGGGGTAAGGCGAAGCAGATCGTCCCGACATTGAATATTTTCCAAAATTGACACGGATCTACCTCGGTTCGTTCATTTTTTTCTGCGGAAAAGTTTGGGGATATCGCCGAAAAAGCGGATGATCCTGCCCGCAGTGTGCACGATCTTGGTGTTGGAATTGATGGCAAAGCTCTTGCCGATGGCCTTGCCGCCGACGGTCAGTCCCGAGACCATCGCGGACATCGCCAGCGTAATGACCTGCGGCCATTTGCATTCGAAATGTACCAATATCTGCGCGGCGATGGTCGCCGACGCGGAACCGGAAACGACGCCGCAGATATCGCCGATGACGTCATTACAGATGGAGCTGACCTTCTCTGCCCTGCGCAGCAATGCGATGGCCTCCGCCGCTCCGGGCACTTTTCGTGCCGCCATGGAGTGGAAGGGCTTCTCGTCCGCGGAGGTGACGGCCACGCCGATGATATCGAACACGATACCGACGGAAACGATGGTCAGCAAGATCGCGAACGCGATGACCATGCCCGAGGTCGACATGATCTCCTCGGAGATCAGGGATATAAAGCCGGAAACAAGAATGGTGACAATAAATACGCTCGTCACCCAGCGAATGTTTTTCTTGCGTTCTTTCTTTTTTATGTCGGGATCAGCCTTGGACACGGTATGGATCTCCTTTTGGAGTAGAATTTTTGGGGAAGACGGCAGCAAATGGTGTAAATCTTACGGCTTAGGTCGGGTTGGATTTCCCCGGACGGAACCTGCCGTTGCCGCACAGGCCGTTTC
>CAYOZT010000063.1:0-9235 GCA_964408545.1 uncultured Oscillospiraceae bacterium | reverse complement strand
CACGTTCATATTCGATGCTCCTTTTGTGAAAAAAATGGACATCAAATAGCACAATCGATGCACATTTTTTTTGTTCAGTATATCAAAAAGACTTTAAAAAAGCAAGTTTTATCTGTTTTACATAACTTTTTTGTTCATCAATTCTCTTTTCCCCTGAACAAATGTGTATCTTTTGTACATGTATTGTGCTAATCGATGCACATTTTTTGTGATTTTTACAGCAGTTTGCCAAGGCGGTTCATCATCTCTTTTTTGTGCTCCATGAGCGAGTGCGCGTAGCGATTCAGCGTTATCGTAGGGTTTTTGTGCCCGAGGATTTCGGATAGCGTTTTGACGTCCATTCCACATTCAAGCGCACGCGTCGCAAACGTATGTCGCAGGGAGTGGAAGCCTTTATGCGCAATTCCCAGTTTCTTCAGCATGAGTTCGAACGACCGCTGATACGAGCGTACAAATACGGGTTTGTCCCCGTTCGCCACGACGTATTTGCATTTAGACCGCCTTTTTACTGCTTTGAGCAAGGGCAATAGTTGCTTTGGAAGGGGGATAAGGCGTGTGGAGTATGCGGTTTTTGGCGTGCTCGTTATGCGAATACGCACTCCGTTTTCGAAACCGTCATAGCAGGCTTTCGTCACCGACAAAACGCCTTTGCCGAAGTCTATATCGCTCCATTCGAGCGCAAGCAATTCGCCTATCCGTAGCCCCGTGTATAGGCACAGCACTACCCCGAAAATCTTATCCTTCTTACAACCGAGCGCGTAGTCCTCGATTTTTTTCTGTTCCTCAAGCGTAAAACAATCCACTTTCTTTTCCTGCGCCTTGGGACGCTTTATCCTATCCCCGACGTATGCGTCCGTTTCTCCCACCGAATACGCTGTTTTGAGCGAACTCTGCACGATGGATATCACGGCGTTAACCGAATTTGACGCCAGCCCTTCCCCCGTTTTGTGATTGCCGTCTTCAAGCAGCCGCGTGACGGCGGATTGCAGAGTAATGGGCGTAAGGTCGCGAAGGGCGTATTCCCCCAGTTGCGGGACGACGTGGCTGTGGATGAGTTGCGAGTAGCGGATATAAGTGCGTTCTTTCACGTTCGGTTTCGCGTAGTTGTCCAGCCAAAACCAAAGCCATTCTTTATATTGCATAATATATCTCCTTTATATAAGTTAATAAGCAAATTATAAGGAGCAAAACGCCCGCAATGCAAAACTTTATGTCAGTACACGATACGGATACCATAAATCCACTATTCACAGGTAAAATCCGTTCTATCGTTTTGTGCGGACAGACTTTTTCGATAGGTTTTTTCGGCGCACCGCCGAAATCTCGCCGAAATCGCATATCGAAGGTGTCCCGCAAATCGATGTATATGCGCCGACGTCTCCCGCGTCTACCTCGGTTTCGCTTTCCCTACCAAAGAAGCCACAGCCATCACGTCATCTTCCTTCGAAACTTTATCTTCCGCCCATCCGACGTCCACCACAAAGCACGTCCGTCACTCTCGCCCGATACCCCGCATCACAGCCAATTCGTTTCTTTCTTTTTATGGAGAGTTCGTCTGCGCTCTTTACTGCACCATAAATTGTTAAATCGTTGAATCTTGCCCCGCCTCATCGTATCAAATTCGGTTGCTTTTATTGCATAAATCCACCGCCGTTTCTTCGCCCGTGCCGTTTTCATTATTGGTTAACGCTTTTTCAATCGTATTTTCCGTACTTTATTTAAAAAATAATCTCAAAAGAAACCGCAAAATAGTATAAAATATTTTCACCCTCTTGCTCATGCGTTGCTATACGCATACGTCACGTCGTTATCAATCATACCGCTACCGTTTTTCTCCTGCACGGATTTTAATTATATAAATGAAGTAATCAAAGAAACCGAAACTATTCTTTTGAATGCGCATTATCTATCGTTTGAGCAATGCAAAAAATCTACATTTTCATTTTTCGCACGAATTTTGCGCCGATAGAAACTCATGAAAAACTCTATTGCCGTTTGTCCGCGCAAGATGATATCTCCCTCACCTATTTCGGATTTTTTGCAACAGAGATTTTTCCTATGCCTCACCTTTACTCACTCGGCACCCACGTGAAATAATCCGCCCCCGGTTTCCGGCCGTGCCCCAAACTTCCGCTCATTCGCTCATATATTATGTTGGCTACTCCCATGCATACTCGTATGCTCTTGCTCAATGTTGTTCCCACTGGCAGTGCTTTCCTGCTATAACTACTTCAATTTTGCTACTACTGCACGATGCTTGCCTTTTACAACTGCGTTCAGTTCCACATCCATTCGTCACATCCTGTTTGCCCGCTAAACCAAGTTCAACTTTACTGCTCACTAAACAACGCTCACTTATTAAAACAACACCGCGTTTAGCTCTATATCCCGCGACGTCCCCCGCTCCCTTAATCCCCAATGTTACACATATAACACTGTCCCTCCAACTGTTTCAAACTTTATGCCGTCCACATTCTTGTCTACGTGCACCCACCCTTACGCCAACCGCGCTGTTGACTTCAATGACTTGCCATCAATTTTCCCGCCTAACAAATCACAAATCCGCCTAAGCCACTCCAATTTTAAGACTGCGCCCAATAAGTCTATGCCCTGAAACTTTGATTGCACCAATTCGCCTTGTCCTATTTAACTAACCGCACTTATAAATTCCTCCCATAACCGATAGTTTGTCGCATTATACTGCTAATTTAATAATCATCACGGCGCAAACTCGTCAACAACCTTTAACAAAACGCATCATCACTGCCTATCGAATTATTATCGATGATCCATATTCTCCCATGCGGATTCTTGCCAAACAACCGCTCGACAACTGCATATATTTTGTTCAAAGTAGCGGTCGAAAACATTACAAAATCAAAACGTTTCACGTAAAACATTTTATAGAAAAATCGCTGTGAATAGTGGGAAAATGCGCAAGAAACGCCGCAATTTCACCAAAAATTTGAGGAGTAACGTTTTATACGACGAGCCATAATTTCATTGATGTCGTTTTGGGCATTTACAAAGCGATAACTCGAAAACAACGCAATGCCATAGATTAGCCCGTCGGATAAACTACTTGATATAATTACCTGCCATTGCAAAAAAGATTGCACTGTTGCGCATAGGGTTTTAACGCAGTTCGGCAACACGCCTTTTAACAACGTATAAGCGATAACGACGCCATAGATGAAAACCAAATTTTACCCAGAAGCCAGCAATTATAATAATCCGCACACAAAATAACCTCTTTTGTCTGTCCCTGCACGATATCAAATCTACCTTCGTTTTTAAGAAAACGCCAAAATAACCCTTACCGTTTGCCTTGAACACCCGCCACTTTCGCACTGTTCGTATTATATAAGAAGCGTAAAAACGCTATTGTTTTTGAAAAGGAAAAGGCGGGGCAGTGCTCACGTTTTGTAATAAAAAAGCAATAGAGTTTTGAGAGTGGAGCGGCCTTAATACGCCCGCCTGCATAAACCGTTTCAATGCGGGCAGTGCGGTGTAATTCGGAAGTCTCGCGACATGTCTATGTGAGGAATATTCAACCGCCCAACAGGCGTTGCGGGGAAGATATGTCAATAAACACCTCTTTGGCAGTGCGATGTGTTGATTTTAATGCAATTTCAGTGTGAATGGCAGTATTTAATAGAAAAACCAATGCAAATTTTTAGATGAAATCCACCGCAAAACAAACAAAACATAGAAAAACTGCGGTTTCACGTGAAACAACTCGGATGAGTGTGAAAATGACGCAAAAACATAAGTTTCACGTGAAACAATTCGGGTCGGCGCTTGCGTTCCACGTGAAACGAAAACTTCCTCAAAACACGAAAAATGCCTGTAAATAGTGGGTTTTTGGCGTTCCTTCTCAATGAAAAATCGCCGAAAAAATATTTTTTCGACCTTTCCTCATCTAAAATTTTCGATAGAGAATCGGTGCCTTTCTCCATTGAAAAATCGGCGCTTTTGGTTTCGCAAAAAATATAGAAAAATTGAAACGGTTTCACGAAAAATCTATAAAACGCAATTTATAGTGCTTTTATTGATAATTTTGTCCAAAATATAGTGGGTTTCTATTGATTTTGAGCGTTTTTTTCTGTGAAGCGGCGATTTTTCTATTTGTTTTCTATATTTTTTTGTTGCGAGTACGGCGGGATTGACGTTTTGATATGCTGAATCTCGGGTGTATTTTGTACTGTTTAATAGAAAAAACAATTTTGTTGGGCTGTTTTTGTGGCGCTGTGCATGCGTTCGCTTGTGGAATGGTTGTGATTAGGCGTTGTTTTGCCTTTGATATCGGGTGATATCTTGGGTTGTGCGGTTCGGAATCGGCATGGTTTTGTGATGAAGGGTATCTTTTTAATTAAACCGACGGGATATTTTATGTGGATTTGCGGAAAACGAGGAATAGAGGGCACGGTTTTTATGCTAAATTTAGTTCGGATGAATGAAATTTGCGCATATTTTTGTGGCCGGAATTGCTTTTTAGGGATTTGTGACGAGATAAATTATGCGTTATTGCTTGGAACTTGTTTGTGGTATATCGGCTCGTTGAACGTCAATTTGTGTGGTGTTGGACGAAGTGAGGTTGATTTTAGCGTTGTTGTGTGCGGTAGGGTATAGCAGTGGTTTGCGGAAGTGGGATTATTATATGCGAGATGATAAAGGAGTGGGATTTGACTTGGTTTTTTGTGCGATAGAGTATGGAAGCGTTCATGGGCGAGACTTTTGCGCGGTGGAACGTGTTGATGGTTTGTTGGTGTGATTTTGCCAAAGTTTTTGGTTGCGAGGATGAATAAAAGAACGTTTATTGCGCGGTTTTATGTGCGTTTTTTTTGTTTCGCAGGGCTAAAATTTAGGGCATTTTTGATGGAATTGAATGTAAAAAGACGTTGTTTTTATTGGTTGGTAGAGTTGTTTTGAGCAGGCAACGTTTAAGCGGTGACTGGGCGTCGTATGTTTGCTTTGATTCATAAGATTTTGCCGATTTCTCGGTGATTAGTGCTTTTGGGCGTCGATTGGTTTGGAAGAATGCGTTTTGTCGTGTTTGTGTGAACAAGTGAAAGCGTATAATCGTTTCTGTGGCGGATTGTTTTGTTAAAAGCAAGCAGAACCGATACGAAATTAAGTGGTATTTCGTTTGGGATGAATGTAAACGCAAAATCGGTGATGAGATTCGTCGAGTAATGGTGCCGCATAGAATGAAGTTGTGCACGTTTTTAGGTTTGTTGCGCGGTTTGGGGCAAACGAAAAATCCATATTAAAACAATAGATAAAATAATAAACACTGCGAAAAACGAGTATGTTTTGCGAATAGTATATGAAAATGGGTTGACGTTGTTTTTATCTGTCGATAGTTGTTTTTGGCGCAGAATATTTGTAATATTAAAACGATTTATACTGCCGCCTTATACGGCGTGAACGTAAATGTTTTTTGATATTCGCAACATAAAAGCAATTGACTTTTTGAACGGCAGTGGAAAGCAAAGTTAATAGTTTATTTGTTGGGTTTGCAAACGTTTTTGAGTGGCGGGGTTAATGAGCGGGCGTTGTGTGTGCGCTGAAAGGCTGCTCTTGCGGGGGCAGTGATTGGGAGGTTTACAGATTTTGGTTGTATGATCGAGTGGGATTTAGGAGCATGATGATTTTTCAGGGTTATTTTAGTAGTGAAAGGCCGTGAAAGAAGAATCCTTTGAGGGATTATTTTGTGGTTACGATTGGTGGGGCGAAGGACGAGAAGTGAATTGAACGTGTGATTTAAAGCGACTTGGCTCGGTAAGGCATAGCAAACGTTTGTGGGCGGGCTTTGTGGAAATTTTTGAATGGTAAGGTTCAATAAAGACAAAAGTTTGCGGGTGTGAGTTTTCTCGTCGGGTCAATAGTTATTTTGCGCAGGGGGACTTGACGGAGTGTGGGGCTTACGCGGGGTGATTAGCGGACGTTTTTTACTCTACAATCGTTTTTCAAATTATGGTGCAGGGATTGATTGTTTTTTGTATGAGTGATACAATTTAACAACGAACAAGCGACAGGGTTATAATAAGCATGGGTACGACGTCGCGTTTGCCGTGGGGGGTTGGATAAGCGGAAATCATTCGCGGGATAGAAATGGAAACGTTTTATACGAGTGAACGAGAGAAGTGGCGAGAGTGGCTTGCTGAAAATTTCGAAACCAAAAGTGAAATTTGGCTTGTTTTCCCTATGAAAGAATCGGGAGATAAATCGCTTTTGTATAACGATGCGGTGGAAGAAGCGCTTTGCTTTGGCTGGATTGACAGTACGATTAAGCATATCGATTATACGCATCGCGCGCAACGATTCACGCCGAGAAAGAAGGGCAGTCCGTATTCCCGTCCTAATATCGAACGGCTTATTCGACTTGAAGAGCACGATATGATTCATCCGAGCATAAGAGAAGAAGTGCTGCCTATTATTCGCGCACCGTATATCTTTCCAAACGATATACTCGACGCCATAAAGTCGGACGCGGACGCATGGAAAAATTATGAGAAATTATCCGAACCATATAAGCGTATTCGCATTGCCTATATAGACGCGGCAAGAAAACGTCCTGCAGAGTTCAAAAAGCGTCTTGACAGTTTTATAAAAAAGACTCGGGAAGGAAAAATTATAACCGGCTACGGCGGTGTCGACAAATATTACGATTAAAACATAATTCTGCCAAGTCTGGTTTATGGGTTAATTTAAGGACAATTTGTTTTAACTGAAACACCTTAACTTTTCAAAATGCGAGGTTAATACTGTGAAAATCGACGGATAAACCACTGATTTTGAGAAAATCGAAAACAATGAAAAGCACCGCAGCGGGCGGTGCTTTTATAATGCAAGCGGATTATAGTTTCAAGCGCGACGCTTATTAATGGCGAATTGCAACGCTTGGCAAAACGCGGATTAAACCAAAAGGACGTAGTTTGCCGTCCAGAAAAGGATAGGTCCTACGAGGGTGAAAAAGTGGAACAACACGTGCATATAGCGGACGTGGATTCCGAAGATTGCCGCGCCGAGCAACACGCTGATTATTCCTCCTAAATTCAGCCACAACGCGACGTCGGGCATGGAGAAGTCCGTGATGAAGTAGGATGAAAACAGCAGTGCGCCTATGACGAAATTCATCGCAAACGCAAGCAGTCTGAACTTTCTGAAATTCGCTATGCAAAGGATGACGGAAACAGCGGTCAACACGAAACAAACGCCGTATATCGCATAGCCTGCCGTTTTACCCGACAACAGGGATAATCCCGTGCCGCAAGCGATGACGATAAGATTGACCGAGCAATAGTCTATACGACGCATAACGCTTTTCGCTTTCAGGCTTTTGGTGGCGTGATAGACGGTGGAGTTGACGTACAAAACGAGGAATCCGAGGGAGCACAGGACGGACACGACGTAACTCATGGGAGAGGTCGATTTAAGGAGCATAAGCACGAGCCCCGCTATTGCAAACGGAATCCCTAAACCGTGGCTTATCGCGTTGAGAAGTTCTTCCCCCGGCGTGTAGTAGTGTAAATCGTATTCGTCGTAGAGTTTTTTGTCCTCTTCGATTGTATCCGGCGTCTTGAAAAACGCTTTTAAGGTGTTCATAAATCCCTCCGAAAAACCTTCTTTTCGAGCGGTCTTGCGCTTGACAATCAAGATACACCGCAAAATATCGTATGTCAACCGCTTATCAGCCCGCCGCCGAGAAAAATTTGTAAAAAGTGCTTGATATAATGTTAATCTATTGTTATAATATTTTATATATTATATTGTTTATAATATATTAACTGCTTATATATATTTATAGGAGGAAAAATGGAAGAGGTAAAACACAGTTATAATGCTACCGATATCCAGGTGCTCGAAGGGCTCGACCCCGTCAGAAAACGCCCGGGTATGTACATCGGCTCGACGGACACCAGAGGTCTTCATCACCTCGTCACCGAAGTCGTCGACAACTCTATCGACGAAGCACTCGCGGGCTACTGCAATCACATTACCGTTGAAATTCTCGAAGACGGCGCGGTGCGCGTTACGGACAACGGCAGAGGTATCCCCGTCGGCATAATAGAAAAAGAAGGCAAATCCGCGGTGGAAGTCGTTCTCACGAAACTTCACGCGGGCGGCAAATTCGGCAGCGGCGGCTATAAGATTTCGGGCGGTCTGCACGGCGTCGGCGTATCCTGCGTCAACGCGCTTTCCGAATGGCTGGTTGCAGAAGTCAGACAAGGCGGAAAACTTCATCGTATCCGTTTCAACAGAGGTATCGCGGAGCGTCCTTTGTCCGTAGTCGGCGACGCGGACAGCACGGGCACGACGATTACTTTCTATCCCGACGGCGAAATCTTCGAAACTCTCGAATTCAATTTCGACACGATGAAATCTCGTTTGCGCGAACTTGCCTACCTCAACAAAGGTCTTACGATCGAAATTGCGGACCAAAGAGTTAATCCCGAACGCAGAGAAGTGTTCTGCTACGAGGGCGGCATAGTTTCTTTCGTGGAAAGCCTTAATAAGACTCACGATACGATTTTCGAAAACGTCATCTACTTCGACGCGAAATACGTGGACAGCGAAATCGAGGTCGCGATGCAATATAACGATAGTTATACCGACACCATTCTCGCGTTCGCAAACAACATTAACACCGAAGAAGGAGGCACTCACCTCGACGGATTCAAATCTTCCCTCTCCAAAGTCATAAACGATTACGGCACGAAGATGGGCATCTTGAAGGGCAGCGACAAACTTTCGGGCGAAGACGTCCGCGAAGGCTTGACCGCCGTCATTTCCGTCAAACTCGCGGAACCTCAATTCGAAGGTCAAACCAAGACCAAACTCGGCAACAGCAGCATGCGTACGGCGGTTGGAAAGGCGGTTGCGGAAGGGCTCGGCACTTATCTCGAGGAACATCCGAGAGAGGCGAAAGAACTCATTTTGAAGACTATCACGGCGCAACGCGCACGCGAAGCGGCAAGAGCGGCAAGAGAAACCGCAAGACGCAAGAGCGCACTCGAAAGCACCACTCTTCCCGGCAAACTTGCGGACTGCACGGACAAGAACCCCGCGAACTGCGAAATATACCTCGTCGAGGGCGACTCCGCAGGCGGCAGTGCAAAACAGGGCAGAGATCGTAGATTCCAAGCGATTCTTCCTCTCCGCGGCAAAATCCTCAACGTCGAAAAGGCAAGACTTCACAAAGTCCTCGAAAACGAAGAAATCAAGGCGA
>CAYOZT010000062.1:0-9273 GCA_964408545.1 uncultured Oscillospiraceae bacterium | reverse complement strand
CAAAATTCATAAAAGAAGGCTGCTGCAAAACCTGCATTTTGCAACAGCCCCTTTTTCCGGTATGGGCATTTGGAGGACGGATTCGAAAGGCCGGTCTAAGCAAACAGTCCGGTGGACAGTCTGAAATGGGGGGCGCTGCCCCTCATTTTTTGCCTCGATTTACGGCTATTTCTTGGTATTCGACAGCACCTTGTCGGGAAATACCGAAGCGTTGATCAGCTCCGCGGGGTCGATCTCCAATGCGTCCGCAATATTGAAAAATACTTCCAGAGAAAACCCGTTGGCAAGGCCGGGAGCCTCGATGGCACTGACGAGAGAACGGCTGATACCGGCTTTTTCTGCCAGCTTTTCCTGCGAATATCCTCTGATCCTTCTCAAAGTGGCGATCGCAACGCCTATCTGTATAAATCGGTCACGATTCTTGAACGCAACTTCCTTGCTCATGATCCCAAACCTCCGAAAAAAGTTTCCCCATTATTTTACTATTTCCACGATTTCTGCGCTATATTCATCGGTGAGCACTTGAATGAAGTAGAAAGCGAGCGTATAATAAAAAAGACATTTTGCGCTCCGCAGAGAGCAAATGCCGAATCTGGGATACAACGATCAAGTTACGGGAGCAGAGCATGGAAATTTACACAATCGCGTTTTTCGGACATCGAACGATCGGCGGAAATCCGCTTCGTTTGGAAAAATTGTTGGATGCGTACATTCGTAATCTATTATCAGGACATGAATATGTCGAGTTCCTCGTTGGGCGAAATGGCGAGTTTGACCGATATGCCGCTTCTGCCGTTTTGCGATGCAGAAGGAAATATCGAGATGACAACAGCTCTCTGATTTTGGTATTGCCATATGAGACCGCAGAGTATCGTGATAACCGAGACAGTTTTGAACAGTATTATGATGGAATTACGGTTTCCTTGGCGGCATCTATCGCACATCCGCGATCGGCTATTCAAATTCGGAATCGTGAAATGGTGGATAGAGCAGATTTGATTCTTTGCTGCATTGAGAGGAAAAGCGGCGGAGCATGGCGGGCTGTGCAGTATGCCGTTACGCGGGGAAAAAGAATCCACAACCTTGCAGATTAGACAAAAAACACAGATGCACACGAAAAAATTCAAAGCTATGCCGGTACAGTGCAGCATAGCTTTGTTTTTTTTGATTCGGTTATTGCCCTGCCTGAACGCAGTCGCTCGTGCGAAGTTATCCGTTTAGCCGAAAAAATTCTTCCAGATAGCGCGCGACGCCGTCTTGGTCGTTCGTGTAGCCGCTCAGATGCGCGCACAGCGGGTGCAGCTCGGGCTTGGCGTTGCACATCAGCACGCCGTGCCCCGCCTGTTGCAGCATTTCGAGGTCGCCCAGATCGTCGCCGAAGGCGATGACATCGTCGAGCGTTCCGCCCGTCAGCTCCACGAGCCGACGATTGCCCGCGGCCTTGGTGGCGTCGGGGTGATTGAAACGCTTGAAAAGTCCCCCGAAATAGGAAACATAGCTCAGGCCGAAGCGCTGCGCCAGCGCGGCGGCGTCTTCCTCGCGCTCGATGGACGCGACGACTTTTAAGCACGCGTGCGGGAAAGGCTGAGCGGAAAAATCGAAGGGAACGGCGTCCTGCGCGCGGTATTTTCCCAGATGCGAGTATGGGCCGTCCTCGGTCTGCACGGTGAAATTGTCGCTGACGGTCAACAGCGCGCGGATGAATTCCTGCGTCGCCGCGACGGAGAGCTCCGCGCGGTAAAGCGGCTGTTCGCGTGCGTCCAAAATCAGCGCGCCGCCGTTCAAAATGGCATAATCCGGCTGCAAAAAGTCGAAATATGCCTGATCGTACTGCTTGGAGCGCGCCGTGTTGATGACGATCTTGTGCCCCATGTGCTGCAGGGTCTTGAGCACCGTGCGGGTGTAGTCCGTGATCTTGCGCTCGTTATTTAAGAGCGTGTCGTCCATGTCGAAAATAATATACATCGCTTTTTCCTCAGATCTCCAAAATTTGTGTCAGCTCCGTCGGCCCCTGCAGCAGGAGCTTTTCGACGGCGCCGTGCGGCGCTTCGATCGTGACCTGCAGCTGCCCGCCGGGATTGTCCGCGATCAGGCGACCGCTCGGCAGACGCCCCTGCGCCCACAAAACGACCGCGACCGCGCCCGTGCCCGTGCCGCAGGCGAGCGTGTAGTCCTCCACGCCGCGCTCGTACGTTAGGATGCGAATGTGTCCCTCGCCGAGCAGCGTGTAAAAATTAACGTTTGCGCCCTTGGGGAAGGCGGCGTCGAACCGCAGCGCCTCGGCGCGTGCGCGCAGAGCGTCGCGCTGCGCCCATTGCAGCGCGGGCAGCTCCGCGGCCGCGTGCGGCAAACCGGGCTCGCCCAGCTCCACATAAGAAATGCCTTCTTTGCGCCGCAGGTCGATCACGCTCGGGCGGTTGAGCTGCACGCGGTACTCCGACTCGCTCAGCCGCTGCCCGAATACGAGCCCCGCGTCCGTGCGGATGCGCATACTTTCGCCCACGATGCCGTGCTCGTAAGCGAAGCGGCAGATGCAGCGGCTGCCGTTGCCGCACATTTCGCCGCGACTGCCGTCGGAATTGTAGTAAAACAGGCGAAAATCGGCGTCTGCGGCCTCGTCGAGCGCCAGCAGACCGTCCGTCCCGTACTGCGGGCAGAGCGTTTTCGCCATGGCGGACAGGTCAAGCGTCTTGCCGCGCGTATCGAGGACGAGAAAGTCGTTCCCCGCGCCGTTCATGTGCCAGATCTCCATCGGCGGCTCCTTTCAGAAACGATTGAAATAATCGTAAACGCCCTGCAATTTTTCGAACATATCGAGCGCTCGCTCGGCGATCTCACGCCCGAAAATGCCCTCGCCGACCGGCTCGAAGCGCAGACATTCGATGCCCTGCTTCCACGCAAAATAGGGGGCAAGCGCTGCGTTATCCGTCGCTTTCGGCTTTTTATAGCATTCTGCCGTGACCGCGATGCCGACATCGCGCTCGACCGCCTGCATCAGCGACAGGAATTCGCGCGGCCGCGCGCCGATCTCGCGGCGGAAATTCTCCATAAAACCCGTCTTCGGGCGCAGCACGGCAAAGCCGTACATCACACGCTCGGGATTGATCTCGAAAAAGACGCAGGGGCGCTCGAGCCAGTAGTCGCCGTCGCGGCGGATGCAGCACCAGAGGCTCTCCTTATACGGAAGCGGATGGTGCAGCCGCGCGTCGCGGTAGATGCGGCTGACGCGCATGATATTGCCGGGCGTCTCGGCGTAGGGGACGAACAGCTCCGCGGCCAGCGCTTTCATCGGCTCGTAAAGCGTGTCGATGTACTGCTGCTTGTGCTGCAGGAACCATTCGCGATCGTTGTTCATGCGGATGCCCCAGAGAAAATCGATCGTCTCGGGCGAAAAACCTTCAAACATAGTGCGTGCCTTCCTTTCTTTGTGCTACCAGTATAAAAAATCCCGAGCGGAAAGTCAACTCGGATTTTTCGGACGGGGCAGGGAACAGTGCCCAAAACGGAAACGATCCCCCGAAAACAGCCGTTTTCGGGGGATCATATGGAGCTAGTGACCTGACTCGAACAGGCGACCTTCTCATTACGAGTGAGATGCACTACCGACTGTGCTACACTAGCAAGGCTCGAAAGCTCCTGTATTATAGCCCATTTCATCGGAAATGTCAACTGAAATTTTTCCTTTTTCAAAAGTTTGTCAGCCGAAGTTCCACGGGGCAGTGATCGGAGCCGAGAATATCGACGTGTATGGCGGCGTTTTCGACCTTTTCGCGCAAACGGTCGGACACGAGAAAATAGTCGATCCGCCAGCCGGCGTTGTTCTTGCGCGCGTTCGCGCGGTAGCTCCACCAGCTGTACGCGCTGACGGCGTCGGGGTGCAGGTAGCGGAAAGTATCCGTAAAGCCGCAGGAGAGCAGCTGCGAAAACGCAGCGCGCTCCTCGTCGGAAAAACCGGCATTGCCGCGATTGGCGGCGGGATTTTTCAGGTCGATCTCCCGATGCGCGACATTCAGGTCGCCGCAGAAAATGACGGGCTTTTCCTTGTCCAGCGCGCAAAGATAGTCACGCAGCGCCTGCTCCCACTGCAGGCGAAAGCCGATGCGCGCAAGCTCGGGCTGCGCGTTGGGCGTGTAGCAGGTCAGAAGGAAAAAGTGCTCGTATTCGAGCGTGATGAGCCGTCCCTCGGTGTCCAGCTCGGGCACGCCGACGCCGTAGCGCACGGACAGTGCGGGCGTTTTCGCAAAGACGGCCGTTCCGGAATAGCCTTTTTTCTGCGCGTAATTCCAATACTGCGTATATCCGCTCAGCTGCAGCGCGATCTGACCGGCCTGCAGCTTCGTTTCCTGCAGGCAGAAGAAATCCGCATCCAGCGCGTGGAAATCCTCCAAAAAGTTTTTGCCGACGCAGGCGCGCAGGCCGTTTACGTTCCAAGATATCAGTTTCATGCTTCCTCCTCACGGGAAATGGTTTCGATCTCGGCTTCGGAAATGTCGAAGCAGGGGAAGGCGACGGCGAAGGTCGTGCCCTTGCCGACGGTGCTTTGCAAATGGATCTCGCCGTGGTTGCGCTCGACCATGCTGCGCACGATCGAAAGCCCCAGACCGCTGCCGCCGCTCGCGCGCGAACGTGCCTTATCCACACGGTAGAAGCGCTCGAACACGTGCCCGAGGGCATCGGGCGGAATGCCGACGCCCGTGTCGCTGATGCGCAGCACCGCCATGTCCTCCTGCCGATGCAGCGAAATGGACACGCGCCCGCCGGGGCGGTTGTATTTGATGGCGTTTTCGACCAGATTGTAGGTGATCTGATACAGATCGTCCTCCTGCACGAGGATGGTGGTATCCTGCCGCAGGTTCGTCTGGATCTTGATGTGCGCCTGCTCGGCGATGCCCGCGAGCATTTTGACCACGCGCTCGACGGTCGGCGTGAAATAGACGATCTCCGCCTCGTCCTGCGCGCTGTCCGCCTCGCCCTTGGTCAGCGCGAGAAGTTTATTGGCCATGCGCGTCAGACGGTCGGCCTCGTTGCCGATGTCACCGGCGAATTCGCGCATGGTCGCCTCGTCCATGTCGTACTGCACGATGGAGTCGGCGAGCAGCTTGATGGAGGCCAGAGGCGTTTTCAGCTCGTGCGAGGCGTCGGAAACGAATTGGCGGCGCTTCTTTTCGGAGGTTTGCAGACGCTCGGTCAGATAGTTGAATTCCTCCGCGAGGAAGGCCAGCTCGTCACGGCCGCTCATTTCGATCTTGTGGCCGAAATCGCCGTCTTGGATGATGCGCATGGAGGCCATGATCTTTTTCAGACGGCGCGAATAGCGACTGACGTAGAAACAGGAAAACAGCACCACGCCCGATTCGAGCGCGAAGGTGATGGTCAAAATATTCGTCTGCAGCTTTTTCAAAAGCTGCGCGTCACTGTCGCTGACCTCGAGCATATATACGCAGCCGAGGAAGTCCCCATCGGCGCGAACGGGCACGGCGACCGCCGTGGTCATCACACCGCCGCGGTAGCTCCAGTCGGTCTGCACTTCCTCCGTGGCCGCGGCGATGAGCGCGGGCAGAGGTTCGTATCCTTCGAGCGCGGGCAGAGAGTCGTACAGGACGCTGCCGTCGGCGCGGGTGATGATGACGCGGCTCGGATCCGCCCCGGATCGATCGAAGACGGCGTATGGCAGACTTTCGCCGTCGCGCCGCGCGGCTATGTCGCTCGCTACGAGCGAGGCACGCTCGGTCAGCGCGGCTTTTTTGCTCTGGCTGAACAGCTGCTCGTTTTCGCGGGCGCAGTAGAGGTTCAAAAAGACGAGCACAGCCGTCGTCACCAGAACATAGACCAGTGCATAGTGCAGCTGCGCACCGGAATAGGCGCGAAATTTCGGCTTTTTATTTGCGGAAGTAATAACCAACGCCCCATTTCGTCATCAGATATTTCGGCTCTGCCGGATTTTCCTCCAGCTTTTCGCGCAGACGGCGGATATGCACATCCACTGTGCGGATATCGCTGCGGTATTCGTATGTCCAGATGGTGTCGAGCAGCGCTTCGCGCGAATAAACGCGGTTGGCGTTGCGCATCAAAAACTCCGCGACATCGAATTCCTTCGCCGTCAGATCGACAGCCCTGCCGGAAACGACGGCGTTTCTCGCGTCCAAATTCAGCGAGATCGGGCCGATGGTCAGCAAATTCGGCTCGCGCTCGTCGCCGGAGGTGCTCGTGCGGCGCAGCAGCGCCTTGATGCGCGCCTTCAGCTCGAGAATGTTGAACGGCTTCGTCAAATAATCGTCTGCGCCGAGGTCGAAGCCCATGAGCTTATCCATGTCGTCGCCTTTGGCGGTGAGGAAGATGATCGGCACGTCCGAAAATTCGCGGATGATGCCGCAGGCGGTCAGACCGTCCATGTCGGGCATCATCACGTCGAGCAATATCAGATCGACGGACGGATCGCGTGCCAGCTGCACGGCCTCCTGCCCGTTGCAGCCGGTCACGACCTCGTAGCCCTCGTTTTGCAGGTTGAAGCGAATGCCCTTTACGAGCAGCGCCTCGTCGTCAACGACCAATATTTTCATATTCGCTTCCTCCTTAGGAAATTGTGATATACGGGCGCAGTGCCGCAAGCGTTTTCTCGCCGATCCCGTTGACCTCCAACAGCTCGTCCGTGCTGCGGAAAAGACCGAATTCTTCCCGATAATCCACGATGCGCTGCGCGAGCACGGCGCCGATGCCGGGGATCTGCTGCAGCTGCTCGACGGTCGCGGTGTTGATATTGAGCGGGAAGGAGACCACCGATTGCTCGGTGGGCGCGGGCGCGGTGCTCGCGTTGACGCTCGCTGCGGCGTTCGTCGCGGCGGAGGCGGCGGGGAGCGCGGATACGCGGACGCTTTGCGTGCCCGAGCCGCGCCCGAGCGCAAAACCGCCGATAAACGCGGCAAACAGCAATGTTACGACGACCATGATCGTCACGGCGGAAGTTTTCACGACAAAATTCGACTCCTTCATTGACGCAGTGCGGGAAAAATGCTATAATCCTTTTGACGAGAACATTATACACGATATTTTTCCTTCGGACAAGCCCGAAGGAAAATAAAAGAGGCAAAAATATGAAAAAAACCTTCCTTTTTTTCCTGATGATCGTGTGCCTGCTGCCGTGCATCACGCTACCGGGTGCAGCCGTGCAGACGGCGCAGCCGTTGCTGACGCAGCAAGACATTGCCCTGTCGGCGCAGTCGGCGATCTTGTACGAGCTCGACACGCATACGCTGCTGTACGCTAAGGACACCGACGAACGCTTCGATCCGAGCGGATTTTCCAAGTCCGTCGCCGTCGCGACCGCGTTGCGGCTTTGCGGCGAGCGCGGGCTCGACATTGCGCAGGAAACGATCCTCGTCACGCAGGAAACGCTCGACACGCTCCCCGCGGGCGCGAAAAGCATCGGCCTGCGCGCGCAGGAAACGCTGACGGTGCAGCAACTGTTGTACTGCGTGGCGGTCGGCTGCGCGGACGACGCGGCCGTCGTGCTGGCGCAGGGACTTTCGGGCAGTCAGGAAGCCTTCGTTTCGCAGATGAATGCCTATGCTTCGTCCCTCGGCTGCACGGATACGCACTTTTCGAGCGTGCACGGCCTGACGGCCGATGCGCAGTATACCACCGCCGCCGAGCTGGCGGTGCTGCTGGAAGACGCGCTGGCACAGGAAGCCTTTGCGCTGCTTTACGAAACGGTCAGCTATCTGCTGCCGCAGACGACACTCTCGGGCGCGCGTGCGCTCGTAACGAGCAATCGGCTCATCAACAGCGGCACTGCGGATTTTGATGCGCGCGTGACGGGCGGCATGGCACTTTCCCATGCGTCCGACCGCTACAGCCTTTTTTGTACTTCGAAAACGGAGGCGGGACGCTATCTTTGCATCATCGCGTGTGCCCCGTCGCGCACATCGAGCTATGTCCACTATACGCAGGCGCAAAAGCTTCTCGACCGCGCCTACGCCGATTACAGTGTGTGCCGCGTGATGAGCACGGAGCAGTCCGTGGCGATGTATGCGGTCAAAAATGCGGACAACGGCGTCGTCGCCGTGCCTGCGCAGGATGTGTATGCACTGCTGCCGAAGGAATACGACACTTCCGCGCTGCGATCGGAAAGCGTGCAGACCGAGCAGGCACTGCGCGCGCCGCTGACGCGCGGCAGCCCCGTCGGGACGCTGCGGGTGCTCTACAAGGGCGTTTGCGTCGGCCGGACGGCGCTCGTCGCCGCGTACGATGTGCCGAGCGCGGGGGAGCGCATCGAAAATGTCGAGCCGACGCGCACGAGCCGATCGCTGCGCGCGGTGAAGTGGATCATCATCGTCGCGGTCATCGCGGTGGCGCTGGGGCTGGCGACACTCGTGACGCTTCGGCAGATCAATCTGCGCCGTTATCGCAAAAATCGCGCCGTGCGGGAGGAAAACGAACATGGACTGGAATGAACTCGAACTCGAATGCAGCCGCTGCACGCGCTGCGGCCTATGCGAAAAGCGAAAGCACGTCGTTTTCGGCGTGGGCGACCGAAATGCGGATATCCTTTTCGTCGGCGAAGGGCCGGGGGAGCAGGAGGATCTGCGCGGAGAGCCCTTTGTCGGCGCGGCGGGGCAGCTGCTCGACGATATGCTTTCGATCATCGACATTGACCGCAGCAATTGCTATATCGCCAACATCGTCAAATGTCGTCCGCCGAAAAATCGCGATCCGCTCGAAACCGAGCAGCAGGCCTGTATCGGTTATTTGATGCGGCAGATCGAGCTGATACGGCCGAAGATCATCGTCTGCCTCGGGCGCATCGCGGCAACGGCGCTCATCCGCGGCGATTATCGCATCACGCGGGAGCACGGGCAGTGGACGGAAGTTGACGGCATTTGGATGACCGCCACATTCCACCCCGCAGCGCTGCTGCGCGATGCCGGCAAGCGCCCGCAGGCCTTCGACGACCTGCTCGCCATCCGCGCAAAACGTCAAGAGCTGTCCGCGGGCTGAATTTACACGATCGTTTTCGGGGCGGACGGGCTCGTCCGCCCCGCTCGGCAAAGCGCCCTTTTCGAATGTGCAAAAATTTTCGAGTTTTTTGAAAAAAGGTGTTGACAATCGGCGCTACTTCGTATATAATACCAAAGTCGTCTGACGCAAAATGCTGCTATAGCTCAGCCGGTAGAGCGCATCCTTGGTAAGGATGAGGTCGCCAGTTCAAATCTGGCTAGCAGCTCCATCAAAGGGCGATAAAAAAGATATCGCCGGAAAAAGCCTTGATTTTTCAAG
>CAYOZT010000061.1:0-9409 GCA_964408545.1 uncultured Oscillospiraceae bacterium | reverse complement strand
GAAGTCAATGAGAAAAAATCATCTATTATCTCTATACTGCACAGGCTGCGATCAAAGAGCAGTAATTTTCCGTAATTTGCAAATATCCCCGGTCGCCTCGGCGACCGGGGATATTTTGGCTCTATGTCAATCGTCGGGATAGCGGCAGAACGAGGGGTATTTCCGACTTGCGGTCAAAGCGGCGGTATGGGCAGCGCAGAGCGAGCACGCAACGCTGACCGCAGGGGATACCGGCACCGTAGACGGCGGGTGGGCATTTGTCGTCGGCAGACAAAACTGCGCGATATGTCCACCGCTGAAAGTACACCGAAAATTCAAAAATTGAACGATTTGTACAGTTTTTGACTCGAAAATTCGGCAAAAGCAGCAGCGGGAAAAGCTTTTCTTTTGCTTTCGGGTGTGTTACAATATATGTTGAAACAAAGCCGTACCACGTCGAAACGGCAGGGAACATTGAGAAAAACGAAAGGCGGTAATCCTTTGGAAAAACATCTGATGAGCGGCAATGAGGCCATTGCCAGAGGCGCGTATGAAGCAGGCGTCCGCGTGTGCTCGGCCTACCCCGGCACTCCCAGCACCGAAATCTTTGAAAATCTGCCCCTGTACAAGGACAGCTTGTACTGCGAATGGGCACCTAACGAGAAAGTGGCGACCGAGGTCGCCTACGGCGCGTCCGTTGCGGGCGTGCGCAGCCTGTGCGCAATGAAGCACGTCGGCGTGAACGTGGCGGCCGATCCCATTTTCACCGCGGCTTACAACGGCGTCGGCAAGGGCTTTGTCATCGTATCGGCGGACGATCCGAGTATGCACTCGTCCCAGAACGAGCAGGACAATCGCCACTATGCCCGCGCGGCGAAGATCGCCATGCTCGAGCCGTCCGACTCGCAGGAGTGTCTGGACTTTATGAAGGCGGCGTACGATATTTCCGAGCAGTTCGACATTCCCGTCATGCTGCGCACCACGACGCGCGTGTCCCACTCCAAGAGCCTCGTGACGCTCGGCGAGCGTGCGGAACACCCGACCGAGGAATATGTGAAAAATTCTAAGAAAAACGTCGCATCTCCCGCCAACGCCATGGTCAACCACCCCAAGCTCGAGGAAAATCTCAAAAAGCTCGAGGCGTATGCCAATGAAAGCCCCCTCAACCGCGTGGAAATGAACGGCACGCGCATCGGCGTCATCTCCGCCTCCATCGCGTACCAATACGCCAAGGACGCGTTCCCCGCGGATACCTCTTTCCTGAAACTCGGCATGACCTTCCCGCTGCCGATGGCGCTGATCCGCGATTTTGCCGCCAAGGTCGAAAAGCTCTATGTCATCGAGGAGCTCGACGGCTACATGGAAATGCAGATCAAGGCCGCGGGCATCGACTGCATCGGCAAGGAACGCATCGGCAATATGTATGAGCTCAACCCGCAGCTCATCAAAGAGCGCATCTTCGGCGAAAAGCCCGTGTGCAAAAATCTGACCGTCAAGGCGGCGCCCCGTCCGCCCGCACTGTGCGCGGGCTGCCCGCACCGCGGCTTCTTCTATACCATCGCCAAGCAGAAAAACGTCGTTGTTTCCGGCGACATCGGCTGCTACACCCTCGGTTCGGCGCAGCCGTTCAACGCGGTCGACAGCGTCGTGTGCATGGGCGGCGGCTTCAGCGTCGGCATGGGTATGGCCAAAGCGCTGCAGGCCAAGGGCGAGACCGAGAAAAAGGTCTTCGGTATCATGGGCGACTCCACATTCTTCCACTCCGGCATGACCGGCGCGGCGGAGATCGTCTACAACAACGGCAACATCATCCCCGTCGTGCTCGACAACTCCATCACCGGCATGACCGGTCATCAGGATAACCCCGGCAGCGGCCACACCCTGCAGGGCGATATCGCCGAGTCCATCAAGATCGAAAACGTGCTCAAGGCCTACGGCTATGAAAATATCTACATCGTCGATCCGCAGGATCTGAAGGAAACGGAAGAGGCCGTCAAGGGCGCCATCGCCTCCGACAAGCGCAGCGCCATCATCACGCGCCGCCCCTGCCTGCTCATCAAGCGCATCAAGCACGATATCGGCCTGTGCGAGGTCGATACCGACAAGTGCATCGGCTGCAAGAAGTGCCTGAAGATCGGCTGCCCCGCGCTGATGATCCGCGACGGCAAGTGTCAAATCGATGCCAACCAGTGCGTTGGCTGTACCGTGTGCGCGCAGGTCTGTCCCGTGGGCGCCATCAGCAGAAAGGAGAACTGATCCATGGAAAAGAAAAGTGCCCTTTTGGTGGGCGTCGGCGGCCAAGGCGCCATTCTGACGGCCAAGGTGCTCGTCAACGGCCTGATGAAGGCCGGCTATGATGTGAAAATGTCCGAGGTGCACGGCATGAGCCAGCGCGGCGGCAGCGTTTCCACGCAGGTGCATTGGGGCGAGCAGATCCATTCTCCCGTCATCGGCAAGGGCGCGGCGGATATCATCGTCGCGTTCGAGAAAATGGAAGCCGTGCGCTATGCCGACTACTTAAAGCCCGACGGCGTCGCCGTCATCAACGATTACGAGATCGTTTCCTCCGCCATCGCCACGGGGCAGTGCGAATACCCCACGGGCTGTCTGGAGGCCATGCGGGAGAATTTCAAGTGCTACACGCTCAATGCCGCCGCCATCGCGCAGGAACTCGGCAGCGCCAAGTGCATGAACATCGTGCTCTTCGGCGCGATGACCGCCGCGCTGAAGATGGACGACATCGACTGGGAAGCCGTCATCGCCGAGACCGTGCCCGCCAAATTCAAGGAGCTCAACCTCAACGCCTACCGCGCAGGTCGCGCCGCCGCTGCGGGGGAATAAGATATGCTCCATGATCTGAAATCACTGCGCGAAAAGCTCGGCGCAGGGGAAAAGACCACCTGCGCCGTCGCCGCCGCACACGACGCGCACACTCTCGAGGCCATTTTGACCATGCGCGACGAAGGCCTCATGCATTGTTTGCTCATCGGCCATGCCGACGAGATCAAGTCCATCGCCGCGGCGCACGGCTTTTCCGTGACGGACGCGGAGATCGTCCCTTGCGAAACGGACGAGCAGGCGGCTTCCATTGCCGTCACGCTCGTGCGGGAAGGAAAGGCGGGCTTCATCCTCAAAGGACTTTTGCAGACGGGAACGCTCCTCAAAGCCGTCGTCAACAAGCAGACGGGACTGAATATGGGCGGCGTGATCTCGCACTTTTTGCTGATGGAACTGCCGGGATATCATAAGCTGCTCGCCGTGACAGACTCGGGCATGATCCCCGCGCCCGACCTCGACACCAAGAAGGCGATCGTGCGCAATGCCGTCGGTGCCATGGAAAAACTCGGCTACGAAAAGCCGCTGTTTTCCGCGCTGTGTGCCGCCGAGAACGTCAGCCCCAAGATCGTCGAGACCGTCGACGCCGCCGCGCTGAAGGAAGCGTCGCTGGCAGGGGAACTCGGCAATTGCTATGTCGAAGGGCCGATCTCCTTCGATCTGACCATGAACCCCGACTCGGCGAAGATCAAGCGCTACGAAAGCCCCGTCGTCGGCAATGCCGACGGTCTGATCGTCCCGGGTCTGACCGCGGGCAACATCATGGTCAAGGGACTCATCCAGTTCGCGGGCGCGAAAATGGCCGGCTGTATCCTCGGCGCAAAATGCCCCATCGCGCTCATCTCGCGCAGCGCGAGCTATGAGGAGAAGTATTATTCTCTCGTGCTGTGCGCGCTCATCAGCGAGTAAAGGAGCGATCGAATGTATTTACAGCTGATCATCAACCCCGGCTCGACCTCCACGAAGGTCGCCGTCTACCGCGACGAGGAAAAACTCGTGCAGGAGGACGTGACGCACGATGGCAATGAGCTTGCCAAGTACGCCTCCATCACCGAGCAGATCCCCATGCGCCGCGCCATGATCGAGGATTTCCTGCGCCGCAACCGCATCGAACCGAGCACCCTTTCCGCCGTGATGGGACGCGGCGGCCTGCTTCCGGGACTGCGCGCGGGCGGCTATCTGATGAACGACGATCTGGAAACCGCGCTCGGCAGCGACTTGAGTTCGCCGCACGCATCGAATATCGGCGGCATCCTCGCCTATGAGATCGCGAAGCCCTTGGGCATTCCCGCCTATATTTACGATGCGGTCACTTCCGCGGAACTTCCGCGTCTGGCACGCCTGACGGGCACGCCGAAAGTCTACCGCAATTCCTTCTGCCACGCGCTCAATGCGCGCGCGCAGGCCATCCGCTACGCCGGCAGCATCGGCAAAAAATACGAGGATCTGCGTCTGATCGTCGCGCATCTCGGCGGCGGTATCTCCCTCAGCGCCCACCAAGGCGGGCGCATCGTCGAGACCGTCGGCGACGACGAAGGACCCTTCTCGCCCGAGCGCTCCGGCTCCATTCCCGCACTCGAGCTGATCAAGTTGTGCTACTCGGGCAAGTATACGCAGGCGGAAATGAAGAAAATGGTGCGCGGCGGCGGCGGAATGGCCGCCTACCTCGGCACGAGCGACGCGCGCGTCATCGAAAAGCGCATCGCAGACGGCGACGCGCAGGCAAAAGAGATCTACGAGGCGCAGGCCTATCAGGTGGCCAAGGGCATCGGACTGCTCGCCGCCTCGCAGAAAGGACAGTGCGACGCCGTCATCTTGACGGGTGGTCTGGCCTATTCCAAAATGCTGACCGAGCACATTGCCGAATACGTGCGCTTTATCGCGCCCGTCGTGGTGCTACCGGGCGAAAACGAGATGGAGGCGCTGGCCTTCGGCGGCCTTCGCCTGCTGTCCGGGCAGGAGCAAGCCCATATTTATCAATTACCGGAGGGATATCGGAAATGATCAATCAGGATATGCACAAGCTGGGCACGAAGATGTCCTGCATTCGCGAGCTGAACACCTATGGCATGGAGCAGGCGAAGATCGTCGGCAAGGAGAATATTTTCGATTTCTCCATCGGCAATCCTTCCGTGCCCACGCCGCAGGCGGTCGTCGACGCCTTCCGCGCCGTAGCCGCGCAGGAGGACACCTTGGCCGTCCACAGCTACACTCCCGCCGCGGGCGACTACGCCGCCCGTGCCGCCGTGGCGAAAAATCTTGCCATGCGCACCAATACCCCCATCGCCGCGGAGAATATTTTCCTGACCTGCGGCGCTGCGCCCTCGCTCATCAGCGTCATGCGCGCGCTGGCGGTCGAAAATTCCGAGATCATCGGTATCACGCCGTATTTCCCCGAGTACGCGCCCTTTGCCCGCTTTGCCGGACACAAATTCGTGGTTTGCCCCGCGGATTTCGAGCATTTCCAGATCGACCTCGCGGCCATGGAAACGTGCATCACGGCGCATACGCAGGCGGTCATCGTCAACTCGCCCAATAACCCCTCCGGCGCGGTCTACACGAAAGAAACGCTCGAGGGCTTGGCGGCGTTGCTTACCCGCAAATCCGAAGAATTTGCCCATCCCATTTACATCATCGCCGACGAGCCCTACCGCGAGCTGACATACGATGATGCTTATGTCCACTATATCCCCGAAATTTACCCCAATACCATCATCTGCTACTCCTATTCCAAGGTCTTCAGCCTGCCGGGCGAGCGCATCGGCTATTTCTGCGTGCCGCCGTGCTGTGCGGACGGAAAGGCTCTCTTTGCCGCCGCCGCGGGTGCTGCGCGCATCATGGGACACGTTTGCGCTCCGTCGATGCAGCAGCAGGTCGTGCGTATTTGCGCCGACGTCAAGCCCAATTTGGCCGAATACGACCGCAACCGCAAATTTATGTACGAAGAGCTGACGAAAATGGGATACGACTGCGTCTATCCCAACGGTGCGTTCTACCTGTTCGTCAAATCGCCGCTGGCCACCTCCAAGGCCTTCTCGGAGCTTGCCAAGAGCGAGTATATCATGGCCGTTCCCGGCGACGATTTCGGCTGCCCCGAGTACTTCCGCCTGTCCACCTGCGTTTCTTACGACATGATCCGTCGCTCGCTGCCCGGCTTTAAGCGGCTGATGGAGCGCTGCAAACAAGCGTGACACGATAAAAGAGGATGTTCCCCGAGCATCCTCTTTTTCCCGTATCGATATTGAATTTTTCCGAAAAATCGTTATAATAAAAATATCGTTCCACATTCTTCAGATAAGGAAGGGAAAAACCATGCTTCAACCGAAAAAGATCCAAACCGTCGTCATCGACGGCCATAGCCTGACGCTCGAAAGCTTCGTCGCCGTCGCCCGCTTCGGCGCACGCGTCGAACTCGCCGCAAGCGCCAAAGCCGCCATGGAGCGCTCCCGCGCGCTGGCGGAAAAAATCGGCGCCGAAAAGCGCGTTGCCTACGGCATCACCACGGGCTTCGGCGATTTTGCCACCGTGGCCGTGCCCGAGGAACTGAGCAATCAGCTCTCTACCAACCTCATCTTGAGCCACTGCACCGGCACGGGCGATCCGTATGAGATCGAGCAGGTGCGCGGCATGATGCTGCTGCGCGCGAACGCGCTGTGCGTTGGCGTCAGCGGCGTGCGCCCCGTGCTCGTGGAAATGCTCGTCGAAATGCTCAACAAGGGCGTCACGCCCGTCGTTCCGCAGAAGGGCTCGCTGGGCGCGTCGGGCGATCTTGCGCCGCTGTCGCACATGGGACTGGTGCTTTTGGGACGCGGCGTCGCCGATTATCGCGGCGAGCGCATGAGCGGCAAGGCCGCCATGGACGCCGCCGGCATCCCGACACTTTCCACCCTCGTCAGTAAGGAGGGCTTGGGCATCACCAACGGCACCTGCGCCATGACGAGCGTCGGCGCGCTGAATTTGTATGATACCATCTGCGCCGCGCAGACGGCGGACATCGTCAGTTCCCTGACCATGACCGCGCTGACCGGGCAGCTCAACGCGTTTGAAGAGCGTGTGCACACCGTCCGCGGCCACCGCGGACAGATCCGCGTCGCGAAAAATATCCGCCTGCTGACCGACGGCTGCGAAATTTTGAAAAACGCCACGGGGGCTCGCGTGCAGGACGCATACGCGCTGCGCTGCATCCCGCAGGTGCACGGCGCCGTGCGCGACGCGCTGGAGTTTGTAGCCGAAAAGGTCGCCATCGAACTCAACGCCGTGACGGACAATCCCTTGCTTTTCAACGAGGACGAGGCCGTCATCTCCGGCGGCAATTTCCACGGTGAGCCGATGGCACTGCCCTTCGATTTTCTGGGCATCGCCTGCTCGGAGATCGCGTCGATCTCCGAACGCCGCACGGAAAGAATGGTCAACGCCGCGCTGTCGAACGGCCTGACGCCCTTCCTGACCACCGAGGGCGGCGTCAACTCGGGCTTTATGATCGTGCAGTATACGGCCGCGTCCATGGTGTCGGAAAATAAGGTACTGGCGCACCCCGCGTCGGTCGACTCCATTCCGTCGTCTGCCAACCAAGAGGATTTCGTTTCCATGGGCACCACCGCCGCGCGCAAGAGCGGCACGATCTTGCAAAATACGCTCTCCGTACTTGCTTACGAGCTGCTGACCGCCTGTCAGGCCATCGACATCCGCCGCGCGCAGGGCAAATACGGCACGGGACTGTCCGCCGTCGATCAGGCGATCTTCGACCGTGTGCGTCAGGACGTTTCCTTCATGGCGCTCGACCGCGAGATTTGGCCCGACATTCAGGCCGTGGAAAAACTGGTTCGCAGCGGCGAGCTGCTCGAGATCACCGAAAAGCTCGTTCCCGAATTTGAATAACGAAGGAGGATACTTGCATGGAATTCAACACCCATGACGCCATGACGATCATGCTCGACGACGAGCTGCCCGAATATCCCACATTTGACCCGGCTTATCGCCGCGCGCCCCGCCGTGAGGCACATCTGACGCAGGCGGACAAGGAGCTGGCCATCCGCAACGCCTTGCGCTATATCCCCAAGCAGCACCATGCGCAGATGGCGCTCGAGTTTGCCGAAGAACTCGAGGAGCACGGCCGTATCTACGGCTACCGCTTCCGCCCGCAGGGCAAGCTCTACGGCAAGCCCATCGACGAATACCCCGGAAATTGCATCGAGGCGAAAGCCTTCCAAGTCATGATCGATAACAACCTCGATTTTGACGTCGCGCTGTATCCGTACGAACTCGTGACCTACGGCGAAACGGGACAGGTCTGCCAAAATTGGATGCAATACCGCCTTATCAAGAAATATCTGCAGATCATGACCGACGAGCAGACTTTGGTCGTCATGTCGGGGCACCCCTTGGGACTTTTTCACAGCCATCGCCTTGCGCCGCGCTGCATCATCACCAACGGCCTGATGGTCGGCAGTTTCGACGATCAGAAGAACTTTAACCGCGCGGCGGCGCTCGGCGTTGCCAACTACGGCCAGATGACCGCGGGCGGCTGGATGTATATCGGCCCGCAGGGCATCGTCCACGGCACGTTCAATACGCTTCTGAACGCCGGCCGCCTGAAGCTGGGCATCCCCGCCGACGGCAACCTCGCCGGACGCCTTTTCGTCACCGCGGGACTCGGCGGTATGTCGGGCGCGCAGGGCAAGGCCGCGGAGATCGCGGGCGCGGTCAGCATCATCGCCGAGGTCGACGAAAGCCGCATCATGACGCGCTACACGCAAGGCTGGGTGAGCGAAAAGACCGATTCTTTGGACGAAGCGCTCGCCATCGCGCAGCGCAAGCTCGCCGCGAAAGAGCCCTGCGCCATTGCCTATCTCGGCAATATCGTCGATCTTTTGGAGTATCTGCTCGAGAAGAACGTCCATGTCGATCTGATGAGCGATCAGACCTCCTGCCACGTGCCCTACGACGGCGGCTATTGCCCGCAGGGACTGACCTTCGCGCAGCGTACCGAGATGCTCGCACACGACCCCGATACCTTCCGCAAGCTCGTCAATAAGACCCTGCAGCACCACTATGAACTGATCTGCGCCTTCCACGAGCGCGGCACCTATTTCTTCGATTACGGCAACTCCTTCCTCAAGGCCGTTTACGACACGGGCGTGACCTCCATCTGCAAAAACGGCGAAAACGACCTCGACGGTTTCGTTTTCCCCTCCTACGTCGAAGATATTCTCGGCCCGTGCCTGTTCGATTTCGGCTACGGCCCGTTCCGCTGGTGCTGCCTGAGCCGCGATCCGGCCGACCTCGACAAGACCGACGCGGCCGCGGCGGAATACATCCTTGCGAACAACCGCCGCTATCAGGATTACGACAACTATGTCTGGGTGCGTGACGCGAAGAAGAACAAGCTCGTCGTCGGAACGCAGTGCCGCATCCTCTATCAGGACGCGATGGGGCGCATGAAGATCGCCCTGAAATTCAACGAAATGGTGCGCTCCGGCGAGATCGGCCCGGTCATGCTCGGCCGCGATCACCACGATACCGGCGGAACGGACTCTCCCTTCCGTGAGACCTCCAACATCAAGGACGGATCGAACATCATGGCCGACATGGCGAC
>CAYOZT010000060.1:0-9621 GCA_964408545.1 uncultured Oscillospiraceae bacterium | reverse complement strand
TATTATGCCATTTACCGCAAACCGCAAGCGACCGATACAGGTCAAATTCTTTGTAGACGAACATGAGCTTGCTGTCATCAAACAGCGAATGGGCGAGTTCGGCACGAATAATCTCAGCACCTATCTTCGCACCATGGCGATGGAGGGAATTTTCCCAACCGCCGACAGCGAAGAAAAGCCCAAGCAGGAAAAATGCGAAAACCGTGCGCCATGATCTCGTTAGCGCTATCCCCGCAGATGAGGCTGTTAAAAGCAGAACAGGCATGACAAACATCATGCCTGTTCTAAAAATTCAGTTTTTACTGTCTTACGAGCACCGAGCTTTCGCAGTGCGCTTTGCTCGCAACCGTAGGTTTACATCAGCAGCCAGCCGAGCAAAAAGCCGATGATCGCGCCGGCGGAGCCGACGATGGCGATCTCCATGCGCGTCAGGTGCTTATTGCGCGTGATGCGCTGCACCATCGGGCGCTCGATGATGCGCTCGACTTCGACTTCTACGGGCTTTTCGACCACTTTTTCCACGATTTTTTCGACTTCAACCGGTTTTTCGACGATCTTCTCGACGACTTTTTCCACTTCGACGGGCTTCTCGACGATCTTTTCGACCTCGACGACTTTTTCCACCTCGACGGGCTTTTCGACGATCTTTTCCACGACTTTTTCGACTTCGATCGGTTTTTCTACGATTTTTTCGACTTCGACGATCTTTTCCACAGGCCGTTCGACGATCTTCTCGACCTCAACGATTTTTTCGACCGGTCGTTCCACGATTTTCTCGACTTCCACGATCTTTTCCACGACCTGCGGTTGCGGGGCAGGCGCGGACGGGGCAGGGGACGCGCCCTTTTTTCCCGTAGCAATAAACGAAACATCGGTGCGCAGCACCTCCGCCAGTTTGATCATTTTTTGCGTATCGGGCACGGCAAGGCCGTTTTCCCACTTGCTGACGGCCTGACGGGACACCTCCATCGCAGTTGCCAGTTGCCCCTGCGACATATTCTGCTGCTTTCTCAGTTCCGTAATGCGTTCTCCAACCGTCATATCGATCATCTCTCGTTTCTGTATTTTAGCAACCGGTGGTTGCGCCTACCATTGTACACAATTTATTCCGAAAAGTCAAGCTTTGACAACGGATTTGCTTCCGCTGCGATCTTCAATTCCGTATTTTCGATGTGCGTATAGATCTGCGTGGTGTTCAAATTTTCGTGTCCGAGTACTTCTTGCACCGTTTTCACGTCGACACCGCCCGAAAGCATCATCGTCGCAGCGGTATGCCGCAGCTTGTGCGCGGAAAATTGCGACGCATCGAGTCCGGCCTGCAGCATGGCCTTTTTGACAAGACGATGCACGGCGGTCACACTGATGCGGTTGCCGTCGCGCGAGCCGAAAAGCGCGCGATTGTCGGTCAATATTTTCTGATTTCGCTCGATAAGATAGGCATCGATCGCCTTGCGGCAGGGCGTTCCGAAATAGACGAAGCGCTCTTTGTTGCCTTTGCCGATGACGCGAATGCGGTCATCGTACACATCCGAGATATTCAGCCCGACCAGCTCACTGCGCCGAATGCCGCAGTTGAGAAAGAGCATCAAAATAGCGTAATCTCTCGTCTGATTTTGGCCGCTGACGGCCTTCAAAAGTGCCGCGGATTGCTCCATAGTCAGGTATTTCGGCAAACTTTTGCGTAATTTGGGGTATTCGAGATCCGCTACGGGATTTTCCTGAAGCTGCTTGGTGCGGACGGTGAGATACTTATAAAAGGATTTGAGCGCCGAGAGCTTGCGCGCACGCGCCGCCGGTGCAATGCCGTACTCAGGAACGGCCGCATCCGGATCAGGCGTGCGGTCGTTGGCCAAATACGACAGAAAATCAAAAATATCCGAGGTCGTGATGGTTTTGATAAAGTCCAGATCGATATCCTTGATATCGATGTCATCGAGCCGTGTGTGGATGGGCATATCGCTGCGCATAAGCTTCATAAAGCGGAAAAACATCCGCATATCCAAATAATATTCCGAGATGGTGCGCGGAGACTGGCCCTTGATCGTCTCATGGTAGACCAGAAATTCGCGCAAAACCTGCGGACAATCACTGTATTTTTGCATGGTATCAGCTCCAAGTAGGAATGGTGTGCGCAAAAAAGCACATCTATATTTTATAGATTATTTTGCCGAATGTCAATCGGTTCGCGATGGTTTTACGGTGTTTGTTTCTAATGAACGGAAAATTTCGTGTGTTCCGCGTAAGTTATTTCTCAGAGAACTCGACGCGCGAATACTTGTAAGTACAGATCCGTTTCGTAAATGAAAACAGAAGACGATCAATGTAAACTGAAGCGCTTGCTGAAACCCCAAATGCTTGCGATGAACCGAAATGCCTGCAGAAATCGCAGGCTCCTTGTGATCATATCCTTGAAAAGTGCAAACTCCCCGCGCGAACGCAACAAAATTTTTATTTTGTTGCGTTCGTCCTGTATGGGAATAATGCACAAAACCATGCGACGCTGCACTGCCCGATCGAGTCCCCTCTTCTGTGCACTGTGCACAAAGTTTGACAAACTGCTTTTTCTCATCTTTTGTTGCGTTGGCAACTTTTAGGAGGTCAATATGCGATATTTCTACTGGTATTTCCGTGAATGCTACACTTTACGAGGCTTCAAAGGCATGCTCTCGGGCTTGCGCCATCTTTTTTCAAGCAGCCGTTGATCTCGCGTTTCGTTTTTGCCTGAAAAGTTCGAAAAACGCCCGAAAACGGTCTTCCGTCTTCGGGCGTCTATTTATGATGCTGCGGCTTCAAGTATCCATAGCGAAGCTGTAAGGCGGCGTGCGCTGCTTCGTGGGTGCTGCCATGTTTCCCCCGCCGAACTTTGCCATCTGATTGCGGCTCTGCCGGCCTGACACGCCATCGATGCGCTGCATGGTCATGGTCGGGCAGCTTGCTTTCCGGTTTCCGCACAGTCACATTCGCGCTTGTAAAAAAATCGCCCCCGGCGCAGGGTCGGATGTCTGAGCTCTTTCCCTCACTTTGTGACGGTGTGCAGGAAAATATTGCATTTTTTATCGGAACGTGCTACAATGTACCTGCTGTGTACCTCCGGCAGAATGGAGGTGAGCTCTTATGCATAACTTTCTCACCTTTTTTCTCTCCATATTGGCAGATGTAATCAGCTATTTCATCTGCAAGTGGGTGGATAGAGAGAAATAACACAGCGCCACCCCGAAGCCTTGTCAGCTTTAATAAGACAGAGAACACCCCGGAAGCTGGAACCTTCCGGGGTGTTCGTTTTTTGCCTTATGCATTTGGCCTTCTCACCTTTGGCCACCATTAGTGTACCACAATTCCGGCAACGTGTCAAGTGGCTTTTTGATATGAATTTGTTGTTACATATCCCGGCTACAGATAATTTCTTCCGCTTCTTCCGGTGTCATCTCTGTGATGTCTACTCTATTTTGGATTCCATATACCTGCGATAGGTTTGAAATCCGACCGACTCATAAAATCGGATCGCGCCATCATTGAACGCCCAAGCATCGAGTTCCATGCGGTCAAAATGCATCCGCTTTGCTTCACTGCGGCAAAATCGATTCAATGCGGTTGCCACACCGCAGCGACGGAAGGCACTGTCCACGCCGAACTCGTGGATTTGATAAAAGCGTCTTGCAAGCTGATAGGCTGACTGCGGTTTGTCGATGTACTCCACCATAGCAAATCCACAGACCACGCCATCGATGCACGCTACGATGACATCGGACTCCTGTGCTTCAAACGCCTGATACACACGCTCTTGAATTTCTTCACAGAAGCCGGGGCGAAAAATATCCGGTCTGTTTTCTGCGTGAAGGTCATTGACCATTTTTCTCAGTTCGTTGACACGTGCCAAATCCTCTCTTTTCGCGTATCTGACCGATATATTCATGATGTTTCCTCCCTTTATTCGTTCCTGTCGCCGTTCTTTTTCTACGCCAGCCAACCTCTTGTCTTATTGATTCTGCCCATCCCTGATAAACGGTTTTTTGATTTCTTTACTTAACAGCTGCCTATATGCGTCCACTTTACGAAACGTATTTCCCAACATTTCTCGATTTCTGTATTCTCTGATTGCTTCCATATCAAACTCTGCGTAAAAAATACCTTCCGTCTGATCATCAGCCAGCAAAACGGTGTTATCAACACAGTTTCCGTTTTTATCCCAACAAATCGGACTATATGCGCAGGAACATCCGGCATTCTCTCCGTTCGGATTTGCCATAGCAACTGCGACCATATTTTCATATGCCCTTGTCGAAAGTGCGTTCAGTCTTGGTTGCATAGAACCGCAATCATTTGGTACAAGAATGACCTCCGCACCTTTTAGCATGAGTATTCTTGCGCTCTCGGGGTACTCTCTGTCATAACAGATCATAATACCCAGTTGGATGCCGTCAAAATCGCAGACCTTAAATTCGTTTCCCGATTCAACGGTTCTTTCGTCCGCGAAATCGCAGGTATGCACCTTGGAATATTTCATTAAAATACTGCCCGACTTGTCAATCACAAATGCCGAGTTCTGCGGTTGTTTCTTGCCTTTTGTAAATGCCGTGAGCACGACACCGATTTGATATTCTTTCGCAGCCTCACAGATTTTTGTAATGCATAAATCATCGTCTGCAATGCTTTTTTCATAAGTCTGGGGCAAGTCATATCCCGTAACAAAGCATTCCGGCAGCAAAAGAATATCCGCATGGTGTTCCGAAGCCTCTTTCATTGCCATAATGATGCTTTCGATATTCTTATCTATTTGTGCGTTCATGGCACGTTTTTGCAAGATGGCGACCTGAAACGATTGCTTCTTCATTTGCTGCGCCTCCATTTTTTATTGTGTGCACAGTATATCATAACTTCGATATACTTTTCAATAGGTGCGGCGAAATATGCTGCTAATCAGCCGAAATAAGACCGAACCCCTTAGAAGCGGCCGCTTCTAAGGGGTCCAATTTTTCCTTGGATGGCCATCATCACCTTGGCCACAGTTCGTATGTCACGATCCCACTGCCTATGTCAAGCGGTTTTTGGGGAGCGAGCTCGTTTGACGTCATACCGGCTGCAAGCTTTGCTTATTCCGTCGGCAAGATATCGGACAGGCTGCTGCCGACGAGGCAATAATAGGTATCCGTCTCCCCTTCTATGGTGAACACCGTGTCCGTAACGAAATGCAAGGTAATGAACGTGGTACGAAGGCAATAGCTAAGTCCCGTATCCGTAAGCTCCGTCGGCGCGTCGCAGGAAGCAAACTCGAGCTGTTCGAGCTGTTGGAAACTTCCGATGAATTCGCCGTTACACAAAATTGTGGCAACATTTTTACCGTATGTGATCAGTCGGTGCGTGCGTGCGCCGTCGATACGCGGCAGTGACTCATTCAAGCGATAGTTCTGCGAACCGTGCGTAAAGCACAGCCCGACAAGATCCAGCGTCCGCTGCTTTCCGTTTGTGAGCGTAAAAGTCGCGGTATATCGGGCAGTTCCGGGCGGTACGTCGCAGTCGTCCCCGACAATGGGCCACATCTGCATTTCTTGGCAAGCTTGCAAAAACTCCGCAATGGTCTGCGCGTCGGTCGTCGTATACACATCGCTGAGCGTCCCGGGGGCAACGCCGTCATATTGATACTCCGTTCTGAGGGAAACGATGTTTTCGGCCTTCAGATCCGCCAACCAGCTTTCCACGGAAGACAGCAGACGTAAGCTGGTCGTGAACAAGCCGTTACGCTCGAGTTCTGCGGAAAAATTCGCAGTGACAAAGGTGTAATACACTTGATCGATCGAGATCACCTGATCGCCGTAGACATAGATCGTCCCGAAGTCGCCTACCAAGCGGAAATTCCAAGGCTCGGTATATTCGATCGGTGCACTTTCCCACGGGACAAATTGCCAAGCGGAAACGCCTTCGATCTCTCCGAGCGGCACATTCGAACCTGCGGCGTAGACCTTGGGCGTCGAAAGATAGCTGATCACGGCATAGCTTTTCTGCGCATATTCGCAGTCCTCAAGCGTCGGGATGCCGCTTGCGAGGAAGTATCCTCCGTCCGAATATCGACCGTTGCTGAAGCACAGCTCGTGTACAGTGCCATCCTTCAGGACAAAGTGCAGCATCAATTGCGAGCCACCGTCGATGATCGTATCTTCTGAGATGGGGGTCAGCGAAATGGCTCGGCATTCGTTCAGAAAAGTCTCGATCGAGCCGTGTTCATTGGTTGAAAGGATCGTCTTAAGCATACCGGGTCGAACACCGACATAGGAATGCACCGTCTGCACCATCTCGATATCCTGCACATCCAGCATATTCAGCCAGTCTGTTTCCAGCTTCTGCTGCGGTGGATCGGTCGGATCGGTGGGGTCGGTAGGGTCGGTAGGATCGGTGGGGTCGGTCGGGTCGGTCGGATCGGTGGGGTCGGTGGGATCCGTCGGATCGGTGGGCATTGAGGGATCGACTGCGGGGGTCGGGGGCGTCTGCGTAGGTTCCGAGGACACATCGGCAGATGTCGGTTGCTGCTGCGAGGTCGTCGGCGTGGACTGCTCCTGCGTAGATGCCGTTCCGGTCGTCACTTTCGGCGATTTCGCGCAGGCGGAAATGCTCAGCGCGAGCAGAGCAAGAACGATGATGATATTCTTTTTCATGATGATGCCTCCTTTTTTGTTCTACATAATATCATCGCTTGAAAGCGCCTTTTTACTCAGCACATATTATCATATTTCTCCCCTTTTATCAAAAAATTCCAAAACTCCCTCTTGCAATTACATGACCGTTATGCTATAATGGCAGCAATAAGGGAGTAGTCGGCACGAACCGTGCGGCAATATCAACACTCGACTTCGGTCTGGTATTGCCTGAAATGACGAGACTTGTCTGCATCATGGCGGATGGGTGTCGTCTTTTTTTGTACCCGTCAGCCGAAAAAATGAAAGGAGCTTTCTTTATGCATTGGCACTGTCAAACACGGGAGGATACCGTCTCCCGGCTTTCTTCGGACATGGCGCAGGGACTTTCCGACGCGCTCGTTGCCGAAAAACGCGAAAAATACGGGGAAAATCGCCTGCGCGAGAAGAAAAAGAAGAGCAATTTCCAACGATTCATCGACCAGTTCAAGGACACGATGATCCTCATTTTGCTCGCGGCGGCCGCGGTATCCCTCGCGATCACGATCGCGGAAAAAACGCACGAATACTTTGAACCGATTCTCATTTTGCTCATCGTCGTGATGAATGCGATCATGGGCGTCATGCAGGAGAGCAAGGCCGAAAAAGCGCTCGATGCGCTCAAGGGTTTGTCCGCGCCGCACGCACGCGTCATTCGCAACGGCTGCGAGCAGATCATCGACGCCGCCGAGCTCGTCCCCGGCGACATCATCCGTCTGGAAGCGGGCGATCTCATCCCCGCCGACGCGCGGCTTCTGCGCTCGGTCAGCTTAAAATGCGAAGAATCGGCACTGACCGGTGAGTCCGTCCCCGCAGAAAAGGACGCTGCCGCCGTCGTCAACGATAAGGCCGCCTTGGGCGACCGCAGCAACATGGTCTTCTCCGGCTGCTGCGTGACCTACGGCACGGCGACCGCCATCGTCACCGCAACCGGTATGGACACCGAAATGGGACGCATCGCGAACCTCTTGGACGGCGAAGAGGACGCGCAGACTCCCCTGCAGGCCAAACTCGCGCAGCTCGGCAAATACCTCGGTTTCCTTGCGCTGGCCGTATGCGCGATCATCTTCGTCATCGGCGTTGTCAACGATACGCCCGTGCTGGAGATCTTCATGACCGCCGTATCTCTGGCCGTTTCCGCCATTCCCGAGGGCCTGCCCGCCATCGTGACCATCGTGCTGTCGATCGGCGTGCAGCGCATGGTGAAGAAAAACGCCATCATCCGCCGCCTGCCCGCGGTGGAGACCTTGGGCAGCGCCTCCGTCATCTGCTCCGACAAAACGGGCACGCTGACGCAAAACCGCATGACCCTGACCCGCGCCTATGTCGACGGTGCGACGCACTGCGAAGATATCGGCAACGCAAACTCCGAGGAAGTCTGCCGCCTATTGCGCTACGGCACGCTTTGCTGTGACGGTAGCGTCGTGTTCAACGGCGTTCAGGAGCAGCATATCGGCGATCCGACCGAAACGGCCATCGTTCTGGCTGCGCACAAAAACGGCCTGCCGAAAGAGGAGCTGATGAAGCAGTATCCGCGTCTTGCGGAGATCCCCTTCGATTCCGACCGTAAGCTGATGAGCGTCGTTTGCCGCATCGACGGCAAAAATGTCGTCATCGTCAAGGGCGCATTCGATGTGCTTGCGCAGCGCTGCATCGCAGGCGACATCGAAAAAGCACGCACCTACACCGAGCAGATGAGCGCCGATGCGCTGCGTGTGCTCGCCGTCTGCTACAAGCAGATCGACCGTGTGCCCGAAGATCCGACTTCCGAGGAACTGGAAAACGGCCTGACCTTCCTCGGACTTGTCGGCATGATCGACCCGCCGCGTCCCGAGGCAAAAGAGGCCGTCGCCATCTGCCGCAAGGCGGGCATCCGCCCCGTCATGATCACGGGCGACCACGTCATCACCGCCTCCGCCATCGCACGCGAGCTCGGCATCCTGCGCGACGGTGACCGCGCCATTACGGGCGCGGAGCTCGACGCGATGACGGACTCCGAGCTTGACGAGCAGGTCGAACACATCAGCGTCTACGCGCGCGTTTCGCCCGAGAACAAGATCCGCATCGTAAAAGCTTGGCAGCGCAAGGGGCAGGTCGTGTCCATGACGGGTGACGGCGTCAACGACGCGCCCGCGCTCAAAGCGGCCGATATCGGCTGCGCCATGGGTATTACGGGCACGGACGTCGCCAAGGGCGCCGCCGATATGACCCTGACGGACGACAATTTTGCCACCATCGTCGACGCCGTGCGCGAAGGCCGCGGCATTTACGCGAATATCAAGAAGGTCGTCGGCTTCCTGCTCGGCACGAATATCGGCGAGGTCATCACGGTGTTCGTCGCGATGCTCCTGTGGGGACATACGCCGCTGATCTCCATTCAGCTGCTTTGGATCAACCTCGTCACCGATTCCCTGCCCGCCGTGGCGTTGGGCATGGAGCCGGTCGAAAAAGATGTGATGGATCGTGCCCCCAAGCCGCGTGACGAGGGACTGTTCGCAAACGGCTTCGGTCTGCGCACGGTACTGCAGGGCGTCCTGTTCGGTACGCTTGCGCTCGTGGCCTACGCGCTCGGCTGCTTCACCTTCGGCTACGGTGAGCCCGGCGGTCAGACCATGGCCTTCATCGTGCTCGCACTCAGTCAGGTCGTGCAGGCGTTCAATATGCGCTCGGCACATTCGCTGCTGAAGATCGGCCCGTTTACGAACCGCACGCTCAACAAAGCCGCGCTCGTTTCCTTCGCGTTGGTCGCAGCCGTCGTCTTTACGCCTATCCGCACAGCCTTCGGTCTGATCGCGCTGCGCACAAGCGAATACCTCGTCTGCCTTGGGATGATCCTTGTTCCCATTGTCGTTATGGAGTTTTCCAAAGCTTTCGGGCTCATGCGCAAAGAAAAATAAATGACGGGCGCGTTGCAAAATGCGCCCAATAAAAAAACACATCGGTCAGCTCCGAAAGG
>CAYOZT010000059.1:0-9988 GCA_964408545.1 uncultured Oscillospiraceae bacterium | reverse complement strand
AGCTTGGCGAACGGATCGCTCTCGTAGATCTTCTTGTCGTAGTAGGCGCTGAGGAACTTGCCCGCATCGTCACGGGAGAAGCCGAAGGTCATCTGGGTCAGGTCGTTGGTACCGAAGGAGAAGAAACCTGCCTCCTTGGCGATCTCGTCCGCGGTCAGCGCGGCGCGCGGGATCTCGATCATGGTACCGACGAGGTACTTCATGTCGGAGCCGGCAGCGGCGATGATCTCGTCGGCGGCGGCGCACACGACATTCTTGACATATTTGAGCTCCTTGACTTCGCCGACCAGCGGGATCATGATCTCGGGACGGACATTCCAGTCGGGGTGCTTAGCCTGTACGTTCAGCGCGGCCTTGATGACGGCGCGAGTCTGCATTCTGGCGATCTCGGGATAAGTGACGGCCAGACGGCAACCGCGGTGACCCATCATGGGGTTGAACTCATGCAGCGAGGCGATGAGCGCCTTGATGGCCTCGACGGACTTGCCCTGCGTCTTTGCCAGCAGCGCGATGTCCTCCTCGGTGGTGGGCACGAACTCATGCAGCGGGGGATCCAAGAAACGGATGGTGACGGGGCAGCCGTCCATCGCCTCGTAAATGCCCTCGAAGTCGGACTGCTGCATCGGCTCGAGTTTGGCCAGCGCGATCTCGCGCTCCTCGACGGTGTCGGCGCAGATCATTTCGCGGAATGCGGCGATACGAGCCGGATCGAAGAACATATGCTCGGTGCGGCAAAGGCCGATGCCTTCCGCGCCCAGCTCACGCGCCTTGCGCGCATCTGTGGGCGTGTCGGCGTTGGTACGCACGTGCAGACGGCGATACTTGTCCGCCCAGCCCATGATGATGCCGAAGTTGCCGGAGATGGAAGCATCCACGGTGGGGATCAAACCGTCGTAAATGTTACCGGTGGAACCGTCGATGGAGATGCAGTCGCCCTCGTGATAGGTCTTGCCTGCCAGCGTGAAGCGCTTGTTCTCTTCGTCCATGGCGATGGCGCCGCAGCCGGAAACGCAGCACTTGCCCATGCCGCGGGCGACGACGGCAGCGTGCGAGGTCATACCGCCGCGGACGGTCAGGATGCCCTGCGCGGCCTTCATGCCGGTGATGTCCTCGGGAGAGGTCTCCAGACGGACCAGAACGACCTTCTTGCCCTTTGCCTTCCACGCCTCGGCGTCTTCCGCGGAGAAGACGATCTGGCCGCAGGCGGCTCCGGGGGATGCGCCCAGACCGCGGCCGATGGGTGTGGCGGTCTTCAGAGCGGCGGCGTCGAACTGCGGGTGCAGCAGCGTATCGAGCGTGCGCGGCTCGATCATGGCGACGGCCTTCCTTTCGTCGATCATGCCCTCGTTGACGAGGTCAACGGCGATCTGCAATGCGGCCTGCGCGGTGCGTTTGCCGTTACGGGTCTGCAGCATATAGAGCTTCCCGTGCTCGACGGTGAACTCCATATCCTGCATATCGCGATAGTGCTCCTCGAGGATGCGGCAGACATTCTCGAACTGCGCGAACGCTTCGGGGAACTTGTCCGCCATCTCGGAGATGGGCATGGGGGTACGCACGCCGGCGACGACGTCTTCGCCCTGCGCGTTGGTCAGGAATTCGCCGAACAGCTTCTTCTCGCCCGTGGCGGGGGTGCGGGGGAAGGCGACGCCGGTGCCGCAATCGTCGCCCATGTTGCCGAAGGCCATGGACTGCACGTTGACGGCGGTGCCCCAAGAATAGGGAATGTCGTTGTCACGACGGTAAACGTTGGCACGCGGATTGTCCCAAGAACGGAACACGGCCTTGATCGCGCCCATGAGCTGCTCCTTGGGATCGGAGGGGAAGTCGACGCCGAGCTTGGACTTATACTCGGCCTTGAACTGGCCGGCCAGTTCCTTCAGATCCTCGGCGGTCAGCTCGACATCGAGCTTGACGCCCTTACGCTGCTTCATCTCGTCGATGAGAGCCTCGAAATACTTCTTACCGACTTCCATGACGACGTCGGAATACATCTGGATAAAGCGGCGGTAGCAGTCGTACGCCCAGCGGGGATTGCCGGACTTGGCGGCCAAGACCTCGACGACCTCTTCGTTCAATCCGAGGTTCAAAATGGTGTCCATCATGCCGGGCATGGAAGCGCGGGCGCCGGAACGGACGGAGACGAGCAGCGGATTTTCATGGTCGCCGAACTTCTTGCCGGTGATGGCTTCGAGCTTTTCGACGTAGCGCATGATCTCGGCGGCGATCTCGTCGTTGATACGGCGGCCGTCCTCGTAGTACTTGGTGCAGGCCTCGGTGGTGATGGTGAAGCCCTGCGGGACAGGCAGACCGATGTTGGTCATTTCCGCCAGATTGGCGCCCTTGCCGCCGAGCAGCTCACGCATGGAACCGTTGCCTTCGGTAAACAGGTAGACATACTTGTTCATTGGTATCGTAACCCCTTTCGATTTTTAGGGCAGCAAGCTGCCCATAGTGGCATATTTTATGCATTCTATGGCAATGCCCAAGTAGTATAGCACAGGAAATCGCAAAAAGCAAATATTTTTCGATAAAAAGTCGGATTTTTTTGGAAATATGTATTTATCGCTCGTACAGAGCGACTGTCGCGTTGTACGGCTGCGGACGATACGTGACCGAGCCGATGGGCTTTCCGTCGATGCCGAATTTCGGATTGTATCCGAACAGATCGATATACTTTTCCAGATCGTCGCGCTCGGCGACCATTGCCTCCATGACGGCGAGCGTGGCGAGCACGTCGTCGACGGCGCGGTGGGAGTTGACGACCTTGCCGTCGAGGCCGTAGGCCGTGATGGCGTTGCAAAGCTTGTGCGGATAGGGGCGGCGATCTTTGTAGACGGTCAGAAGATCGAGCTTGTGTTTGCCGCGCAGCACCGACACATCGCCGTCACGGCGCAAAAGATAGAAAAGAAAACTCAGATCGAAATGCGCATTGTACGCAAGCAGCAGCGTGTTGCCCGCGAACATCTCGGCGATGTCCGCGCAAAGGCGCGCTTTCGGGATGCCGCGCTCGCGCAGCTGCGCGTCGGTGATGCCCGTCAGTTTTTCGATCATGGGCGGAACGCGTTTTCCGGGTGAAAGGGCGATCAGCTCATCGTATTCGCGCGAAACGCGCGCATTTCCCTCCGACAATTCCACGACGACGGCGGAAAACTCGATGATCTCGTCCGTCGGATAGGATAGTCCCGTGGTCTCGGTGTCGAAAAGGACGAGTTTTTCGAATTGCCCCGTGATGTTTCCGAGCTGCATCAGATCGCACCTCCCGCCGCAAGCTCCGCCGCACGGCGGAATTTGCTTTTTTCCTCGGGCACGAGGCCGTATTCGCGCGCGAGCCGGTCGGCCAGTGCCTCGGTCGCAGCCTGCGAACCGCTTTTGAGCTCCAGCTCGACCTCGCCGAGCGGCATTTCGCGTCCGCCGCCGAGCAGACTGCCGCAGTCGATTGCCAGCTCCGCGGTGCCGTCGGCCGTGGAAAGAAGCACTGCACGACGGGTAAAGCGCGCGCCGCAGACGATGTGCAGCTCATCCGCCGTCAAGCCCTCCGGGATCGGGGCGTCGAGTCGCCGAAGGCGCGCCAAACCGTCCGCGATGTGCGCTGCGGGGCACTCCCACTCCGCGCGGCTCCCGTCGGGCAAAGGCGTTTTGAGGGTGCAAACGAGCGCGTCGTCCTCACGCCGCAAACGCAGCGTTGCGCGGCGCGAAGAAAAAAGCGCGTCGGAAGTATCAAAATAGTCGGTCCGCATACGGATGACGCGCGATGGCGGATAGGCCGCCGCCAAGGCGTCCAAAACGGACGGCGCGGCGGAAAATTTTCGTTCGAATTCTCGTCCCATGAGCAACCTCTCCTGTCGGTTTTTTTCCATTATACACCATTTTCGGCTGCGTGGCAAGAAACTTTCCGCGCTTTGCGTCTTTCGACGGAATAATTTCTTCCGCTGTGCTAGTATCGGTGCATGGATACACCAAGGAGGATCGAAGATCATGCATACGCAGCTACAAGGCAAAAAATTGCGTTGGTGGGAGGCGCTTGCCGCGACCGACGCGCAGCAGACCGCGCTCGTGCGCATGGGCGGCGCGTTTTTGCTCGGCTTCGTGCTCAGCGCGGCCGACCTCGGGGGCATTCCCCTGCCGTTTTGTGCCGCCGTGCTGTGCGCGGGTCTGCCCGGATGGCTGCCGATGCCCTTCGTGCTGGGCGCGGCGCTGGGCTATCGGCTGTTCTGGGCGCAAGCGGGACTGCAGGCGATCGTCTGGCTCGCCGCGGCGCTGCCGCTCGGACTGCTTTCGGATGCGGATCGGGAGCACGCGCCGCTGCTTGCGCCGAGTCTGTGTGCGCTGATCGTCGCGGCGAGCGGCGTGCTGTTTCAGCTTTGGCGACATGAACAGACGGCGATCTTGCTGCATCTGCTGCGCATCGCGTTGGCCTTCGCTTCCGTCCTTTTGGCGCAATCGCTGCGTCGGGCGAGAGGCGCCGCCGTCGACGCGCTCGCCGCGGGCGTGCTCGTGCTGGCACTGGCGCGACTTTCGCCGCTTTCTTATCTGAATTTCGGCGTTGCGTCGCTCGGCTTCCTGTCGATGACCGCGCCGTTTGCGACATTGCTCGCGGCGGGGCTCGCGCTCGATGTCGCGGGCGCGAGCGCAATGCCCATGACGGCGGTCGCGCTCGTGACATACCTGCTCGGACGCATCGAGCGCCTGCCGCGGCGCAGCCGTGTGCTGTTTTCGGCGCTTGCGGGCATATTCGTGATGCTGCTGTGGGGAAAACGCGATCTTCTCGCGCTGCCTGCGCTGATCGCGGGCAGCGCCTGCGCGGTGCTTCCGGCAAAACGCGAGGCGCGGCCGCGGCCGCAGTCCGACGCAGACACGGCGACATCGCATCTGGAGAGCATGGCGGCGGTATTTACGCAGAGCGAGCAAGTCCTGCAAAACGCATCGGACGAGCCGCCCGATGCGGCAGCCTTGCTTTCCCACGCCGCGCAGCGCGCCTGCGAAAGCTGCGCCCGTCACGAAAAATGCGGCGCACGGCAGCGCGCGGCGACCATGCCGCAGACGCTGCTGCACCAAAGCGTCGTGACGCTCGCGCATATGCCCGAAAACTGTGTGGAAAAGCCCCTGCTGCTGTCCCACGTGCAAAGCGGGCGCGAGCAGTACCGCCTGCTGCTGGCCGAGCATCGGCGCAGAGCAGAGTACCGTGACGCCGTCGGGCAGCAGTACGGGCTGCTTGCGCGGTATTTGCAAAGGCTGGCCGACGAGCCGCCGCAGCGGCAGCGTGCACAGCCGTCCGTTTTTCGGCCGGAAACGGCGGTGTGCAGCCGCGGCCGTGAGGCCGCCAACGGCGACCGCTGTATTCGCTTCGCGGGCACGAAAAACCGCTACTATCTGCTGCTGTGCGACGGCATGGGAACGGGTGCGGCGGCCGCTTACGAAGCGCAGCGCGCGGCGCAGTTGCTTCGGCGGATGCTGAGCGCGGGCTGCGAAGCCGAAGAGGCGCTGCAAAATGTGAACGCGCTTTGCGTCCTGCGCGGCAGCGCGGGGGCGGTGACGGTGGATCTGGTGCAGGCGGATCTTTTGAGCGGACGCGTGTGCGTGTACAAATGGGGCGCGGCGCCGTCGTGGCTGCTGAGCACGCGCGGTATCGAGCGCATCGGGCAGCAATGCCCGCCCCCGGGGATCGCACTCGACGAGCAGGCGCAAAGCGTCAGCCGTATCAGCCTCGGCGGCGGAGAGACGTTGCTGCTGCTCAGCGACGGCGTGGACGCGGAAGCGGCGCTTGCGGGCGTGCGCGCGCAGTTCGATCAGCCGGCGGGCTTTTTGGCGACGCTGCTGCTCGAGCACGGCGCGAGCGACGGTGCGGACGATGCCACCGCCGCCGTGCTGCGATTGGAAAAAGTTCAATAGCCGACCTTCCCGCGTCGATATCGCATCGGCGCGGGAAGTGCGTTTTCCGCAGCTTTTGCGATAAAGGCGCATATTTCCCTTGCAAATTCCGTCGAAATCGATTATAATGATATGCTACGGAGGGGATGTGTTTATGGCAAAGCTTTATTTCAAATACGGCGCCATGGGCTCGAGCAAGACCGCACAGGCGCTCATCACCAAATACAACTACGAAGAAAACGGCCTGAACGTCTGGCTCATCAAGCCCAGTGCCGACACGCGCGACGGCACGGATATCCTGCGCAGCCGCATCGGCTTGGAGGCGCGCGTTGAGGTCATCGAGCCGCAGGCGGATATTTTTTCCCGCTTCACGGACACGCGCAAGGGACTTTGCGACGTGGTCATCGTCGACGAGTGTCAGTTCCTGAGCGAGCAGCAGGTCGAACAGCTGCGTGCCATCGTCAACGAATACGCCATCCCCGTGCTGTGCTTCGGACTGCGCACCGATTTTCAGACGCGGTTGTTCCCCGGCTCGCGGCGGCTGATGGAGCTGGCCGACGTGATCGAGGAGATCAAGACCATGTGCGACTGCGGCGCCAAGGCGACCATCAACGCCCGTATCTGCGACGGTCTGATCGTCACGCAGGGCGCGCAGGTGGTGCTCGGCGGCAACGACAGCTATATCGCCATGTGCCACCGCTGCTATGTCCATGGCATTCGCGACCGCGCCGTCATCCGTTTGCACGGAACGCGCTGAATTTGTAAATCATTATGAAGGAGACAGATCATATGGAAATTTCCGAAATTCTGGCAAAATGCGACCACACGCTGCTCGCGCAGACCGCCACATGGGACGAGATCCGCGCCCTTTGTGACGACGGCATGACCTATCACACCGCCTCGGTCTGCATCCCCGCGTCCTTCGTCAAGCAAGCGAAGGAATATGTCGGCGACAAGCTCGCCATCTGTACCGTCATCGGCTTCCCCAACGGCTACGCTACGACCGCCGCCAAGTGCTTCATGGCTTCCGACGCCGTCGCGAACGGCGCCGATGAGGTGGACATGGTCATCAACATCGGCTGGGCGAAGGAAGGTAAGTGGGACGCCATCACCGACGAGATCGCCGCCATCAAGAAGTCCTGCAACGGCAGGCTCCTGAAGGTCATCATCGAGACCTGCCTTCTGACGGATGAGGAAAAGATCGCGCTTTGCAAATGCGTGTCCGACTCCGGCGCGGACTACATCAAGACCTCCACCGGCTTTTCCAAGGCAGGCGCGACCTTCCACGATGTGGAACTGTTTGCCGCGCACGTCGCGCCGCACGTGAAGATCAAGGCCGCCGGCGGCATTTCCAGCCTTGAGGACGCCGAGAAATTCATCGCGCTGGGCGCCTCGCGCCTCGGCACATCCCGCATCGTCAAAATTGCAAAAACAATTCATAATTCATAATTACAAATTACAAATTGTGGGAGGATAGCGAAGTGAAGGACAATATCATCGTTGAAAAAAGCTTCGCCTTCTCCGTCAGGATCGTCAATTTGCAAAGATATTTGACCAAGCAGAAGAAAGAATTCGTAATATCCGATCAAGTATACCGAAGCGGAACCAGTATCGGTGCGAATATCGCAGAGGCACAACGCGCACACAGCACAGCAGACTTCGTTTTCAAGATGAAAATCGCATTAAAAGAGGCAAACGAAACACAGTATTGGCTTTGTCTGCTGCGAGAAACCGCGTATATCTCCGAAAAAGAGTTTTTAAGCATTCATGCAGACCTCGCGGAAATTCTGAAAATTCTGACGGCCATTTGCAAAAACTACGCGCAGAATAATTTATAATTTATAATTTGTAATTTATAATTTATAATTTTGGAGGAAGAATTATGTCTGACTTTCGTGCGACACCGCACATCAATATTCAAAACGAGATCGGCTTCGGCAAGACCGTGCTGATGCCCGGCGATCCGCTGCGTGCCAAATTCATCGCCGAAAACTTTTTGGAAAATCCCGTGCTCGTCAACGGCGTGCGCGGCGTCAACGGCTACACCGGCTACTACAAGGGCGTGAAGGTCTCCGTCATGGCCTCGGGCATGGGTATGCCCGCCATCGGTATCTACTCGCACGAGCTGTTCAACTACTACGGCGTGGAAAATATCATCCGCGTCGGCTCGGCGGGCGCCATTCAGGAGAATATCCGCCTGTACGATCTCGTGCTCGCGCAGGGCGCGTGCACCGACTCGAATTTTGCCCACCAGTTCCACTTCCCCGGCACCTTCGCCCCCATCGCGGACTTCACGCTGCTCAGCGCCGCCGTTGAGGCCGCGAAGAACTGCGGCACGCCCTACCACGTCGGTAACGTCAATTCTTCCGACGTGTTCTACGGCGACCACGCCAAGGTCCCCGAGGGGCTCGACACGCTGTACAATCAGAAGAAAATGGGCGTCATGGCGCTGGAGATGGAAGCGGCTGCGCTGTACATGAACGCCGCGCGCTACGGTAAACGCGGACTTTGCATCTGCACGATCTCCGACCACATCCTGACCGGCGAGGAAACGACCGCCGACGAGCGTCAGAACGCCTTCACCGCCATGATGCGTGTCGCGCTGGACACCGCCGTCGCCATGGAGAATAAATAAGATCATGAAACGCATTTTTTTATTCGTGCTGGACTCTTTCGGTATCGGTCAAATGCCCGATGCGGAAGCCTTCGGCGATTTTGACGTCAATACCCTGCGCGCCTGCGCGCGCTCGGAAAAACTTTGTATCCCCAATATGATCGCCGCGGGACTCGGCAACATCGACGGCGTTTCCTGTCTGCCGAAGGTCGACGCGCCCACGGGCGCTTACGCCCGTCTGACCGAGCGCTCCATGGGCAAAGATACCACCATCGGCCACTGGGAGATCGCGGGCATCGTTTCGCCCGATCCGCTGCCGACCTATCCCGAGGGCTTCCCCGAGGAGATCCTCGCGCCCTTCCGGGCGGCGACGGGACGCGGCGTGCTCGCCAATGCCCCGTGGTCGGGCACCGAGGTCATCGCCAAATACGGCGAAGAGCATATGCGCACGGGCGATCTGATTGTCTACACCTCCGCCGACTCCGTTTTCCAGATCGCGGCGCACGAGGATGTCGTCCCCTTGGAAACGCTCTACGAATACTGCCACATTGCCCGCGAGCTGCTCAAGGGCAAGCACGGCGTCGGGCGCGTCATCGCCCGTCCCTTCGTCGGCGATGCAAAAAGCGGCTTCACGCGCACCGCAAATCGCCACGACTACTCCCTCGAGCCGCCCAAGGCAACGCTTTTGGACGCACTGAAGGCCGCGGGCAAGGACTCCGTCGCCGTCGGCAAGATCCACGACATTTTCGCCGGCCGCGGCGACACGGAGTTTGTCTACAACAAGTCCAACGCCGACGGCATGGCGCACGCCATGCATTACGCGGATGTCGATTTTCACGGTCTGTGCTTTGTCAATCTGGTCGATTTCGATATGCTTTACGGGCATCGCCGCGATATCGACGGCTATGCCAACGCACTGAGCGAATTTGACCGTTTCCTGCCCGCCTTCCTCGAGAAAACAGGCGAAGACGACCTTGTGATGATCACCGCCGACCACGGCTGCGATCCGTCCTACACCGCCACGACCGACCATACGCGCGAGTATGTGCCGCTGCTCGTCCTCGGCAAAAAAGTGCGTTGCGGCTCGCTGGGCACGCGCACGAGCTTCGCCGACATCGCCGCGACGGCGGCCGAGCTGCTGAATGTATCGCTCGACACCCCGGGCGAGAGCTTCGCGGACAAAATTCTGTAACGAGGTAAACCTATGCGCAACGAAGAATTGGTGCAGCTTGCCAAGGAAGCGATGCTGCGCTCCTACTCCCCCTACTCCGGCTACAAGGTCGGCGCGGCACTGCTGTGCGCCGACGGGACGGTCTATCAGGGCTGTAACATCGAAAACGGTGCCTACACGCCCACCGTCTGCGCCGAACGTACCGCCTTTTTTAAGGCGATCTACGACGGAAAGCGCGATTTTGAGGCCATTGCCGTGTGCGGCGGCAAGGACGGCGTCATCACGGGGCAATTCCCCCCCTGCGGTGTTTGCCGTCAGGTCATGCGCGAATT
>CAYOZT010000058.1:0-10500 GCA_964408545.1 uncultured Oscillospiraceae bacterium | reverse complement strand
AGTTCGCCGGTCAGGTCTACGTCCTGTCCAAGGAAGAAGGCGGCCGTCACACCCCCTTCTTTAACAACTATCGTCCTCAGTTCTACTTCCGTACCACCGACGTTACCGGTATCATCACTCTGCCCGAGGGCGTTGAGATGTGCATGCCCGGCGACAACGTTGTTATGAATGTTGAGCTGATCACCCCCATCGCTATCGAGAAGGGCCTGCGTTTCGCTATCCGTGAAGGCGGCCGTACCGTCGGTTCCGGTGTCGTCACCGAGATCTTCGACTAATTCCCGCTTAGCCAAAACCAAAGCGCCCTCGATCATCGAGGGCGCTTTTTGACTGCCTTACAGCTCGGGATAATCGGACGGTGCATGGCCTAACAGCTGCATGAGCCGTAACTCGTCGAGCGCGTCGCGGAGGGCGTTGTGCGTTTCGCGGTAGCTTCGGTCGCCGCTGAGCAGCTGCAGCATGGCTTCCACGCCGTAGCCGCGCTTTAAGCGTCCCGTCGCGAAGCAGTCGGCCGTGGGCGGGATCTTGGGATTGCTCTGCCGATATGCGGCAAGACGCATGATATCATGCCAGCGGAAGATACCGAGCTGCGGAAGGTGCGCTCGGTCAAAATTGGCGTTGTAGGCGAAAATGTCATGTACTCCCTGCGCGTGTAGCCACGTGCAAAGCTCCTGCGCCGCTTCTTCGATCGAGCAGATGATCGGTGAGACGGGCGTATCGATGTACAGACTGCCTTCGTACATCCCGCCGATGCGTATTTCGGGGAGGAGAACATGATATTTCGAGTCGATCGGAACGAAACGCTCCGCCTGCGCAATGCAGCAGCCGATGCTCATCACCTGATCGATCCAGTTTGTTTCCGTGTCGATCACGGCAAATTTTTCCATTGTCTCACAACCTTTGCGTTTTTTTCTTTATCATAACAGAATTCGACACCGTAAGCAAGCGCGATCTGCGCCGAAAGGGGGAGAAATATGGCCTTTGATTTCAAAAAAGAGTACAGCGTTTTTTATCTTCCGAAGGAGCGGCCGCAGCTCGTCACCGTTCCGCCGATGCGGTATTTGGCCGTGCGCGGCAGCGGCGACCCGAACGAAGAGGGCGGCGCGTACAAAGCATCCATTGGCGTTCTGTACACGCTGGCGTATACCATCAAAATGAGCAAAATGGGCGACCATCGCATGGACGGCTACTTTGATTTCGTCGTGCCGCCGCCGGAGGGATTTTGGTGGCAGGACGGCGTGGAGGGCGTCGATTTTTCGGACAAATCGCATTTTCGGTGGATCAGCGTCATCCGCGTGCCCGATTTTGTGACGGAGCGGGAGCTGCAATGGGCGATCGAACAGGCAAAGCAGAAGAAAAATATGGATTGCTCGTCCGCGGAGCTGCTGCAGATCGAAGAAGGGGAGTGCGTGCAGCTGCTGCACATCGGCGCGTATGACGACGAACCGACAAGCATCGCGCGCATGGATGCGTTTTTGGCCGAAAACGGTTATGAAAACGATTTCTCCGCCACACGCCGTCACCACGAGATCTACCTCTCCGACGCGCGAAAAGTTCCGCCCGAACGCCGTAAAACCGTCATCCGACATCCCGTTCGGAAATCGGAGAAATAATGCCGAAGGCGCGCTGCGAAAGCAGCGCGCCGTGGCTTTTCAGGGCATGATCTTGTTTTGCGTGTAGACGACGGAAACGACCTGCGACTTTTCGTCCGTGGTGACGGTGACGTGCATACCGAGCGTCAGATCATAGATGCTCGCTTCGCCGAGGAATGGGTCGCCCATGCCGCCCATGCCGCCGTTTCCGTTCGGCATTCCCATGCCGCCGAAATTTCCGTCGGGCGGAAGTTCACCGCCGATCGGCTCGTTCGGCAGATCGCCTTCGGGCAGTGTGCCCATATCGCCGCCGACAAAGTCATCGCCGTTTTGCGGCGGCTGCAGATTGTCCGCGTCGAAATCGCGCGTAAAGACGGTGTTTTCCGTGAGCGGAACGGTCAGCTCTGCATCTTCGGTCTGCACGGTCAGCTGCGTCAGGCTGAGTGCACTGATCGTGCCCGTGTAGGTCGTGTTGGCGGCGAGCGTGGGCGCGGCAGCCTCTTTTTCGGCGCAGGCCGTGAGACAAAGCGCTGCACACAGCAGCGCAAGCAGGTGTTTTGACAGATTTCGCATAAAACTACCTCCCGTTTCTGTGCATAATAGCAGCGAAAGATTGATGTAAGATTGAAGAAAGGACTGGAAAATGCGCCGATGTTATGCTATACTGGTCAAAAAGCGAAAGGAGCTTTTCTTATGGACAAAAGCAAGCGCGGCTGGTGGCAGGAGGCCGTATTTTATCAAATTTACCCCAAAAGCTTTCAAGACAGCAACGGCGACGGTATCGGCGACCTGCGCGGCGTGATCTCGCGGCTGGACTATCTGCAGGAGCTGGGCGTCGACGGTATCTGGCTCTCGCCCGTGTTTGCTTCGCCGCAGGTCGACAACGGCTACGATATTTCCGATTACTGCGCCATCGATCCGATGTTCGGCACGATGGACGATATGCGCGAACTTTTGCGCGAGGCGAACAAGCGCGGCATCACGATCATCCTCGATCTCGTGCTCAACCACAGTTCCGACCGCCATCGCTGGTTCCTCGAGGCGAAGAAAAGCCGCGATAACCCCTATCACGACTATTATATCTGGCGCGACGGCACGCCCGATCGGCGCCCGAATGACCTTTGCAGCGTATTCGGCGGCCCCGCATGGAGCTATGTCGAGGAAGTGGGGCAGTGGTATTTCCACCAATTTGCTCCGCAGCAGCCCGATCTGAACTGGGAAAATCCCGCGCTGCGGCGCGCGCTGTACGATGCCATCCGCTTCTGGGTGGAGCAGGGCGCGGGCGGCTTCCGTCTGGACGTCATCGACCAGATCGCCAAAGAGCCCGACAAGCGCATCACCATCAACGGCCCGCGGCTGCACGAATTTTTGCGGGAGCTTTCCGCGCAGGCATTCTGCGAGGAGGGACTCGTTACCGTGGGCGAGGCGTGGGGCGCGGACATCGAGCGCGCCAAGCGCTACAGCGCGCCCGACGGGAGCGAGCTTTCGATGGTGTTCCAATTCGAGCATATGTGCCTCGACCAGAAGGGCGAAAAATGGGACGTATCGCCGCTGCGACTGAGTGAGCTCAAGCGCTGCTTCGCCCGCTGGCAGACGCAGTTGCACGGCAATGGCTGGAACAGCCTCTTTTTCAACAATCACGACCTGCCGCGCATCGTTTCGCGCTGGGGCGATGAGGGAGAATACCGCGTGCAATCGGCCAAAATGCTTGCGACCATGCTGCACGGCATGGAGGGCACGCCCTACATTTTCCAAGGCGAGGAGCTGGGCATGACCAACTGCCGATTGCCCCTCGCGCAGTATCGGGACGTGGAGATCCACAACCTCTATCGTGACCGCGTCGCGCGCGGCTACGCCCCCGAGGACGTGATGGAGTCGATCTACCGTCGCGGGCGCGACAATGCCCGCACGCCGATGCAGTGGACGGACGGAAAAAATGCCGGCTTTACCGAGGGCACGCCGTGGATGCCCGTCAATCCGAACCATAAAGACATCAACGCCGCCGCGCAGCGCAGTGACCCCGACTCCGTGTTCCGCTATTACAAGCGGCTCATCGCACTGCGCAAGCAGTATTCGCTCTTCCGCGAGGGCAGTTTCGAGCTGCTCGACGCGGAAAACGAGGCGGTTTTCGCCTATATCCGCCAGACGCCGGAGCACAAAATGCTCGTCGTCTGCAATTTCACGGCGCAGACGCATGATTGGCCGATCCCCGACGAATTCCGCGAGGCGCAGACACTCATCGCCAATTATTCCACCGCGAGCGAACAGTTGCGCCCGTATGAGGCAAAAATGCTCTATCTGTGAAAAAACGCTTGAAAAATCGGCACTTTTCCGCTATAATGAACATAGAATATAGGAAAAGGAGCAACGATATGCCAAACTATGAATTACTGATCGAGAACATCAACCCCTGCGGCGGCGAGAAATTCGCGCAGAAGGATTTTCTGGAGGTCGACGCCGAAAGCCCCGAAGCTTATGTCGCCGCGAACGGGCAATTCCCCGTGCTGAACGTCGGCGCGACGCCCGAGGGCGACACCGTCATCACCACGGGCGACGGGAAAGGACGCATCATCCGCTACACATTTACGGAGTAAGGAGAACGATATGCAGACACTCGACACTTTGTTCAGCCGCCGTTCGATCCGCAGCTACACGGGCGAGCAATTGACATCCGAGGAGCTTGCCACCGTCTTGAAGGCGGCCAACGCTTCCCCCATCGCGCGCGGCATTTATGCCGACGTGCACCTGACGGTCGTGCAGGATGCGCAGCTTTTGGTGCAGATCGACCGCGCGGGCGCAAGCTTTTTCGGCAATCCCGACATCCATCCGCTGTTCGGCGCGCCGACGCTGATCGTCGTTTCTTCGCGTAAACCGCAACCCGGCAGGGAGAATATTGCCTATTCCAACGCCGCCATCGTGCTGCACAATATGTGCCTCGCCGCGACGGAGCTGGGATTGGGTCAGTGCTGCATTTGGGGCGCGACGGCCGCGATGAGTGCGGATGCGTCGCTGGTCGAGCGACTTCGTCTGCCGCAGGATTTCATCCCCTGCTGCTCGGTGACCCTCGGCAAGACCGCGGAAAACTATGCCCTGCGCGAGATCCCCGAAGCACGCATCGGCTGCGATATAATGTAACGGATATCGACGAGGAAGTTTTCCTCGGTTGCGACGCTCTGACGAGCATTAGCGTTGCGAAAGACAACCGTGTCTATCACAGCGCGGGCAACTGCCTGATCGAAACGGAAACAAAGCGTCTGGTCGCCGGCTGCAACAACAGCGTGATCCCCGAGGACGGCAGCGTCACGAGCATCGGCGATTTCGCGTTCGGCGGCCGAAAAAATATGACCGGCATCGTGATCCCCAACACGGTGACGAGCATCGGTGATCGGGCATTCGAATCTTGCGCTGCACTGGCAAATGTTACGCTCGGCAACGGCATAACGGAAATCGGTCAGTTCGCATTCAGCGGGGGTGAGAACCTGACGAGCATCACGCTCCCTGAGAGTGTAACGAGAATAGGAAGTTACGCGTTTACAAATTGCTACAGTCTGACGAGCATAACGATCCCCGACGGCGTAACGGAAATAGAGGGCATCGCTTTCTACAGTTGCAGCAGCCTCGTGTGCGTAACGATCCCCGAAAGCGTAACGACGATCGGCAGAGGGTCATTTGAATCCTGCGAAAACCTGACGGACATCCGTTACGGCGGAACGATGGAACAATGGAACGCGATCTCCAAGGATGACAGCTGGGACGATTCGACGGGAAATTACACCGTCCATTGCAGCGACGGCGATATCACAAAATGAGCTTTACGGCCTCCGAGATGCTCGGAGGCCGCAAACTTTCCCAATTTCGCAATCGGAATTTTATCGTTTATTAACAATTTTTATGTTGGCAAACAGCCCTTTTTCTGGTATAATGAGTAAAAATGATTCCTTCGGAAAAAGGTGATGAGATTTGAGAGAGCTTCGCGCAAAAATCAAGGAGGCGCTTGTTTCGGCGCTTCCGGTGACGGCGGTCGTATACCTGCTGGCACTGACTCCGCTGGTGGACTTTTCGTCCACGGAATTGATCACATTTACCATCGGTGCGATCTTGCTGATCCTCGGCATCGGATTGTTCAACCTCGGTGCCGACCTTGCCATGACGCCCATGGGCGTACATATGGGCGCGGGACTGTCCCGCCAAAAGAAAATGGGGCTGCTGCTTGCGGTCTGCTTCGTGATGGGACTGCTCATCACGGTGGCGGAGCCCGATCTTCAGGTGCTTGCCACGCAGGTCGGCGCCGTGATGAACGGAACGGTGCTCATTTACGCGGTCGGCATCGGCGTGGGCGCGTTTTTGGTGATCTCCGTGATGAAGATCATCTTCAAAAAGAGCCTGTCGCACATCCTGATGCTTTTCTATATGCTGCTGTTCGCGCTGGCACTGATGCTGGTCGTCAGCGGCCACGAAGATCTGCTGCCGCTGGCATTCGACTCCGGCGGCGTGACCACGGGCCCGATCACGGTGCCCTTCATCATGGCGCTGGGCGTCGGTATCGCCAACGTGCTCGGTGACCGCAAGAGCAAGGACAGCAGCTTCGGTCTTGTGGCGCTGTGCTCGGTCGGCCCCGTGCTGGCGGTGCTCGTGCTCGGCATCTTCTCCAATTCCGACATGAGCTATCAGGTGCCCGATTACGCCGTCAGCAGCGACATTTTGCTTTCGTTCCTGCACAGTCTTGCGCATACCGCGCAGGAGGTCGCTCTCGCACTGGGCATGATCGTCGTGTGCTTCCTGCTGTGCCAGATCTTCTTCCTCAAGCTGCCGAAGCGCCGCTTGGTGAAGATCGCCGTCGGCGTCGCCTTCACCTATGTCGGCCTCGTCATTTTCCTGACGGGCGTCAATGTCGGCTTCATGCCCATCGGCTATAAGCTCGGCACCGCTCTGGCCGAGACGAGTCGCTGGTTGCTCGTGGCCTTCGGCCTCGTCATCGGCGTGCTGGTCGTGCTCGCGGAGCCTGCCATCCACGTGCTCAACGCACAGGTCGAGGATGTGACGGGCGGCCTCGTCAGCAAGCGCTCGATGATGCTCGGGCTCTGCATCGGCGTCGGCGGCGCCATCGCGCTGAGCATGATCCGTATCATTTTCGATTTCTCTTTGGTGTATTACATCATCCCCGGCTACTTTATTTCTCTGGCACTGTCGCTGTTCGTGCCCCCGGTGTACACGGCGATCGCGTTTGACTCCGGCGGCGTAGCCAGCGGTCCGATGACCTCGGGCTTCATATTGCCGCTCGTGACGGGCGTGTGCGTCGCCATGCAGGGCTCGGAGGCCGTGCTGCGCGATGCCTTCGGCGTGGTCGCGCTGGTCGCGATGGCACCGCTGATCACCATTCAGCTACTCGGCTTCAAGGGAATCGTCGCCGGCCGCGTCAGCGAACGCCGCGCGATGCGCAAGATGCTCGATGCGGACGATCAGCAGATCATCAACTTTATGTAAGGAGGCGCAGCCGTGAAAAATTCCGTCAACGATTCCGCGATCAAAAAGCTGTCGCTTCTGTTCACCGTGGTCGACCGCCCGAAGGGCGAGTTTTACATGGATGTCATCAGCCAGTTCGATGTCAACTACCAAATGATCGTCGCAGGTATGGGCACGGGACGATCCGACCTTGTCGAAATGCTCGGCCTCGAGCCGCATAAGGCGGTCGTCATCAGCGTCGTGCGCGAGGAAAACGTCGGCAGCATCATCGACTGCTTGGAAGAAAAATTCAGAACCATCAAAAAAGGAAAGGGCATTGCCTTCGCCGTGCCGCTGAGCAGCGTCATCGGCGTCAATGCCTATCAATTCCTGAGTGATAACCGAATGGGGAGGGAAAAGTAATGAAAACGAACGAACATGAGGTCATTTTCGTCATCGTCAACTCCGGCTACGCCGATGAAGTGATGGACGTTGCGCGCGAAATGGGCGTGCGCGGCGGTACGATCATGAACGCCCGCGGCGTCGTGAAGGAGGACGCGGCAGCGTTTTTCGGCATCACGCTCCATGCGGACAAGGAAATGCTGATGATGGTGGTGGAAAAGTCCATCCGCGACGATGTGCTCAACGGCATTTATAAGGCTTTGGATATGTCCAAAAAATCCACGGCCATCGCCTTTTCTCTGCCCGTGTCGGATGTGGCCGGCCTTGTCCAGCCCCCCGCACCGCAGGAGAACGGTTGAACGATATCGCTCGGGCGCGCTGCTTTTTGCAGCGCGCCCGTCGACTGTTTTCTTATTTGACGGCGACGGCTTCGATCTCGACGCGGGCGGCCTTCGGAAGCGCCGCGACTTGGAAGGCGGCACGGGCGGGGAAGGGCTCGGCGAAGAACTCGGCATACACGGCGTTCATCGCGGCAAATTCGCCGATGTCGGCAAGCAGCACGGTGGTTTTTACCACATCGGCCATGCTCATGCCGTTCGCGTTCAGGATCGCCTGCAAATTCAGCAGGGATTGACGCGTCTGCGCGGCGATATCCTCGCCGGCAAATGCGCCCGTGGCGGGGTCGATGGGCAGCTGACCGGAAACATAGAGCGTGTTGCCTGCGGCGACGGCCTGCGAATACGGGCCGATCGCGGCGGGGGCGTTGGGGGTGAATACGGCTTTGTTGGACATGAAAATATACTCCTTTACGGTTTGATTACGGTGAAAGATCAGACACGGCTGTGTCCCTGCGCGCAGATGGCGTCGATCACGCGATCGACCAGCTCGTGACACAATTGCTTGCTGTCGGCCTCGACCATGACGCGGATCACGGGCTCCGTGCCGCTTTCGCGCACGAGGATGCGCCCGCCGTCGCCGAGTTGCGCGGCAACGGACTCGACTGCGGCGCGCACAGCCGGATCGTTCTGCGCGGCGGCTTTATCCTCCACGCGGACATTTTTCAGCACCTGCGGATACACGCTCAGCCCGCTGCAAAGCTCGCTGAGCTTCTTTTTCTTGGCCATCATGACCTCGATGATCTTCAGGCTCGTCAAAATGCCGTCGCCCGTGGTGGCGTATTTGGAGATGATGATGTGGCCACTCTGCTCGCCGCCGAGGCGGCATTCGTTGCGCACCATGTAATCGTAGACATATTTGTCGCCGACGGGGGTCTTTGCGTAGCCGATGCCGAGTTCCTCGAATGCCTTGTACAGGCCGAAATTCGACATGACGGTCGTCACGACGGTGTTGTTGTCCAGTGTGCCCTCGTCGCACATATAGCGGCCGAGAATATACAAAATGTGGTCGCCCGTGACGACATTGCCGTTTTCGTCCACGCACAGACAGCGGTCGCTGTCGCCGTCGTAGGCGAAGCCGACATCGAGCGCATTGTCGAGCACGAATTTCTGCAGCACCTCGATATGCGTCGAGCCTGCGTTTTGATTGATGTTCAGGCCGTCGGGCTCAGCGTTGATGACGTAGGTCTTCGCGCCCAGCGCCTCAAAAACCTGCCGCGCAAGGTTCCACGCCGCGCCGTTGGCGCAGTCAAGACCGACTTTGACGCCCTTGAGCGAATGCAGTCCCAGCGAAATGAGGTAGCCGAGGTAGCGATTTCTGCCCGCGGTGTGATCGACGGTGCGGCCGATGTCGTCGCGACGGCTGTAGGGAAGCTCCGCCCACGTTTGTCCGAACAGTTCCAGCTCGCCGTCGAGATAGCTTTCGACGTAGGAAATGGTCTGCTCGTCGAGCTTTTCGCCCTGCGCGTTGATAAGCTTGATGCCGTTGTCGTAAAAAGGATTGTGGCTGGCAGTGATCATGACGCCGCAGTCAAAATCCTCCGTGCGTGTGACAAAGGCCACGGAGGGCGTGGTCGTGACGTGCAGCAGGTACGCATCCGCGCCCGAGGCGGTGATGCCCGCGGCCAGCGCGTACTCGAACATATAGCTCGAACGGCGCGTGTCTTTTCCGATGACGATCTTTGCGCGAATGTCGCTGCCGCTGCGGCGCTTGCACTCGCCGAAGTACCAGCCCAAGAAGCGACCGACGCGGAAAGCGTGGTCGGCGGTCAGGCCGACATTGGCTTCACCGCGAAAGCCGTCCGTCCCGAAATATTTACCCATGCTGCGCCTCCTTGTGCACGATGATACCGCCCGTTTTGTAGATGCTGTCCGCGGCTACGATGCCGCGCACGCACGAAAGCGGATAAATTTGTGTGTTGCGGCCGATGACCGTGCCCGGGTTGAGCACGCTGTTGCAGCCGACTTCGACGCCGTCCCCCAAAAAAGCACCGACTTTTTTGATGCCCGTCGGGATCGGCGGCTGCGCGTGGACGGTGACGAGCGCCTTGTCCGCGCGGACATTGGAGGTGATGGCGCCGGCGCCCATGTGCGCCTTGTATCCGAGGATGCTGTCGCCGACATAATTGAAATGCGGCACCTGCACGCCGTCGAACAAGATCACGTTTTTCACTTCCACGGAGTTACCGACGACGCAGTCGTCGCCGACCAGCGCGCTGCCGCGGACAAAAGCGCCGTGGCGCACCTGCGTCCGCGCGCCGATGATGCAGGGACTTCCCAAGGATGCACTCGGGGCGATCTGCGCCGTGCGATGCACCCAGACCTGCGGAGAAATTTCGGAAAACTCGTCGCGCGGGAGCACTTCACCGAGTTGAACGATGGCATTTTTCAGCCCCGCGAGCGCTTCCCACGGGTAGTGAGATTGTCGTAAATACGCGTCGCCGCGCGTGTGGGAGAGGTCAAACAAAGCTTCGATCTCAAGCATGGGATCCACATTCCTTTCCGTCGGAGAGTCGGTAAGGAAAGTATAGCACAGCGCACGCGGAAAATCAACCGTTCCCCGCGGAATTTTGCATCAGTCCGGTATCGCCGTCCCCGACGGTCCGCGTCGCCTTATGCCCGCCGAAAACCGTAGGGGACGACGCCCTCGGCGTCCCGCATGAAAATGTCCG